>JASGGG010000009.1:0-55847 GCA_047605165.1 Nocardioidaceae bacterium
GGGGCTGCTCCGCAGCCGGCTCCGACAAGAACTGATGGCCTTCGGGCGGCAGTTGCAGACCGATCCCGCGCTGCGGGCCCGGGTCGACGGGGCAGCCGCCGACTTCGCCGTCTTCGCTGTCGATCGCTACGGAAACGAGCTGACCGCGGTGATCACCCACACGATCGACCGGTGGGACGGCCGGGAGGCCAGCCGCCGCATCGAGCTGTTCGTCGGCAAGGACCTGCAGTTCATCCGGATCAACGGCACGCTCGTCGGCGGGCTGGTCGGCGTGCTGATCCACACCGCGGCGGTATTGCTATGAGGGGATTGCTATGAGCACGCGCATCGTCGAGATCAGCGGTGAGATGATCCGCCTCGGCCAGTTCCTCAAGCTCGCGGACCTGGTCGACGCCGGGTCGGACGTGCGCCCGCTCGTGCTCGCCGGTCGCGTACTCGTCAACGGGGAGCCCGAGACTCGCCGCGGCCGCCAACTCCACCGCGGCGACACCGTCACCCTCGAAGGCAACTCCGTTCAGGTGGGCTAACGGTCCGTCGAGTTGGCATGAATCCTCGACGATTCGTGCCAACTCGGCGACGATTCGTGCCAACTCGGCCTGTCAGCTGACGGAGAGCAGGTCCACCACGAAGATCAGCGTCTCGCCGGGGGCGATGACGCCACCGGCGCCGCGGTCGCCGTAGGCCAGGTGTGGTGGGATCGTGAGTTTGCGGCGGCCACCGACCTTCATGCCCTGAACGCCGTTGTCCCAGCCCGATATGACCTGGCCGGCGCCGAGCCGGAACTGGAGCGGTGAGCCGCGGTCGTAGGAGGCGTCGAACTGCTCGCCGGTCGAGTGGGCTACGCCGACGTAGTGCACGCTGACGGTGTTGCCCGCGGTCGCTTCCACCCCGTCGCCCTCCGTCAGGTCGGTGATCTCGAGGTCGGCAGGCGGCGGACCATCCGGGAAGTCGATCTCGGGCTTGTCCATGTCGGGCCTTTCGGGTGCGGTGCGGCGGGTCAGGTCTGTTGCGACTGGACGAAGGACTCGATCTGATCGCGCTCGAACTCGAGCTCGCCGATGCGGCTCTTGACCACGTCGCCGATCGAGATGATGCCAGCTAAGGCACCGTCGACAACCACGGGGACGTGCCGGATGCGGTGGTCGGTCATCAACTGCATCAGCTCGTCCAGTGCTTCGCCCGGATCGGCCGTGTGCACCTGGGCTGTCATGATCGTCGACACGGGTGCGTTCAGCACGGACTCGTCGGCACCGAGGTGGCGCACCACGTCGCGCTCGCTGACGATTCCGTCGACGGTGGTGCCGTCGGAGCTGACGACCAGAGCTCCCACGTTGTGCTGGCCGAGCAGCGTCACGAGCTCGCGCACGGTGGCGTCGGGGGGAATGGTGACCACTTGCTGGCCGGCCTTACCGGCGAGGATCTCATTGATGCGCATGTCAGAAACCTAGGTCCTATTCGTCCGGGTCGACAAGGGGCGGTCGGCGATGGGCACTGAGATCGAACACGGATCCCGAGGCCCGGGGCGGCATCTCTTCGTCCTCGATCGAGCCGATGAAGCCGAGCGCAGCGTCGTGCAGGATGCCGTTGCTGCCAAGAGCGTTCCCCGACCAGGGACCGTCCTTGCCGTCGAGTCCCGTGAACCGGCCGCCGGCCTCCCGCACGATCACGTCGAGCGCCGCCATGTCGTACACCTCGAGTTCGGGCTCGGCGGCAAGGTCGACGGCCCCCTCGGCGAGGAGCATGTACGACCAGAAGTCGCCATACGCCCGAGTACGCCAGCACCGCCGGGCCAGTGCCATGAAGTCGTCGAGGCGACCGCGCTCCTCCCAGCCGGAGAAGCTCGAGTACGAGAGTGAGGCGTCGTCGAGCCGCTTCACATCGGAGACCCGGCAGGGGGTGGCCTTCATCAGGGACTTGCCGGTGAACGCCCCGCCGTCCTTCATCGCCCACCAGCGGCGGTTGAGCAGCGGTGCGGAGACGACGCCGAGCACGACCTCGTCGTCGACCGCGAGCGCGATGAGCGTCGCCCATACGGGCACGCCGCGGACGAAGCTCTTGGTGCCGTCGATCGGGTCGATGATCCAGCGGCGCTGGCTGTGCCCGGTCGTGCCCTCCTCCTCGCCGGTGACCGCGTCTCGAGACCGCGTGCGTGACAGCGTGCGGCGGATCGCGTCCTCCACCGCTCGGTCGGCGTCGGTGACGGGGGTGAGGTCCGGCTTCGTGGACACGTGCAGGTCTTGAGCCTGGAACCTGCTGGTCGTCAGCGAGTCGGCGTCGTCGGCCAGCACGTGCGCCAGGCGCAGGTCGTCGGTGTAGTTGGTCGGCACCGGATCAGGCTAGTTGATGGGGGCTTGCTGATTGGCCCGGCACAGAGGTCTCGTTGATCTGTATGAGAAGTCCGTGACTTCGGCCCCCCCGCGTCCGGTCGGCGTCTCGATACACCCGGCTCGTTCCTCGCCGGGCACTCGACGACCGGAAGCAGCTCGATACGCCGCCGCTCGTTCCTCGCGGGGCTACGCGATCGGCCTCGTGCGGGGTGGAGTGTGCCGAGGTGCGGGGCGTGCGTCGAGACGCCGGTCGGACGCGAGCCGCCGAGGTCGAGGACTGCTCGTACGGACCACCTCACGTGCCGTCGTGGGAGCTAACGTCTAGAGCGTGGAGATCTCAGGTCTGCCGGTCCATGTGCTGGTCGTGCACGCGGCTGTCGTGTTCACGCCGCTGGCCGTCATCTCGGCGATCCTCTTCGCCGTGGTGCCGAAGTGGCGCTACCTCACTCGTTGGCCCACCGGCGTACTCGTCGTCGTGTCGACCGTCGCAGTCTGGGTCGCCAAGCTCTCCGGGCCGGACCTACAGAAGGACCGCGGGTTGCCCGACGCGCTGATCCGGACCCACGAGCAGCGAGGCGACGTGCTGGCCTGGGTCATGCTCGGGTTCCTGGTCGTCGGGGCGTACGCGGTTCTGACGCTCGGCGGGCCGAGTGGCCTGGTGAGTGGGTCCGGCGCCAGGACTGCTGCCGCGCCATGGGCCGAACGGGTCGTGCCGGTCGCTCTGGTCGTGCTCGGCATCGTCGTGCTCGTCTGGGTCGTGCTCACCGGCGACGCCGGTGCCCGCGCCACCTGGGGTTGATCACGCGGGCATGAACTCGTCGTACCAGGCTGCGGCGTCGCGGATCGCCCGGTCGACATCGCCGGGGTGGTAACCGAGTTCGTCGCGTGCCTTGCTCCAATCGGAGGCCTGTGGCACGGAGAGGTATTTGGCCATGCCAGGATCCATGTCGGGTACGCGGTGGGTGAAGCGAGCGCCCAACTGAGCGAGCGAGCCGTAGGTCCGCAGGACGCCCGCAGGCAGCCGGATCGGCTTGTTCTTCGCGCCCACGAGCTCTCCGATGCGGGCGAAGACCTCGGCGTAGCTGCGATTGTGCCCGGTCAGGTTGTAGCCCTCGCCGGTGCGACCCTTCTCCGCGGCGGCCACCATGCCGTCGGCGACCGCACGCACGTCGCAGAACGAGCCGGTGCCGGGTGGCGCGAAGACGATCTTGCCGGCCTGCATCTCCCGGATGATCCGGCCCAGTTGGAGCGTGTGGTCGTAGGGACCGATCATGAATCCCGGGTAGACCACGACCACGTCGAGACCGCGATCGACGCGACGGAGGACGGCTGCCTCGCCGGCGGCCTTGGTGTCGGCGTAGTCGTAACCGATGTTGAACAGGCTCTTCTCGCCGGGCCGCTCGGGCAGCGGACTGCCGTCGGCGTTGTAGCCGTGCACATCGACCGTGCTGGTGTGGACGAATCGGGCCACTCCGGCCTCGAGCGCGGCGTCGGCGAGCAGCTTGGCGGCCTCGACGTTGACCTTGCGTCGACGCTCGGCCAACTGGCTCCAGGTCGAGGTGTCGCCCGCGACGTGGAACACCCAGTCGCGGCCTTCGACCAGCTCGGGCAGCTGGGCGGGGTCGAGCAGATCCGCCAGACGGGTTGTCAGGGGAAGTCCGTCGAGATACCGGGTCGTAGAGCCCGGTGCCCCGGTCGCGAGCACCTCGTGGCCTCCGGCGAGCAAGCTGCGGACCAGATTGCTGCCGACGAATCCGGTGGCTCCGGTGACGAGACAACGCATCAGTGCACTCCTTGGCGGCAGACAATTTGAGCGGCAGACAATGATCCGAGACACTAGCATGGTCTCGTTCGTTCGAACGAACAAGTTGTGGGACCGGAGGAGATATGGCCAGCGACGTTCGGCACCGGATCCTCGCCACCACGCTCGACCTGATCGGCGAGCGCGGCATCGGTGGGGTGAGCAACCGCGTCATCGCGAAGGCTGCCGGCGTCTCGCTCGGGACCCTTACCTACCACTTCGCATCCCAGGAGCGACTGCTCGGCGAGGCGCTGAATCTGTTCGTCGCCGAAGAGGTCGAGCGGCTGGCGATCATCGCCGAGGAACTCGAAGGCACGACGGTCACGCTCCAGGAAGCACTGGCGAAAGCACGGGAGGTGATCGAGGACCGGCCGAGCCGGCAGGCGGAGATCGCCCAGCTCGAGCTCTACCTCCACGCCACTCGCAGTGACGACCTGCGAGACGCTGCCGCCCGCTGCTATGCCGCCTACGACCAGGTTGCGACTGCCATGCTCAAGGCCGTCGGGGTTCCGGAGCCCGAGCGATTCGCGCCCTTGCTCGGTGGCCTGATCGACGGATTCGAGCTTCGCCGGTTAGCCGCCGGCGACCTGGCGATCGACCTGGACGAGGCAGTGGCGATCCTCGTCGGCGGCATGGCGGGCAGGACCGACGGTCGCCGACCGAGGTGATCAAAGGGCCACCTCGCGGCTGGCCAGCAGGCGGCGGAAGGAAGCCACCCGCCCCTGCTCGACCTCGCCGACAGCGTCGTCGAGACCGCATTCGGGTTCGCCCTCGGCATGGGTGCAGCCGCGCGGGCACTCGTCGGTCAGCGCGTCGAGGTCGGGGAACGCGTGGATCAGGTGCGCAGGGTCGACGTGGGCCAGTCCGAAGGAGCGGATGCCGGGAGTGTCGACGATCCAGCCGCCGCGCGGCCCGGGCAGCGCCAGCATCAGCGCGGAGGTCGAGGTATGCCGGCCCCGCCCGGTGACCTCGTTGACGTGCCCGGTCGCGCGGCCGGCCCCGGGTACGAGCGCGTTGACCAGCGTCGACTTGCCGACGCCGCTGTGCCCGAGCAGCACACTCGTGCGCCCCTCCAGCTGCTCGCGTACACGGGCGATGTCGGCGCCCGCCGGCGATTTCGTCGACGTGACCACGTAGGGCACGTCGAGCGGACCGTACGTCGCCAGCAGTTCGTCGGGCGCCGCGAGGTCTGCTTTGGTCAGCACCAGCAGCGGATCCATGCCCTCGTCGTAGGCAGCCACCAGCGCGCGGTCGATCAGGCCGACCCGCGGCTCGGGGTCGGCCAGGGCGACCACGACCACGAGCTGGTCGGCGTTGGCCACGATGATCCGCTCCACTTGGTCGTCGTCCGCCGTACGGCGCAACGTGGTCTCGCGCTCGTCGATGGTGACGATCCGGGCCAGGGTGTCGTCACTGCCGCTGACATCACCGACCAGTTGCACGCGGTCACCCACGACGACACCCTTGCGGCCCAGCGGCCGCGACTTGATCGCCATCACCGCGCGACCCGCCACGTCGCAGGTGAACCGACCGCGGTCGACGGTGATCACCAGCCCGGGCACGGCATCGGCGTACGCCGGGCGGTCCTTGGTACGCGGCCGGGTGCGTCGCTTGGGACGGTCGAAGGAGTCGGGGTCGATGCGTTCGTAGTCGCTGCTGCGGCCCACTGCTAAGGCCTGTCTCGCGATTCGCGGCGGGAAGCGGCCGTAGCGGCGGGAACGTGAGCCATGCCCCTAGCTGCCCGTCACGGCGCGCGTCCACACCCGGTCGAAGTCGGTGAAGGTCTTGGCGGTGGTGGCGATGTCCTCGACGAGTACGCCCGGCACGCGGAGGCCGAGGATCACTCCGGCATGCGCCATCCGGTGGTCGGCGTAGGTGTGGAAGATGCCGGCGTGCAGCGGCCGAGGGTCGATGCGCAGTCCGTCGTCTGTCTCGGCGACGGAGCCGCCCAAGCGGTTGAGCTCGGTGGCCAGCGCCGCGAGCCGGTCGGTCTCGTGGCCGCGGATGTGTGCGATGCCACGCAGCGTCGAAGGGCCGTCCGCGAGGGCACACAGCGCGGCGACGGCCGGAGTGAGCTCCCCGACGTCGTGCAGGTCGGCGTCCAGCCCGTACAGGTCGCCACCGGTGACGTGCAACCCGCTGTCGTCCAGCCGCACGTCGGCGCCCATCTCGGCGAGGATGCCGCGCAGTGCATCACCGGCCTGGGTTGTGGACGCCGGCCAACCCGGCACCGTGACGGTGCCGCCGAGAAGTGCACCGATCGCCAGGAACGGAGCCGCGTTGGAGAGGTCGGGCTCGATCTCCACGTCAACCGCGGTCACGGCGCCTGGCTGCACGCGCCACACCGGCGGTTGCACGTCCACCGTGACCCCGTGCGTACGCAGTGCATCCACGGTCATCTCGATATGGGGGAGTGAGGGCAGCGTCGCGCCGGCATGCCGGATCACGATGCCCTCGTCGTACGCAACCCCCGCCAGCAACAGGGCCGACACGAACTGTGAAGACGCAGACGCGTCGATGGTGACCTCACCGCCACGAACCCGGCCAGTGCCGTGGACCGTGAACGGCAGCCGGTCGCCGTCGATCTCGACACCGAGCTGTCGCAGGCCGCCGAGCACCGAGTCCATCGGTCGGGTGCGGGCGTGGGGATCGCCGTCGAACTGCACGTCGCCGGTCGCGAGGGCGGCCAGCGGGGGCACGAACCGCATCACGGTGCCGGCTAGCCCGCAGTCGACCTTCGCCGGCCCGGTCAGGGGTGCCGGGGAGACTCGCCAATCCGGGCCAGCGGTGTCGATGCCGGTTCCCAACGCATGCAGTGCGTCGGCCATCAGTGTGGTGTCGCGTGAGACGAGCGCTCGGCGGACGACGGAAGGTCCGTCGGAGATCGCCGCCAGCACCAGCGCCCGGTTGGTCAGGGACTTCGACCCGGGCAGGGAGACGGTCGCGTCGACGGGAGTTCGGGGAGTGGGTGCTGGCCACGGGTCGGGAGTCATCGTTCCCCAAAGATATCGGGCGTCGTGCCCGGGGCGGAACTGCTTATCCGAGCAGTAGCGAGGTGATGATGCCGGCGTACCCGACGCGCACCTTGGCAGTGTTGTTGCTCGGGTCGGGGTCGTCGACGTCGGGCGCCGACATCGTCACCGTCACGTCGGTGGTCTCCCAGATCGGCATCGGCAGCAGGTTCATGTCGACGACGCCGGTGAAGGTGGGGCCGGTGGTCTTGCAGGTGAACCGCATCGGCGACCACAGGACACCGGAGCAGCCACTCGGCACGGACTGGATCCCGACCAGCTTGTTGGAGGAGGCCAGGTCGAAGACCAGCGTGGTCCCGGAGTCCGGCAACCCGGTGACGTCGATCCGGAATCGGCCGATCCCGCCGTCCAGGTCCTTGTCGGAGATCGTCAGTGCCGGGTCGACTGGCGCCGGGTTGGTTGGGGTTGGGTCCGTCGGAGTTGGCTCAGTGGGAGTCGGTGTGCCCGTCGGCTCGGTCGGGGTGGCCGTGGGTGTGCCCGTTGGTTCGGTCGGTGTTGTGGTCGGCGTACCGGTGGGCGTCCCCGTGGGTGTGTCGGTGGGGGTACCGGTCGGTTCCGTCGGCGTTTCTGTGGGAGTGGCGGTCGGGGTCCGGGTGGGTTCGGTTGGTGTCGCCGTGGGTGTCCGGGTGGGGGTGCTGGTCGGCTCCGTGGGTGTCCGGGTGGGGGTGCTGGTGGGTTCCGTTGGGGTGCTGGTGGGTTCCGTGGGGGTGCTGGTGGGTTCCGTTGGGGTGCCGGTTGGTTCGGTGGGCGTGCCCGTCGGGTCGGTGGGTGTCTCCGTCGGGGTCCCGGTAGATGTTTCAGTAGGAGTCTCTGTAGGTGTGGTGGGCCCAGTCGGTGTCGCGGTCGGTGTTGTGGTGGGGGTGCTGGTGGGCGTGGCCGTCGGTGTCGCCGTCGGCTCGGTGCCAGGCTTACGGGTCGGCGTGAACTTCAGCCGGGCGCGGTTGTTGCCGCTGTGCGGGTCGCGGTAGCCCGGCAGCGAGACTCGCACCACCAGCCGATCGGACTCGAGTGAGTCGGGGTACGCGAGCGGCAGGGTCACGGCGAACCGGCGCGGCGCCACCAGGAGCACCGAGGCCCCGGACGCACCGCGCGAGGTGGCGCAGCTTGCCTTCCGAGGCTTGGCAGCCTTGACCGAGCAGGTTCCCTTCTGCGCCTCGAACGTGACTTTGCCCGAGCGAGACGTGAGGTTGATCTGCACGGGAACGGTCGTGGCGGGCAGGCCGTTGACGCTCACCACGACCGCGTTGTCGGCAATCGTGGCGGACTTGAGGGTGATGTTCGCGGTCGGCTTGTCGTTCCCGCCGCCCGAGCTGTTGTCATCGCCCGAGCCGGATCCGTTCGAGTCTGAGTCGCCAGTCCCCGATCCCGAGTCGTTCCCGGTTTCCGATGCTGTGCCGTCACCGGTACCCGTCCCGGCGTCGCCGCTGCCCGTACCGTTGCTGCCGTCGTCGGCACCCGTACCGTGGTCGGCGCCTGGCCCGGCACCATCGCCGACGTCCCCGTTCGCGCTTCCGTCAGCACCGATCCCCGTGCCACCGTCGGCACCGGGACCCTGACCGAGACCGCCGCCGTCGGCGCGGCCGGCAGCGGCACTGGCCGGACTGGCACCCTCGTCGCTACGGGTGGCGACCGTGACGCCGACGACCGTGGCGGCGGCGATTCCGACGGCGACGGCACCAGCGGCGACCGCCGTGAGGTTGCCGAGCACGGCATCCTTGGCCCGATCGAACAGCACGATCACGCCACCGGCGGCGACTCCGGCCGATCCCGTCGTCGCGAGGTAGCCCGTTGCGGCGCCGCCGAGGAGCAGCGGCGCGATGATCGCCGCCAGGTTGGAGTTGACCTCGGTCAGTTCGAGGTACATCGCGGTGCACTTGCGACAGTCGTCGAGGTGGGTCTTGACCTTGCCGGAGTCTCGCTTGGACAGCCCGCCCCGCACGTACCCGCCCAGGTGTTCGTTGACCCACTGGCACTCCGCGTCGGCGGTGTCGGTCAGGTGGGCTGTCAGGAATGCCTGCCGCAGACCTTCGCGGGCTCGGTAGGCCAGAGCGGATACCGAGTTCGCGCTCATGCCCAGGAGCGGCGCGATGTCCGCGGGCTTCTGGCCTTCTACCTCGAGGTGCCACAACACCAGCTGCCAGCGCTCGGGCAGCGAGGCGAAGGCCTTGGCCGCGGCGCCCGACTCGAACCCGGCGACGGCGGTGTCGTGGAACGGCACGCCCGGGTCGAACTGGCTCATGTCGTCGGTGGTGGTCAGCCGGGACTGGTTGCGGACCTTGTCGATGTGCAGCCGGCGGATCGCCGTCAGCAGGTACGCCCGGAAAGCCACGTCCGGCCCGCCGCCACCCTGCAGCACCGTCATGACCTTGGTGAACGCCTCGGAGACGAGGTCATCGGCGTCCGGACCGCGCACCAGTTGCCGCGCGAGCCGGCGAGCCGCCTCCACGTGCCGTTCGAACAGGTCGCCGTACGCAGCAAGATCCCCCCCGCGGACCCGAGCGATGAGCTCGGCGTCGCTGGGCGCTTCGACGCTGTGCAGGAGTTCGGTCATGGCCTAGAGGTAACGACGAGAGGTGACGGAAGGGACAACGGACGAGGACTAACGGGCGAGTTGGGCGGATATGACCTACCAAGGCTACCCCGGCGGAGGGCGCCGGAAATATTTCGCGGGAATTTCGTCAGAACCGCGTCATGGTCCGTCAGGGGCTCCGTTTCATCGGTGCAACAGCGGCTCACACCGCAGGAGCAACAGCGCTTGACGCCGTGGGGGTGCGCCAAGCGCTGCGATCACGGACAGGAGGTTGGGAGATGGCGTTCACGTCGATAGCCCGCCGCCGGTCCGTGGGTGCCCAGGCAACAGCGCGCGAGTTGTCGGAGGCCGAGCGGCAGACACTGCCGGAGGGCTTCGACGCCGTGGGAGAAGCGCTGCTGTCCGGCACGGACGCGATAGCGCCGAGTGCCGAGGTGGGTCGGGCGTACGCCCGGATCGGTGCCTCCCTGGGAGAGGCATTGGACGGGTTGCGCTCGACCTACACGCGGGTCCTGGGGAGGGAACCCGCGTACGCCTCGGTCAAGGCGCTCTCCGTGGCCTGGAGCGATTCCACGATGGAGTTCTTGAACCAGCTCTCCTGCGAGGACCCGCTCACCGGCATGGCGAGCCCGGCCCACCTCCGGTCCCGCCTCGGAGAGCTCTATCGCCAAGCCGAGAGCGTCGGCCACGACCTGCGCACGCGAAACGCGTTGGTCGTCGTCGAGATCACCGGTCCCGGCAGTGACCATCTGGCCCGCGAGCTCACGCTGGCCCAGGTGACCGACGTCCTTCGCACGGTCTTCTTCGGGGGGGAGACCGTGGGCAGGGTCGGTGCGCTGCGCGGGATCGCCATCGTGCGGCGGCGACCGGACTTGGGAGGTTCGGTCGCCGTCCTGCGCGAGTATCTGGACGATCTGGGGCTGGGCAGCAGCGATGTCCGGATCTGGATCGAAGGCTTGCCCGGCACCTTCGAGGCCGCCAGCAGTCTGCTCGACGAACTCGCCCGCTAGCCACAGTGGGCCTGTCGGCCCGCCCGTTCGGGGCCGGAAATGGCCCGGGAATGGCCCGGAACTGACGTAGTTCAATGGCGCGGTGCCGACAACGCCGGGGTGTGTCGTAGCGACGGGCAGGTGGCGCCTGTTCCGCGGTGCGGTCCGCTGACGCTGCCGCGGCTTTGTGAATCCATTTCCGGGTAGCTTCCCCGGGGGGTGGTGCCCTAACCAGGTGCGGCGGTGCCGAAGCCTCGGTAGGTTCGGAGGGTGTCGATGCGGATGTTCGTGGCAGTGCTGCCTCCGGAGGAGGTGCTCGAAGACCTCGACGAATTCCTCGGGCCTCGCCGGGAGGCGGGTCGCGAGTTGCGCTGGGCGACCCGCGAGCAGTGGCATGTGACGTTGGCCTTCATGGCGGCGGTGCCCGAGCGCTCGCTGGACGACCTGATCGAGCGCTTGGCTCGCGCGGCTCGGAAGCGTACACCGTTCACGGCTCGGCTCGGAGGTGGCGGTGCCTTCCCAGACGCGGCTCGGGCGAAGGTGCTCTACGCCGGTGTTCGAGCCGACGATCCCGAGGAGCTACGCCGACTCGCCGTGGGGGCTCGTGCCGCGGCGACCAAGGCCGGCGCGGAGGTCGGTGGCGGCCGGTTCCGGCCACACCTCACCTTGGCGCGCAGCGGCCGCACGTTCGAGGCGACGCGATGGCTGCGAGTCCTCGATGCCTACCAAGGCCCGGCGTGGGTGGCGGACAACGTCGTCCTGGTCGAGTCGCGTCTCGGGGAAGGGCCGCGCGGCCGGCCACGCTACGCGGTCGTGAGTGAGCTTCCGCTGGGCAAGCGGCCAGAAATGCAGGCAACCCTCCGCTGAACTGGCCGATAATCGCGCGATCGAGGGGAGGTTGCCCGCAGAAGTGGCCGCTTGGCCAACTCAGCCGTTCGGCGGACAAGGCGTAGTCCAGGCGGGTACCTTCGCCGCATGGAGTTCACCGTCTTCACGACCGCCGGGGGCTTTCGCGAGTTTCCCGGTGACTCCGCGTACTCCATCGGCGACAACAACGGGGTCCTCTACGTCTTCGAGGGCGAGAGCGGCAACGTCTTGGCGTACGGGCCCTCGGCGTGGGCGTCGGTGCAGGAGTGGCAGCGCGGGGAGAAACCGGAGGAGGGCCGGCGCAAGCTGATGCCCGAGCAGCAACCGTGAGCTTCGCTCGCGGGGCGGTCGCCGGCTCCGCGGTGCGGCGAGGGCCGTTGCCGCGGCCATTTCAGGGCAACGTCAGGATCTCGGCGCCGTTCTCGGTGACCAGCAGGGTGTGCTCGAACTGTGCGCTGGGCCGCTTGTCCTTCGTGGTCACCGTCCAGTTGTCGGGCCACATGTCCCACGAGGCGGTGCCCAGGCACAGCATCGGCTCGATCGTGAAGGTCATTCCGACCCGGATCTCGTCGTCGTAGTGCGGGTCGTCGAAGTGCGGGACGATCAGCCCCGAGTGGAACGCGGTCCCGATGCCGTGACCGGTGAACTCTCGGACGACGCCGTAGCCGAACCGGCTCGCGTACGCCTCGATCACCCTCCCCAGCACGTTGACCCGTCGCCCGGGCTGGACGGCTTTGATCGCGCGCCGCAGCGCCTCCTCGGTGCGCTCGACCAACAGCCTGGTCTCCTCGGCGACATCGCCGGCGAGGAAGGTGGCGTTGGTGTCGCCATGGACACCGCCGAGGAACGCCGTGATGTCGACGTTGACGATGTCGCCGTCACCGATCACCCGGTCGTCGGGGATGCCATGGCAGATCACCTCGTTGACGCTGGTGCACAGTGACTTGGGGAAGCCGCGGTAGCCGAGCGTGGAGGGGTAGGCGCCGTGGTCGCACAGGAACTCGTGGCCGACTCTGTCGAGTTCGTCGGTGGTCACGCCGGGGGCCACGTGTCTGCCGACCAGTTGTAGCGCTTGGGCGGCGAGCCGCCCGGCGACGCGCATCCGCTCGATGGTCTCGGCGTCCTTGACCTCGTCGCCGGTGAACGGCTGTGGCGCCGGCTTGTCGACATACTCCGGGCGGGGGATGGACGCGGGGACGGCGCGGCGAGCAGAGATGCTGCCGGGCTGGACGGGGTTCACCTGGTCGAGTTTAGAGATTCCGCAGGTAGGCGCTGTCGTCGCGTAGCAGGCATGGCCTGCGTGCGGGAACTCTTGGGAGCCGAGTCGAGGAGTACGTTGGACGCATGTCGGAGGACAAGCACTACTGGTATTGCCTGACCCACCACGTGGTCGAGGGTGACGAAGGTTGCCGAAACCAGGACCGGCTGGGTCCCTACGCCACCGAAGCGGAGGCGGCGCGCGCCCTGGAGAGAGTCGAGGAACGCAACGACGACTGGGACAACGACCCCACCTGGAACGACGACGTCGACGACTGATCCAGCAGATGCCCAGACTCAGAACGTGTGCTCCGGCCCCGGGAACGCACCCGAGGCGACATCGTCACGGTAGTCCTCCGCGGCCTTCCGCAGCACGGCATGGATATCGGCGTACTGCTTGACGAAACGTGGCATCCGGCCGGTCCGCAGGCCGGCCATGTCCTGCCACACCAGTACCTGTGCGTCGCACTGGCTGCCGGCGCCGATGCCGATCGTCGGGATCGCGAGCTTCTTGGTGATCTCCGCCGCTACGTCACCGGGCACCATCTCCATGACGACGGCGAACGCGCCCGCGTCCTGCAGGGCCATGGCATCGGCGATCAGCTTTCCGCCGGTGCCGTCTCGGCCCTGGACCCGGTAGCCGCCCAGCGTGTGCTCGCTCTGCGGGGTGAAGCCGATGTGGGCCATCACCGGGATGCCGCCGTGTGTCAACAGCCGCACCTGCTCGGCCATCTCCTCCCCGCCCTCGAGCTTCACGCAGTGCGCGTTGGCCTCCTTCATGAAGCGCGCGGCGGTGTGGAACGCCTGCTCGGGTGAGGCCTGGTACGAGCCGAACGGGAGGTCGGCGACCACCAGCGCGTACTTCACCGATCGGGTGACCGCCCGGACCAGCGGGATCAGCTCGTCGACGGTCACCGGCAGCGACGTCTCGTTGCCGTAGACGTTGTTCGAAGCGGAGTCGCCGACCAGCAGCACGGGGATCCCGGCTTCGTCGAACGTGGCGGCGGTGTACATGTCGTAGGCAGTGAGCATCGCCCACTTCTCGCCGTTCTCCTTCATCGCGCGCAGATGCGGGATGCGGATCCGTTTGCGCGGCGGTGTGGCGTCTGCGGTTGTCGGTTGCGTCTGGCCGACGGCCGGTCCGGTTCCGTAGGGTGCGGGCTGCTCGCTCATGACGACCTCATTTCGGGCGACCTCGTTTCGATGCTGACTCGAGGCCTCCTGATGAGGTCCCCGGTTCGTCAACCAATCTAGGGCGCCCGCGCGCCATCGTCGCTGTCTCGTCGCTCACACAGCTCCGCGCCGGCTCGCATGGGAGGATCGTGCGCGTGGACTTCTACTCCATCTACGCACACGGGTTCGCCCGGATCGCTGCCTGCAGCGTGCCGGTCAGCATCGCCGACCCCGCGAAGAATGCCGAGACGATCCTCGAGCAGGCCCGGATCTGCCACGACGAGGGAGTCGCGGTCGCGGTGTTCCCCGAGTTGTCGTTGACCGGGTACGCGATCGACGACCTGTTGCTCCAGGACTCTGTGCTGGACGAGACCCTCGCGGCGATCGATCTGCTGACGTCGAGTTCGGCCGAGCTCACGCCCGTGTTGATCGTCGGCGCGCCGATCGCGCACGGCAACCGGGTCTACAACTGCGCGGTCGTGATCCATGGCGGCGTCGTACTCGGTATCGCGCCCAAGTCCAACCTGCCCAACTACCGCGAGTTCTACGAGCGGCGGCACTTCGGGCCCGGCGACGACCAGCGCGCGGAGACGATCACGATCGGCACGCGGCAGGTGCCGTTCGGCCCCGACCTCGTCTTCGCTGCCAGCGACCTACCGGACCTGAAGATCCACGCCGAGGTCTGTGAGGACATGTGGGTGCCGGTGCCGCCCAGCGCGGAGGCTGCGCTGGCTGGTGCCACCGTGCTGGTTAACCTCTCCGGTTCACCGATCACCGTCGCGCGAGCCGAGGATCGGCGACTGCTGGTGCGCTCGGCGAGCGCCCGGTGCAATGCCGCCTACGTGTACGCCGCGGCTGGCGAAGGGGAGTCGACCACCGACCTGTCCTGGGACGGGCAGACGATGATCTACGAGTGCGGTGACCTGCTGGAGGAGACCGAGCGGTTCGTCGAAGGGGCGAGTCGCGCGGTTGCCGACATCGACCTCGATCGGCTGCGCCAGGAGCGGCTGCGCCAGGGCACCTTCGACGACAACCGCCGGACGCACGGCGCGCGCGTCGGCGAGTTCCGCACGGTGTCCTTCCGGCTGGGGGCACCACGGGGCGACATCGGGCTGCGGCGCAAGGTCGACCGCTACCCGTTCGTCCCCGACGACCCGGCGCGGCTGGCGCTGGACTGCTACGAGGCGTACAACATCCAGGTCTCCGGGCTGGAACAGCGCCTCCGCGCGCTGGGCTCGACTTCTGGGCGCCAACCCAAGATCGTCATCGGAGTCTCGGGCGGCCTCGACTCGACGCACGCCCTGATCGTCGCCGCTCGCGCCATGGACCGGCTGGGCCGTCCGCGCTCCGACATCCTGGCGTACACGATGCCCGGCTTCGCTACCGGCGAGCTCACCAAGACCAACGCGACCAGGCTGTCGGAGGCACTCGGCGTGACGTTCGCCGAGGTCGACATCAAGCCGGCCGCCACCCAGTTGCTGCACGACCTGGACCACCCGTTCAGCGACGGGGAGCCCGTCTACGACGTGACGTTCGAGAACGTGCAGGCCGGATTGCGCACCGACTACCTGTTCCGCTTCGCCAACCACCTGGGCGGGATCGTGCTGGGCACGGGCGACCTCTCCGAGCTCGCTCTCGGCTGGTGCACGTACGGGGTCGGCGACCAGATGTCGCACTACAACGTCAACGCCGGCGTTCCCAAGACGCTGATCCAGCACCTGATCCGCTGGGTGATCGCCGAGGGGCTGTTCAGCGACGACGCCAACGGTCTGCTGCGCGTCATCGTCGAGCAGGAGATCACCCCGGAGCTGGTGCCCACCGAGGAGGGCAAGAAGCCGCAGGCGACCGAGGACGCCATCGGGCCGTACGCCCTCCAGGACTTCACCCTGTTCCACGTGCTGCGCCGCGGCTACCGACCCAGCAAGATCGCCTTCCTCGCCTGGCACGCCTGGCACGACCTCGACGCGGGGGAGTGGCCGCCCGGCTTCCCCGAGGACGCTCGCGCGGAGTACGACCTGGCGACGATCCGGCAGTGGCTGGAGGTGTTCCTCAACCGGTTCTTCGCGTTCAGCCAGTTCAAGCGCTCCGCGCTGCCGAACGGCCCCAAGGTCTCTGCCGGAGGCTCGCTCTCGCCGCGCGGTGACTGGCGGATGCCGTCGGACGCCAACGCGCGGGTCTGGCTCCGGGATCTCGCGCGCGTGCCGGAGGCCTGAGTTTCTGGAAGGCAATGAGTGAAGAGCATAGACTTATTTTCTGAATATGAAGCTATACTCTTCATATGTCTCAAATGAAGCCTGTCGCTACCATCATTGGGGATGTGGTCGGATCGCGCAGCAGTGGGTCGCGCGGAAAGTTGCATGCCCGGGTGGTCACTCTTCTCGACGAGGTCAACCGGATGTTGGCGCCGTCGACCCCCTTGCGGATCACAGTCGGCGACGAGTATCAAGGCTGCTTTGCCACGGTCGGCCAGGCCATCTCGGCGACGCTGCGGCTCCGCCTACTCGGTCTCCCCGATGTGGATCTCCGCCATGGTGTCGGCTGGGGAGGTGTAGAGATCCTCAGCGACCAGCCGCGAGTTGAGGACGGCCCGGGCTGGTGGGCCGCGCGAGAGGCGATCGAGGCTGTCGCGCACGAGCAGGTGCGTGCGGCGTACCGAACGATGCGGACGGCATACCGATGCGCCAACGACACGGCGGGACCTGATCCCGCCCCAGTCAACGCGGCCTTGATCGCGCGCGACGCGCTGCTCGCGGCAGCGTCGCCACGCTCTGTGTCGGCCCTTCGTGGTCTGCTCTCAGGTATGACGCAGCGACAGATCGCGAAAGCAGAGGGGATCACAGCCTCTGCAGTTTCCCAGCGCATCCGCAACGACGGGTTGGCGTCCTTGGTCCGCGTAGACGAGTTGTTGGGAGAGGTCGGTTGAGCTGGCTTGGCGTACTCGCGGCCATGGTTCCGTGGGCGCCGGGACGGCAGCTCCTCGACCTGGCCGGGCGAGTGGTCGGCGTGGACAAGGCCTTCTGCCCCGGAGCGTACGAGAAGCTGGTGCGGATCCGCGCCAAGCACGACCCGGAGGGGATGTTCCTCGCCAACCACGCCCTCTGAGGGACCAACGGATGTGACGACCGGTTGCCTGTCACCCGGGCGTAACCCGCGTACGTCATAGTTGGCTCATGGGTAAGCAGGAAGACTTCGTGCTGCGAGTGCTCGAAGAGCGCGACGTCCGGTTCGTACGGCTGTGGTTCACCGACGTGCTCGGCTATCTCAAGTCCGTGGCGATCGCGCCGGCCGAGCTCGAGGGCGCCTTCAGCGAGGGGATCGGCTTCGACGGCTCCGCCATCGAGGGCTTCGCGCGCGTCACCGAGTCCGACATGCTGGCCAAGCCCGACCCGGCGACGTTCCAGATCCTGCCGTGGCGCGGGGAGGCGCCGGCAACGGCCCGCATCTTCTGCGACATCCTGATGCCCGACGGCTCACCGTCGTACGCCGACCCGCGGCACGTGCTCAAGCGCACGCTGAGCCGGGCGGCCGAGAAGGGCTTCACGTTCTACACCCACCCCGAGATCGAGTTCTACCTGTTCAAGGGCAACCGCGAGCAGGATGGTGAGCCGGTGCCGGTGGACCGCAGTGGCTACTTCGACCACACCGCTCAGAGCGCGGGCGCGGACTTCCGTCGCGAGGCCATCACGATGCTCGAACAGATGGGCATCTCGGTCGAGTTCAGTCATCACGAGGGCGGCCCCGGTCAGCAGGAGATCGACCTGCGTTACGCCGACGCGCTCTCCACCGCGGACAACGTGATGACCTTCCGCACGGTCGTGCGCGAGGTCGCGCTGGGCCAGGGCATCTGGGCCAGCTTCATGCCCAAGCCGTTCACCGAGCACCCCGGCTCCGGCATGCACACGCACGTCTCGTTGTTCGAGGGCGACCGCAACGCGTTCTACGAGTCGGGCTCGCAGTATTCCCTGTCCAAGACCGGGCGGCAGTTCATCGCCGGCCTGCTGGTGCACGCGCCGGAGATCACGCTGGTCACCAACCAATGGATCAACTCCTACAAGCGGCTGATCGCCGGTGGCGAGGCGCCGGCGTACGTCTGCTGGGGGCACAACAATCGCTCGGCGATGATCCGGGTGCCGATGTACAAGCCCAACAAGGGGGCGTCGACCCGGGTCGAGATCCGCACGATCGACACTGCCTGCAACCCCTACCTCGCGTTCGCCGCGGTGCTCGCTGCGGGCATGAAGGGCATCGAAGAAGGGTACGACCTGCCGCTCGAGGCCGAGGACGACGTCTGGGCGCTCAACGACCGCGAGCGCAGGAGCCTCGGTATCGACCCGCTCCCCAAGAGCCTCTACGAGGCGATCGTCGTCGCCGAGCAGAGCGAGCTGCTCGCCGAGACGCTGGGCGAGCACGTCTTCGACTTCGTCCTGCGCAACAAGCGCCACGAGTGGGAGGAGTACCGCGCGATCGTGCACCCCTTCGAGCGCGAGCGGATGCTGTCCTCGATCTGACGGCCATTTCTGCCCGGGATTCGTCTGTGATTTTGCGTCAATTTGACGCGGGCCCGGCGCAGACGAATCCCGGGCGATAGCCTCGCGGGGTGTCCTTAGCGCGTACGACGACGGCGTCGGGGCGGCTCGCCCGGATGGGTTTCCAGCATCCCGAGGAGTCTGCCGATGTGGTCGACCGGCTCGGCGAGCCCGTCGACCAGTTGCTGCACATGGTCGCCACCACAGCCGATCCCGACCAGGCTGTCGCCTACCTCGCCGAGCTGGCCGACCGGGACGGCACCCTGCTCGCCGAGCTTGCCGCTGACGAAGGCACGGCGATGCGGCTGCTGTCGGTGCTCGGTGCGAGTTCGGCGCTCGGGGACCACCTGCTACGCCACCCTGAGCACTGGCACGAGCTCGAGAACCCGACGCTCGGCTCGACCAGGCCCGCCGCCTGGTGGCTGCGCGCGAAGCTGTTGGAGGCTGTCGGGGCTGATCCAGCGGGTCCGAACCCGACGGCGACCTTGCCCGGACGGGAGGCGGTCGACGCGTTGCGCGTGGAGTATCGCAAGCACCTGATGCGGCTGGCCTCGCGCGATCTTTCCCATCAGATGCCGGTCGACGACGTTGCCGCGGAGCTGTCCGATCTGGCCGGTGCGGCGCTGGAGACCGGGCTCGCGATCGCCCGCGGCCGCGTCGGCGACCAGGGCGCCGCCGCCCGGCTCGCGGTGATCGCGATGGGCAAGTGCGGCGGGCACGAGCTCAACTACGTCAGCGATGTGGACGTGGTCTTCGTCGTCGAGCCGGCCGAGGGCTACGACGAGTCGGCGGCGATCCGGGCCGGCACGCTGCTGGCCAGCAACCTGATCAACGCCTGCTCCGAGCACACGGGGGAAGGCACTCTGTGGCCGGTCGATGCCGCGCTCCGTCCGGAGGGTAAGGCAGGCCCCCTGGTGCGTACGCTCGCCAGTCACGTCGGCTACTACGAGCGATGGGCCAAGACGTGGGAGTTCCAGGCGTTGCTCAAGGCACGGCCGGTCGCGGGTGACCTTGCGCTCGGCCGTGAGTACGTCGAGTTGCTCTCCCCGATGGTGTGGAACGCGGCCGCTCGGGACGGCTTCGTCGGCGAGGTGCAGGCGATGCGACGGCGGGTGATCGAGCACATCCCCGCCCGCGAGGTCGATCGTCAGCTCAAGCTCGGCCCGGGTGGGCTGCGCGACGTCGAGTTCGCGGTGCAGTTGCTCCAGCTCGTCCACGGTCGCACCGACGAGTCGCTTCGGGCGCCGACCACGCTGAGCGCACTTGCGTATCTCACCCGAGGCGGGTATGTCGGACGCGCCGACGGGCGGGCCCTCGACGAGGCCTACCGGTTCCTGCGGACGATGGAGCACCGGATGCAGCTGGCTCAGCTCCGGCGTACCCACGTCGTGCCGGCCGACGAGGCGTCGTTGCGCCGGATGGCACGGTCGATGGGGATGATGAAGGACTCGGCGGCGGAGCTCGACAAACGCTGGAAGCAGCACAGTGTGGAGGTGCGCCGGCTGCACGAGAAGATCTTCTATCGTCCGCTTCTCGAGGCGGTCGCCAAGCTGCCGACCGACCAGGCTCGGCTCACCACGGTCGCGGCCGAGCAGCGACTCAAGGCCCTCGGCTATCTCGACGCGGCGGGGGCGTTACGTCACCTCGCCGCGCTCACCAGCGGGGTCAGCCGGACGGCCGCGATCCAGCGGGCGCTGCTGCCGGCGATGCTGGAGTGGTTCGCGGACTCACCCAACCCCGACCAGGGGCTGCGTGGGTTCCGGCAGATCTCCGATGCGCTCGGCAGTACCCACTGGTATCTCCGGCTGTTGCGCGACGAGGGTCAGGTCGCTCAGCGGATGGCCGTGTTGCTCTCGTCCAGCAGGTACGGGACCGATCTGCTGCAACGGGCGCCCGAGGGTGTTGCCCTGCTTGGTGCCGACGACGGCCTTCGGCCCCTGGACCGTGCTGCCGTACAGACCGAGATGCTGGCGGCCGTGGACCGGCATGACGACCCCGCTTCGGCGATCATCGGGGTTCGGGCGATCCGCCGACGAGAGCTGTTTCGTGTTGCGTCCGCGGATCTACTCGGGCTGATCGACGTCGAGGTCGTCGGCGAGGCGCTCACCGCGGTCCTGGCGGCCACTCTCGAAGCAGCGTTGCGGGTTGCGCTGAACGCGGTGGCCGCGGCACGCGGCGCGAAGGCGGCGGACCTGCCGGTGGAGATGGCCATCGTGTCGATGGGCCGGTTCGGCGGCCACGAGCTCGGATACGGCAGCGACGCCGACGTGATGTTCGTGTTCCGTACGCGCGAAGGCGGGTCTGCGGAAGACGCGACCAAGGTCGCGTTCGACGTGGCCAACGAGCTGCGCCGGCTCCTGGCCTTGCCGGGCACCGACCCTGCCGTCGAGGTGGATGCCGACCTGCGCCCGGAGGGACGCAAAGGTCCGCTCGTACGCTCGCTCGACTCGTACGCCGCCTATTACGACCGCTGGTCGGCGACCTGGGAGGCCCAAGCGCTGCTGCGGGCGGAGGCGGTGATCGGCAGCCCCGGTCTGTGCGCCGACTTCACCGCGCTGATCGACGGTCTGCGCTACCCCGCGCACGGCCTCGACGATGCCGGCGTACGCGAGGTGCGCCGGATCAAGGGCCGTATCGACAAGGAGCGGCTGCCGCGTGGCGCCGACCCCAACACCCACCTCAAGCTCGGTCGTGGCGGGCTGGCCGACGTCGAGTGGACCGTGCAGCTGCTCCAACTGCGTTATGCCCCCGGCGTTCCGGGGCTGCGCACCACGCGCACCTTGGAGGCGTTGCAGGCCGCGGTCGAGGCTGGCCTGGTCACCGAGAGCGACGGAGACGACCTGCGCGCCGCGTGGCTGATGGTCAGTGATGTGCGCAACGCCATCACCCAGGCGCGCGGCAAGCCCGCGGACGCGCTGCCCGCGGACGCGCTGGAACGAGCGGCGGTCGCGCACGTGATGGGCTACCGGGCGGGGGAGAGCGAGGAGCTCGTCAACGACTACCTCCGCGCCACCCGCCGTGCCCGCCAAGTGGTCGACCGGGTCTTCTGGGAGTGATGACTAGATTCCCGTTCATGTGAACGGTATTTTGTTCTTATGAACTTCGGTGAGCCTTTCGGCGGCATCATCCCCGGAGCCCGCGGCGCGGCGCTCGCAGTGCTCCTTCGCACCGGGGGCGCCTTGACCGGTCGGCGCGTTCATGCGCTTGCCGGCGGCCGGCATAGCCTGGGTGCCGTTCAACAGGCGCTCCGCGATCTCGAGCAACTCGGACTCATCACGACCGAGCCTGTAGGGCGCGCGGGGGTGCATCGGATCAACGACAAGCACGAAGCGATCGCGGCCTTGCGTCCGATACGAAGCCCGCTGGACATGTTGAAGCGAGTCGTGAGCGATACAGTGACCGGCGTCCAAGCAGTGCTCGTCTTCGGCTCCGTGGCTCGTGACGACGCCCATGCGGATAGCGACATCGATCTCGCCGTCATCGCGAATGAGGGCTGGGAAGGTCGGGCCGACCTTGCCAAAGCGGTGTACGAGCGTCTGGGAAACGACTGCGACGTGCTGCATCTAACGCCGGACGAGCTCGTCCGCGCACCGAAAGACCGGGAACCAGTGGTCGCGGAGATCCTGCGCGATGGGTTGGTGCTTATCGGAGAGTTGCCGCGTCGATCTCGCAAGGCGGCATCATGACCGCGGAGAGCACAAACTATGCGCGCCAGTACCTGCGCAAGGCACAGGACTATCTTGCCTCGGCCCAGGACAACCTCGATCTCGATCGCTTGACCCCCGCTGCTGGCGATGCGATCCACTCCGGCATCAACGCCAAGGACGCGATTGTCGTTGCGTTGACTGGGACACGAGCAAGAGCAAGGATCACGCGAAGGCCGCAACAGAGCTGCGCCAGGCACTGGCAGGGCGACCAGACTCGGCTGCGGCCGAGAAGGCGCTGCGCGAGTTGATTGCTGTGAAGGGCGATGTCGAGTACAGCACCAAGGTTCCGAGCACGACACAGGCGAAGTCGCTGGTCCGGCGCGCGAGTACGCTCGTCACCCTAGCGGGCGAGGTTCTCCAAGACCGGTGAAGCCGATCAGCCACCAGGCGTGAGGCGACCGCTATCTCTGCCGAACTTTCTTGGTGCGTCGATGTGGCAAGAACGGCTGGCGGGATCAGATGCAGATGTCGGCGCGCACGAGTTCGGCTGCGGGGGCGGGCTGGCGGCGGGAGCTGAACTGCTCGCGGTAGAGGCGGGCGTACAAGCCGGCTTCGTCATCGACCAGTTCGTCGTGGGTGCCCTGCTCCACCAGCTGACCGTCGACCAGGCCGAAGATCACGTCGGCGCCCAGGATCGTGCTGAGCCGGTGTGCGATCGCAAGGGTGGTGCGCCCGGTCGTGGCGCGTTCGAGCGCCTCCTGCACGAGTCGCTCGGTCTCGTTGTCGAGCGCGCTGGTGGCCTCGTCGAGGATCAGGATGCGGGGGTTCTTCAGCAGCACCCGCGCGATCGCGATGCGCTGCTTCTCGCCCCCCGACAACCGGTACCCGCGCTCGCCGGTGACCGTCTCGTACCCGTCCGGGAAGCTCATGATCCGGTCGTGGATGTTGGCGTCGCGGGCCGCCTGCACGATCTCGTCGGGGCTGGCTCCGGGCTTGGCATAGGCGATGTTGTCACGGATGGTGCCGTGGAAGAGGTACGGCTCCTGGGTCACCATGCCGACGCAGTCGGCCAGCGAGGACAGGGTGATCTCGCGTACGTCGATGCCGTCGATCAGCACCTGGCCGCGGCTGACGTCGTAGAAGCGCGGCACCAGGTAGGTCGCCGTGGTCTTGCCCGACCCGGAGGGTCCGACGATCGCGGCCAGCTGTCCGGGGCGGATCGTGAAACTCAGGGCCGACAAGGTCCAGGCGTCGTCTGCTGCCGTCGACGGGGCGTCGATCGGGCCGGGGGAGTCGCCGAATCGATCGGCGCCACGGTCGCCGGTGAGCGTACGCGGCTCCGGATAGCGGAAGTAGACATCGCGGAACTCGATCTCGCCACGCAGCTCGGTCGGCGTCACTGTCCGGGCCGTGGGGGAGTCGACGATCGCCGGCTCGAGGTCGAGGTACTCGAAGATCCGGCGGAAGAGAGCCAGCGATGTCTGCACGTCGAGCGAGACCCGCATCAGCTGCAGCAGCGGCATCTGCAGCCGCGACTGCACGGTCGTGAACGCGACCAGGGTGCCAGCCGTGAGAGCGTCCGTGCCGCTGGGCAGAGATCCGTTCAGGATGAGCCCTGCGGCGAGGTAGATGATCGCCGGAGTGATCGCGAAGAACGTCTGCACGGTCGCGAAGAACAGCCGACCGGTCATCGCCTGCTCGACTTGCAGCGAGGTCTGCTCGGCGTTGGCCCTGCGATAGCGGGCGGCCTCGGCCTCGGCGCGGTTGAAGACCTTCGACAGCAGGATCCCCGAGACGCTCAGCGATTCCTCGGTGATCGCGGTCATCTCCGAGAGATTCTCCTGGGTACGCCGGGCCAATCGCTGGCGCCGGCGACCGACCTTGAGTTGCAGCCAGATGAACAGCGGCATCAGCACCAGCGTGAGGATCGTGAGCTGCCACGACAGCAGCACCATCGAGACGAACGCCGCGGTGACGGTCACGGTGTTCTGCAGGATCGACGTTGCGGTGTCGGTCAGCACGGTGCGTACGCCGGCCACGTCGTTGGCCAGGCGGGACTGGATCGCTCCGGTCTTGGTGGTCGTGAAGAACGCGAGCTCCATCTTCTGCAGGTGCGCGAACAGCTCGCTGCGCAGGTCGGCCATCGCGGAATTGCCGATGGTCGAGGTCAGCCAGTTCTGCGTGATCCCGAGCATGGCAGCCAGGACCGGAAGCACGCACATCCCGGCGACGAGCCAACCCAGCAGCCCCATGTTCGGCCCGCCCCCGGCGAACAGGGCCTTGTCGAACACCGCACGCGTCAGGAACGGCACGATCGAGTTGAGCACCGCCGCCACGACGACGACCGCACCGACGGCGAACAGCTTGCCCGAGTACGGCCGGAGCAGCCGCCCGATCCGGCGCAGCGTGGGCGCGTTGTCGGCACCCAACTCATCCGGGCTCAGGTGGGTGACGGTCGGTCCTGGACGCGGCACCGGCGCCTCCTGTCGTTGATTGCAGAATGCAGTGAGGGTGTGTCTCAGTCTGCACCCCCCAGGTTGCCCGACCGCGGTGGCCGCGGCCCGGCGATCCTGTCCAAACAAGTCCTCGTAGCCGTATCCTTCGGTCTGGGGGTGGCACGCCATGGGCGGATTCAGGGGAAGGACGTCTCGGGGGGCTCTTGCGGTGGCAGGGCTGCTGGCCGCCAGCGTGATCGTGGCCGGTGGGCCGTCGGCACTGGCTGGTGAGCTCGGGTCGGCAACTGCCGGGGCAGTCAGCGGAGAGAGCGGGCCGGTCGATCCGGGCGGGCTCGACCTCGGCAACGACACGGTCGTGGTCGGCGGTCCGGCGAGAGCGGCGCGGTTCGTTCCACGCAAGTGGCCGGGCAAGGCGATCAGGTACTGGGCCAAGCTGCCCAAGTCGTACCAGTGGTCGCTCGACGCGGCGATCAAGTCGTGGAACGACACCGGGCTGAAGCTGAAGTTGAAGCTGGTCAAGTCCAAGGCCAAGGCGAACGCGACGATCCGGATCGACCCCCGGATCGGCTCGGACGGTCTGGCGACGGTCGGCTACACCCGCGGGTACAACTGGATCAAGCTGATGCCGGGTGAGGTGTACGGCTCCGGGGCAGGGCTCGCGTACTCACGGACCATGCTGGCCCACATCATTGCCCACGAGATCGGTCACAACCTCGGATTGCGGCACAACACCAGGGTGCAGTGCGCGCTGATGCAGCCGTTCCTCGACGGCGGTTCCTGCCCGCTGTTGGACAAGCAACGCCCCGGCTACTACGTGTGCCAGATCGTGGACAAGGCGGCGCTGGTGCCGATGGTGCGCAAGTACGGCGGCACCAAGACGCTGGGTGCGGGAAAGAACTGTACGTTCGACCCGCTTCCGCCGACGGTGACCTTCACCTGGTCGGGTGGACTCGAAGGCGACGCGCCGATCCAGGTGTCCTGGACGCCCCCGCGGAAGGCGCCCGCCGGCACGATGGTCGACATCCTCTACAACACCAGTTGCACGTTCCCGGTCGTCCGGAACGGCTACGGGATCCCAGTCTCGTTGGGCCAGCGCCAGGCCCGCGTTCCGATCTCGAAGGGCAGTTGGACACAACCCACGAACCAGCGCCTGGAGCGGGGCTGCTACGGCGCGCAGGCAGTGAACAAGTCCGGCGCCGGGCGCCCGGTGCAGTCGGCCACGTTGACGTCCTATGTCGCTCAGCCAGCGGCACCGGTGGCTGGACTGCCGCGTCGGATGGTCTGGAGCGACGGCTACTACAAGGTGCCGGTGACCCTGCCCAGCGGGGACGACGTCGACCTCGCTGTGATCGCCGCGAAGACCGGGCAGTGTCCGGCGGCTTGGCCAGTGGGGGAGCAGTTCGCCGACCATCAAGCGGGGGTCGACTCCGGGGCGGTCATGGTCCAAAGCGACCTGACCAACCCGTGCTTCGCGCTCTTCACCGTCGCCGCGTCGGCGCGCGCGAGCGTACCCACGGTGGTGCAGATCGGGGCCGAGCCCCCGCCCGCCGCGTTGACCTCGGCAACGCTCAAACGGGAGTTCGCACAGGACTATCTGAGCATCGATGTCGCCTACGACAGCGACGTGCAGCTGGATCCCGTGGCCATTGCCAGCCCGAAGGACTCCTGCGTCAGCAGCTGGCCGGCCGAGGAGAGCCCAGACGACCACGTCGCCACTTGGTCGGTCGCCGACGGCGGGCACGACTTCCCGTGCGTCACGTTCTTCCCTCGAAACGCCTCCGGTGAGCTCGGTGCGCCGTTGCAGGTGCAGTTGCAGCCGGCAGCCGCGCCTGTGACACCCACCGTCTCGAACCTGCGCTGGGTGGCCGCCGGCTGGGCGTACAAGGCGGAAGTCGACATCCGGACCGACCTGCACCTCGTCGTCTATCAGGCGCCGAAGGGCCAGTGTGTGAGCGAATGGCCGGCGACCGAGTTGCTCAGTGAGACGTTCGTAGAGAGCGGTGAGGCGTGGATCTGGCCCGGATACGACGAGAACTGGAACGAGATCGAGGAGCCCTGCATGTCGTTCTTCGCGTTCAACGACGACGGCGTGGCCAGTGCTCCGGTCCAGGTCCAGACGCAGGCGCACTAGCGGGCCGGGTTTCTCACGTCCGCAGCGAGGTCCCGCCGTCTCTCGGTTGCGGTGTTGCTTCCTCGAGTTCGACCGACTTGAGCTCCGAGTCGCTCGTCCGGCCGGTACGCCGGCGCCACCAGGTGTCGAAGGCGAGCCCCGCCCAGAGCAGGAGCAACGCGACGACTCCGTCGAACCACCAGTGGTGGCCGGTGGCCGCGACGACGTACATCGTGATCGGCAGATGCAGGAACACGATCCAGCGCCACCAGCCGGTTGCCACGCACAGCACGCCCAGCGCGACGACGGCGGCCCAGGCGACGTGGATGGACGGCATCGCGGCGTACTGGTCCGAGATGCCGGTGCCGGGTTTGCCGTAGACCTTGAACCCCAGCCGGTCGGAGAGGTCGACGAAGCCGAGCTCGGGCACGAAGCGCGGCGGGGCGACGCGGATGAAGCGGATGATCAGGCAGCCGAGGGTCACGTAGACCAGCCCGCTGCGCCAGTGCGGGTACTTGTCGCGGTGGAAGATCCACATCCAAACGAGGAACGCGATCAACGCGGGCACATGCACAGTGGCGTAGTAGGTATTGATGAAACGTGCCAGCGCCTCGTGGTCGACGGCGAAGTGCTGCAGCCCGATCTCCGAGGGCAGGTGGAGCCGTTCTTGGAGTCGCTCCAGGCTGCGAGCCCGGCCGATCGCGCCGGCTTCGTGGGTGAAGGGCAGCTCGCGAGCGATGCGCCAGATCGAGTAGAGCCCGCTGATCAGCGCGAACTCGAGCAACGTCGGGATGGCGGCCCGGGTGAAGCGACCCGGCCGAAAGCGCCGGATGCCGGCCCAGGCCAGGAGAGCCGCGGCACAGGCGAGCGCTGCTTGATCCCACGACGGCCACGGCACCGAACCAGTGTGCTCCACGCCGATCCTGCGAGCGCCCCGGGGCTTGCCCGGGGGTCACTCGTCGCGCAGGTCCAGGTCGACCATCAGCTCGTCGGCGAGGGCTTCGAGCGAGGTTCGCAGCGACGCGGCATCGACAGTGCCGGGTACGCCGACCACAGCCTCGGCTCTGAATAGGGTGCCGCCGGACATCGGTGCCTCGACGACCTGCGTACTCAGCTCCTCGACGTTGACGCCGTGTCGGGCCAGCACCGACGACACCTCCGCCACGATCCCTGGCCGGTCGGCACCGACCAGGCGCAGCGTCATCCGTTCGCCTGCGGCTGGAGCGGCGGGAGAGTCCTCGACCCGCTCGACGGTGACCCGAAGCCCCTGGTCAGTCAGCTGGTCGAGACGGGCCACCAGGCCGTCGACCTCGGTGGCCGGCAGATCGACCTGGACGATGCCCGCGAACATCCCCGCCAGGTGAGCCATCTGGCTGTTCGCCCAGCTCCCACTGTGCTCGGTGATCAGCCGGGAGACGGCAGAGACCAGGCCGGCGCGGTCGGTCCCCAACAAGGTCAGCACGACGGTCGCCATCCCCGGAGCCTAGCCCGGAATACAGCCCCACGAATACGCCGCGGACATGCATGGGGTCGCGCTCGATGCCGTGCTCCCGGCCCCCTTGGCGCTGACTGTCGTGATCCTGGGCGTGCGTGGTCGTCGTACTGATGCTGAAAGGACCTGCCGGCTTTGGGACGCGCTCGACGGTGAGAGCCGGGTCGAGTGGTCCGTGAACGGGAAGTGGCGCTGCTTACCCAATAGGCTCCAGGGATGCGTTGACGACGCCATTGGCCAGAGTGTAACTTTCGAATCGAAAGTCGAACTGATGATGGCTCTAGGGCCAGGCTCTTAGCGTGACCAACGGGCCAACAGAGGAGCACACTGCAATGAGGACAGACAGCGCCGCTGCCTTGTGGCCGCTCGGGAACTTGAAGGCACACGGCTCGGTCGGTGCGCTGCACGGGCTCGTGCCGACTGGCTGGTGTACTCGGCACTGGAGGAGCGTTGTCAGTGTCTGAGCAGCACGTGGAGACAATTCCCAACCCCGGAGACGCTCCGACCAAGAGTGGGCCTGCCCTGCTCGAGGTCGAGGGACTTACCCGGGCCTTCGGCAACCGTGATACCTATGCGGTCGACCATGTGTCGTTCTCGGTCGAGCGAGGCGAGTTGGTGACACTTTTGGGTCCTAGTGGCTGTGGCAAGACCACGACGCTACGCATGGTCGCCGGATTCGAGTATCCCGACAGCGGCGACATCAGGGTCAACGGACAATCCGTCGTAGATCTGGCGCCGCAGCGCCGCCCGGTCGGATTCGTGTTCCAGCAGTACTCCTTGTTCCCGCATATGACCGTCTTTGAGAATGTGGCGTTCGGACTCAAGGCCCGCAAGGTTCCGAAGGCGAAGATCAAGGAGAAGGTGACAGAGGCGCTGCGGGTCGTGCGTTTGCAGGGCTACGAGGGTCGCGCTCCCACACTCTTGTCGGGCGGTCAGCAACAGCGGGTCGCCTTGGCGCGCGTTCTGGTGACCGAGCCTGAGCTGATCCTGCTCGACGAGCCGTTCGGCGCGCTGGATCGCAAGTTGCGCGACGAGCTTCAGGCGGAGCTCAAGGAACTCATGGAGCGTCTCTCGGTGACGGCTGTCTTTGTCACTCACGACCAGGACGAAGCGTTGCTCATGAGCAACCGGGTCGTGGTGATGAGCAATGGCCGGATCGAGCAGTTGGGCTCACCGCAGGAGGTCTATGAGCGACCGGCAACGACGTTTGTCGCTTCCTTTGTCGGCACCTCCAACCAGTTCGAGGGTCCCTGTACCGCTGTCGGCCCTCACACTTTCACTCTGACTCACCAAGCCGGCTCCATTCATGGAACGGGGTCGTTGCCCGCCGGGGTCGACCATGCGACCGCGGTGATACGGCCGGAGAAGGTGGTGCTCAGCACCGAGCCAGTCGAGGGTGACAACTGGTTTCCCGGTCGCCTGGGCACACTGTCGTATACCGGCAACCAGTCCGGGATCCAGGTTGAGCTGGACTCCGGTGTATCCGTCGTGGCGCGTCAACTCAATACCCACACGGAGGCTGTTTTCCGGACCCATGACCGGGTCTGGGTTCACCTCCCGATCGAGCATGTCCGCTCGGTCAGCGTCAGCGGATAGGGGCGGGTGAGTATGAGTGTGAGTTCCCCGGTTCCCGCTCCCCGTCGTGCGCGCCGGCGCGTCCAGCTTTCCACCTGGCTGCTCGCGGCGCCCCCGTTCCTGTTCCTGCTGGTGCTGTTCGTCGTTCCTGTCGGAGTTCTCCTTCTTTACAGCTTCGGCGAACGCGAAGGTTTCGACGTGTCACGCAGTTGGACGCTCGAGCAGTATCGCACCGTCTTGACAGACGCCAGCATGATGAATCTACTGCTCAAGACTGTGATCGTCTCAGCGCTTGCTACCTTCATCTGTCTGCTGATCGGGTTTCCTACTGCCTGGGCGATCGCCCACCATGTCTCACCTCGGTGGCGCCATCCGTTGTTGTTGCTGTTGATCCTTCCGTCATGGACGAGCTTCGTGATCCGGGTCTACAGCCTGATTCTGCTGCTGGGCGATCAGGGATTGATCAACGCTGCGCTCCAAGGCGTAGGAGTGACGTCTGAACCAGTTCCGCTTGCCTTCAACATGACGGGTGTCGTCCTGGGGTTGGTGTACGTGGGGTTGCCGTGGATGATCTTGCCCGTCCATGCCAGCATCGAACGCTTGGACCCGGGTCTTCTGGAGGCATCGCGAAGCTTGGGATCCGGGGCTCTGCGCACGTTCCGGACGGTGATCCTGCCGTTGACTGCGCCGGGCATCGTCGCCGGTGTCTTGATGACCTTCATTCCCGCCGTCGGAACGTTCGTTATCTCCGCCGTCCTGGGTGGACGAACCGGCTTCCTCTACACGAACCTCGTCGACGACTCGTTCTCGAACTTCAACTGGCCGTTGGCCTCGGCAATGTCAGTCATCCTGCTCTTGGTCACCTTGGTCCTGGTCGCACTGCTGATGCTGACCCTGCGGCGGCGTGGTGTGAGCGAACTCCGCGAGGTGATGTCGTGAGTACACAGGTGGAGATGCGACCAGAACGCCGGGCGGCGAAGCGACGCAAGAATTGGACACACGCGGGTGGCAAGCTTCTGATCGCCGTCGTGCTGGTCGGCCTGTTCGCCCCCAGCTTGCTTGTGGCGCTGATGTCGTTCAACCCGCAGAAGATCGCCACGTTCCCCATGAGCGGCTTCACCCTGGAGTGGTGGCGCAGCATGTTCGACACCGCCGCAGTGTGGGAATCGGCGAGGCTGAGCCTCACGATCGCGGTCAGCGCCACCGTGTTGAGCGTGTTGCTCGGTCTGTGTGCAGCCTGGGTGTTGAACCGTCCCGGCTTCCGTCTCCGGCCGCTGCTGGCTGCGATGCTCGTGGCACCTATGGTGGCGCCGGCACTCGTCGTCGGGGTCGCCTTGCTCGTCTTCTGGAACAAGGTAGGCGTCGAGCGTGGCATGCCGACCGTTGTGTTGGCCCACACGGCACTAGCACTTCCGTACGCGACTCTCGTTCTCGCCGCAGGCATGGCGACTCTCGATCCGCGCCTCGACGAGGCGGCGGCGTCGCTGGGCGCGTCTCGATGGTATGCGATCATGCGGGTGACATTGCCGCAGCTCCTCCCCAGCCTGATCGCTGCCTGTGCGTTCGCGTTCACCGTCAGTTTCGACGAGTTCAACGTTACCTATTTCGTCATCGGAGCTGGCGAAACGACGCTGCCTGTGTACATCTACAGCAGCCTGAAGTTCGGGATCACGCCGTCGCTGAATGCCGTCGCGACCCTCGCGCTCGTGTTGAGCATCACGCTCGCCACGATCGCCTTCGGTCGGACAAGACGGGTGGAGAAGGACCTGTCGTAGCGGCTGTTGACCCCAGTCGCACGCGTACCTCGTAAGGATAGGGATCTCGGGATAGTGGATGGAGCAGGTAGATGAAGGAGAGCCAGATAATGGCTGGCTTGCCATACGCGAGTCGGCGTCGTTTTCTGCAGGGAAGCGCTGCGGTCGCTATGGCGCCCGTGTTGGGCAGTCTGCTGTCAGCGTGTGGAGGTAGCAGCGAATCCTCGAAGTCTGGGGTGACGCCCCTGAACGCGATCTTGTGGGCCGGGATCTTCGACCAGAGCCTTCCCTGGTTCGAGAAGGAGAACAACATCAAGGTCAACCTGCGACCTCAGGTGGACCCGATCCAGAGTGCCAACATGGTCAAGGCGCAGCCGGGTTCAATTGACGTGGTCAGCTTCGGGCCGTTCGACTCGCCCTTCGTGTACGACGATTTGGCGATCGCCGTCGACCGCGACCGTATTGCCGATTCGTGGGATGTCCAGTACTCGTTCTTCCAGAAGATGTGGGAGCCGGAGGTCTTCGCGCCGGAGAGCTTCGGCGGCAAGGTTTATAACGTGCCCTATCAGTGGGGCAGCACTGTCCTGGCCTGGAACACCGAAAAGGTCAAGGGAACCCCCGATTCCTGGGCGGTGCTCGGTGACACGAAGTACAAGGGGCGCACCTCCTTCAACGACCAGGCTGCCGAGATGTACGCAACGTGGGCGCTTACTTTGGGGCAGGACGTCAACTCCTTTGCCGACGCGGACTTCGATGCGACCACAGAGCTGGCCGGCGAGTGGTTCGCGAACGCCAAGACGCTGTGGAGTACTGGTGACGACATCAAGCAGTTGATGGCGCAGGGTGAGGTTTGGGTGGCGCACATCTGGGATGGCACCGCCCGCCAGTTGGTCAAGGAGGGCTACCCGATCGAGTACGCCTATCCCAAGGAGGGCGTCCGCGGCACAGTAGATGGCCCAGGCATTGTCAAGGGAGCCGAGCACGTCGATGCTGCCTACGACTTCATGAACTTCGCGATGTCGGAGCGCTTCGGCGTCGAGATGGGCAAGAACACCTTCTATGCGTCGGGCAACAAGAACGTCGCGGCCGCGCTCGATGACGAGACTCGTGAGATCATGCGGATCGACGAGATGGGCAAGCTGTTGGAGTCGGGAAAGATGGCATTCCAGAAGCTTCAGTCCGACGACTTTGCCGCGTTGGACAAATGGTGGACCCAGCTCAAGCTCGAGAATCAGTCCTAGGAGTACGCCGAGATAGCCAGCGGGCCCTGCCGTTTACCGGTCAGGGCCCGCTGGCTATCTTCTCGTTCGCTGGGCTTTTCAGCCGACACCCAGTGGTCCAGCATCGATGCGTGCCCTGAACTGCTCGAGCGTCCCGCGTTCGGGAGACATCACCTCGACCCACCAGGTCGCCCCGGCAGCTTCGTACGGTGCCATCGCCGAACGGGCCGTGTCTGGATCCGACACGCCGCCGACCACGATGTCGAAGTCGACGACATCTCCCCGCGCAGCGGTAATTGCCTCGATCGCCCCAGTCACACCCTCGACGCTTCCAGGCCGCCGACCGTCCCAGTCCGCTGGGATCGGGAAGTAGCCCTGATAGCGTGCGGCACGCAGAGCGGGCTTGGCCGCCCCGTAGCGCCCACCGACCCAGATCGGGATGCGGTCGTTCCAGGGCCCGGGTTGCAGTGACAGCCCGCGGATCGGCCACGTGCCATCGTGGTCGACCCTTTCCCCTGCGAGGAGTGCCTCCACGACGTCCAGGCCTTCGTCCAGTCGGGCACCCAGGTCGGCCGGAGTCAGCTGGGGACTGACGGCCCGGTGATCGGCGATCGACCCGAGCCCGACGCCCAGGATCAGACGCCCCTCGGAGAGCCGATCGACTGCGATCGCCTGTTGTGCCAGCTCCCAGGGCAGGCGTCGTGCCACAGCCGTGATCATCGGTCCGATCTTGAGCCGCGTCGTCGTGGCCGCGATAGCGCCTAGCGTCGTCCAAGCCTCGCCGACAGGTGCATCCTCATCCAGACGCGGTACCACGTGGTCGTAGATGAAGAAACCGTCCCATCCTGCTGCTTCGGAGCGCAACGCGAGATCGTGGAGCACGTGCGGTTCGGCGAGAAAATTGAAGTTGGCGCAATACACACCATGCTTCAGAGAACTGGTTGTCATCTGGCGCCTTGGATCAGTCGACTTGACCACGCAACTCTGCTTCGGTGTACGTCTTGAGCACCTTGCCGAAGGACAGAATCATGTTGTAGCGCGTGTATCGAACGTCAAGGATCTCTCCGACTGGGACATCACAGTCGTGTGCCGTGTTGTACCTCAGGGAGAGCAGGCGGCCGGTGTACGCCTCGTCTCCGCCGTCGCTGCCTTTGATGATTTCGGCAGTCGAGTCGACCTCGACCAGCTGGGCAAGTGCGGGGATCCCGGTGTCCTCGGCATTGGGGACGATCCGCAGGCACATGACCGGCATCTTGTTCGACAGGTCGGTCTCGACTCGGTTGCCGAGCAATACCTGTAGGCGCACCGCACCGTCGTTCTCGAATATGTCCATCTCAGCGAGAAGCTTCGCGTTATCGCGCCAAAGCGCGATCCGGTGGGCGCGCTTCTTCCCGAAGCCCCAGATCTCGCGTCCGACGAGCTGTGAGTTCTCGGCATCCTCGTAGCACCCGGGAACGTAACCGTACTCTTTGCCGGCGTAGGTGCAGTGGATGCCGTTGTAGACCTCCGCGTACTGCCCCAAGGTAGTACGGGGGTTGGTATCGACGACGAGGAAGCCGGTAGCCGAGTCCGCAAGCTCAAGCTCGGAGGGCAGTTGCGCCAAAGCAGCGTCGATGTCGGCGAGACGATACGTGATCGTGATTCGCTCGCTGTCCTGGTAGTAGTAGGGCGGACCACCGCTAGGCGAGTTGTGGGCCGGCATGAAGTAGCCCCAGTCGGTTGGTGCGAGTGTTCCCCGCGCTCCCATATGTTCAGTCTCCTTGTTTGTTGTGGGACAAGTCCTGATCGGATGGTCAGGCTTGGAACTTGAGCTTCATCTTGCGCCACCAGGCGTCGAGCGCCTCGAAGTCAGGGCCTTGCATCTTCTGAAGGATGAGCTTGCCGTCCGAGAGGAGCTTGCCCATCTGGTCGAGGCGCATGATCTTCTGAGTGTCGGGCTTGAGCTTGTCGGCGACGTGACGGTTACCGGAGGCGTAGAACATCTCTTCACCCATGCGAATACCGAATTCCTCGGTCATCATGTAGTTGCACAAGTCGTAGGCGTCATCGATGTTCTTCGAGCCCTTCATGATGCCTGGCCCGTCGACTGAGCCACGTACGCCTTCTTCCGGGTAGGTGTAGTCGATTGGGTAGCCCTCTTTGAGCATTTGGCGGGCAGTGCCGTCCCAGATGTGGGCAACCCAGACTTCTTCCTGGACCATCAACTGTTTGATGTCGTCGCCTGTGCTCCAGAGGGTCTTGGCGTTCTCGAACCACTGTCCGGCTGTCTCTTCGGTCTCCTTGAAGTCGGCCGCGGTGTAGGCGTTGGGTTCCTTGCCCATGGAGAGCCGCATGGTTGCGTAGGCATCGCCACTCTGATCGTTGAACGATGTCTTGCCCTTGTACTTCGGATCCATCATGATCCGCCAGGACTTGGGAGTCTCCTTGATCCGCTTGGTGTTCCAGGCAAGCACGGTGCTGCCCCATTGGTAGGAGATGTGGTAGGTCTGACCGTCAAACGTCGACGGCGCGAACTTGGCCGGATCCCACATCGTCTGGAAGTAGGGATACAACGCGTCCCACGAGTCCTTGATCCGATCGGGATCGAGCGGCAAGGCCATGTTGTCGTAGACCTCGGGGGAGTCGAAGGGGCCGAAGCTCACCACGTCGAACTCGCCTGGCGAGGCCTTGACCATGTTGGCGCTCTGGACCGGGTCTACTGCGTTCCGATTGCGGATCTTGATGCCGAACTTCTCTTCGAACGGCTTGCTCAGCTCGTACTGCTCAGACCATAGGATCGTGTTCAGGGCTCGTTTGTCCGAGCTGGCGCCGTCGCCCCCGCCGCACGCCGAGAGCAGTCCTCCGAGTATTGGGGTAGCCACGGTGGCAGCACCGAGTTGGAGAAAGCCGCGGCGCGACGTACCGCACACGTCCCGCGGCTCTGGCATCCGTTCTTGCATGTCCGTGCCTCCTTGCCCCGCGGGGTCTGTCCGTATCCCCATCGGCGATCTTGGTCGTGAACCTATACTTTCGTTATGGCAGGGTCAAGGATTTCGGACTCGCAATTGCCCCGAGCGTCAAGATCGGGATTTACGCTGTGAAATAAGGCGAGTCGGACTATGGAGCGAACCTCGGCCGGCAGGGATCTGGGTGGTGATCTGGTGAGCGAATGAAAGCTCAGGTTTCTCCGCGCATAGCTCCGGCAAGGCATCGAAGCCGTCCTCGGGGAGCGTTGACGAAAGGTATGCGTAAACTATAGCTTTCGAGTAGAAAGTTCAGTTACACCTTGCTCGGACGCGACGCGTTCCTGGTCTCGAAGCCGCGCGACGATGCGGTCGGGGCGCTGTGAGGTGTCGTCAGCATACGAGCGGTCGGCCGACCGCAGATCGACCAGATAACCCGAGGATGGAACGAAACGATGAGTATCTACCAGGTGGTCAACCCAGCGACTGGCGAGAAGTTGGCTGAGTATCCCACGATCAGCGACGCGGACCTGAAGGCGGCGATCGACCGTGCCGATGTCGCACACGCCGGCTGGTCGGCCACGCCGCTGGATGAACGTGCGGCAATCGTGCGTCGTGTCGGTGAACTCCACGTCGAGCGCCGGCAGCAGCTCGCCGAGATCATCATGCGGGAGGTCGGCAAGCCGATCGCCCAGGCATTGATCGAGGTCGACATCAGCGTCGACATCTACAACTACTACGCCGACAACGCGGTCTCCCTGATGGCGGATGAGCCGCTGGATATCGTTGCGACCGACAAGACGGCATTTATCCGCCGGAACTCGCTGGGCGTGTTGCTCGGGATCATGCCCTGGAACTACCCGTACTACCAGGTCGCACGCTTTGCCGCGCCAAACCTGGTGATCGGCAACACCATTCTGCTCAAGCACGCACCTCAGTGCCCGGAGTCCGCCGAGGCTATGGAACAGATCTTCCGCGACGCCGGGCTGCCGCAGGACGCCTACATCAACATCTTCGCGACCAACGAGCAGATCGAGTGGGTTATCGGCGACCCGCGCGTGCGAGGTGTCTCGCTGACTGGCTCTGAGCGTGCTGGTGCGGCTGTGGCCGAGATCGCCGGGCGGAACCTCAAGAAGGTGGTGCTCGAGCTGGGTGGCTCTGATCCGTTCATCCTGCTCAGCACCAACGATCTGGACGCCACGGTCGAGGCTGCGGTCGGGGCGCGGCTCGAGAACGCCGGACAGGCATGCAACGCCGCCAAGCGGTTCATCGTTGTCGACGAGTTGTACGACCGCTTCCTCGAGGGCCTCACCGCTGGTCTGACTCAGGTCACCGCGGGTGACCCGGAGGTCGAGGACACCGACCTCGGCCCGCTGTCCTCGGAGCTGGCAGCCGATCGCCTGGAGGACCAGGTGCGCCGGGCCGTCGACCAGGGGGCGACGCTTGTCGCCGGTGGGACTCGCGACGGCAACTATTACTCGACCACCGTGCTGACCGGTCTGACCTCGGAGAACGAGATCTACCACGAGGAGCTCTTCGGTCCTGTGGCGAGTGTGTACCGGGTGAGTTCGGAGGACGAAGCCGTCAAGCTCGCAAACGACACGCCTTTCGGTTTGGGTTCGTACCTGTTCACGACGGACGAGGAGCAGGCACTACGCGTTGCCGACAAGATCGATGCCGGCATGGTGTTTGTCAACGTGGTTGGCGCGGAGAGCGCGGAGTTGCCGTTCGGTGGCGTCAAGCGTTCCGGGTTCGGCCGCGAGCTCGGCCGGTACGGCGCTGACGAGTTCGTGAACAAGAAGTTGATCCTGCGGGGCTGATACACCAGATCGGGGATGGCCTCCCACCTTGAGTGGGAGGCCATCCCGGCGTCAGAGGGTGGCGCGTCACCAGGCCAGGAGACCCAGGTCCACTGGCAGGCAGACGCCGTTGATAGCCGACGCGTCGGAACTGGCCAGGAACGAGACGGCCGAGGCCACCTCGGCCGTCTCGACGAACCGTTTCGTGGGGTGACGGTCGAGCATCTTGTCGAGCGCAGCCTGCTCGTCGAGTTCTTCGCGTTCCATCATGGCATGGAGCAGGCCTTCGGAGAGTTCGGTGCGCATCCAGCCCGGAGCAACGGCGTTGACCGCGATACCTCGTTCGGCCCCGTCGAGCGCGGCGGAGCGGACCAGGCCGAGTACGCCGGCTTTGGCCGCGCAGTACGCCGTCTTGCGGTGCTCGGCATGGATCGCGGAGGTCGACGAGATCACCACGACGCGGCCACCGACATCGGCGAGGGCGCCCCACGCGGCCTGCATCGTCAGGAAGGGGCCCTTCACCAAGACGTCGTTGAGCCGGTCCCACTGCTCTTCGGGCATCTGGTCGATGGTGGCGGTGTGTTGCACTCCGGCGTTGAGAACCAGCACGTCGATGCGACCGAACCGGCTGAGTGCCTCGGCCACGACGGCCTGATTGCCCTCACGAGTGCCGATGTCGGCGATGAAGCAGTTGTCGCCGACCAGGTCGACAGGCAGAACCTGTGCGCCCTCTTGTTCCAGCCGCGCGCACAATGCTCGACCGAGTCCGCCGCGGGCTCCGGTGACGATGGCGACTTTGCCGTCGAGTCGATGCAGGGGAATTTGATCGTGGGTCATGGGATCCTCAAGATTCGAGGCGCGGTGATGCGCCGGTCCAAAAATTAGAGCTTCACTTGTAAAAGTATCACTTCATGGGATATCACTGGGGAGTTGCTTTTGGAAGCGGCACCATTCGGCGGCCGGGCTCAAGGCTGGCGTCATCGCTGGGCGGTCCCGCTGAGGCGAGTTCGGAACGAATCAAAGGGAGCGCGACAAGTGGCCACTACGTACGGCGTCATTATTCCCGCCATCACGGTGTTCGGTGACGATGGCGAGATCGATTTCACAGCTACGCTCGACCATCTCGACTGGGTGATCGAGGGCGGTGTCCACGCGGTACTCATCTCGGGTACCTGCGGTGAGTTCGGCACGCTCGATTCGCAGGAGCGGCGTATGCTCATCCAGCGTTCAGTGGAGCACGTCGCGGGTCGAATCCCTACGTTCGTGGGTGTTATGCACACCTCCACGCAAGAGGCGTGCGAACTCGCTCGGCATGCTGAGGCAGTAGGTGCCAGCGCGGTGCTCAGCGTACCTCCGTACTATTCTGGGCCGCCGCTTCGTGAGATCAAGACCTACTTCCGCGATATCGCGGAGTCCGTGGACATCCCCTTCATCGTCTACAACAACCCTGGTGCTGCAGGCATCGGCGTCGACGTACCGGACCTTGCCGAGCTGGCTCGCGAAGGCACCGCCGCCATGATCAAGGAGTCGCATGGTGATCCGGCGCGGCTGCACGACTTGAGAATGCTCTGCCCGGAGGAGACATCGCTCTTCTACGGCGAAGATTACGGCTCCTTCGAAGCCATGCTGGTAGGTGCGGACGGCTGGTTCGCCGGTATCGGCAACATCATTCCCCGGCACTCGGTGAAGCTGTGGGAGCTGTGCCAGGCAGGCGACCTGCCGGCTGCCCGCGAATTGTGGTACCGCCTGCTGCCGCTGGTCGACATGACCTCGATCAAACCGATGTTCGGCCGACCCGACGAACGACCGGACTTCACCCAGATTTTCAAGGCGGGGCTTGAACTTCTCGGTCGCCGGGCTGGTCAGTGCCGCAAGCCCCTGCTGCCGCTCACCGACGATGACATGACCTACCTCGAGACGCTGATCAACGAACTGGAGATCACGGATGCCACGGCCTGATGGCCCGACCGGGCTGCGCAGTGAGGAGTGGTTGGCGCGCACCGACCTCGACGGCTTCCTCCATCGTGCCTACCTGAAGGCAGACGGCTACACCGACGAATCCTTCGCGGGTAAGCCGTTGATCGGTATCTGCAATCCATGGAGTGATCTGATCGGCTGTCACGGCCACTTCAAGGAATTGGCCGAGGCGGTCAAGCGGGGTGTTTACCAAGCTGGTGGTTTCCCGATGGAGTTTCCTGTCATGCCGCTGGGCGAGTCGCTTATGCGGCCGACGTCGATGCTCTACCGCAACCTCGGGGCTATGGAGATCGAAGAGTGCCTGCGCGCTTACCCGTTCGACGGTGTCGTATTGCTGGCCGGCTGCGACAAGACAGTGCCGGCGGCTCTTATGGGCGCTGCCAGCGCCGACATCCCGGCCATCCTGGTCACTGCTGGCCCGATGTTGGACGGCCGGGCCTCCGGTCGAGCAGTGGGTGCCTGTACGGATTGCTGGCTCTTCCACGAGGACTTGCGTGCGGGGCGGATCTCGGAGGAAGAGTGGGGCGAGATCGAGGATGGCATGTGCCGCAGTCGCGGCACCTGTCAGACCATGGGCACTGCCTCGACGATGGCGTGTATCGCCGAAGGGCTTGGCATGTCGTTGTCGGGCAGTGCGACTATCCCGGCCGTAGACAGCCGTCGGTTCGCCGTCGGCGAGCGCTCCGGACGACGCATCATGGAGTTGGTAGCCGAGGACCTCAAGCCATCGGACATCATGACCCGCGAGGCGTTCGAGGACGCTATTCGCGTACTCCATGCGATCAGCGGCTCGGCTAACGGCGTGCTGCACCTGCTCGCAACCGCACGTCGCGCCGGGGTTCCGCTCGAACTGGAGGACTTCGACCGGCTCGGCCGAGACACCCCCTGGCTCGTGAATGTCAAACCGGCAGGCGACAAGCTGATGGAGGCATTCTGCTACGCCGGCGGCTTACCTGCCGTGCTGGCTGAGCTAGAGGATCTGCTGCACCTCGACCGTCCGCGAGTGGATCGCAGGCCACTGCGTGAGCTCCTGCCTCCGACGGACCGAACTGATCGCAGCGTCATCGCCTCTAGGAAGGAGCCGCTCTCGCCGACCGGTGGGCTGGTCGTCCTCCGCGGATCGCTGGCGCCGGGGGGCTCGGTACTCAAGGTGACGGCGGCCGATCCTCGACTCATGAAGCACCAAGGTACGGCGCTGGTCTTCGATACGCTGGCCGATCTCGCCTCGGTCGTGAACGACCCGAATCTGGACTGCGACGAGAACACGGTCATGGTCCTGCGTGGCGGCGGTCCGGTCGGCGCGCCCGGGATGCCGGAGTGGGGACACCTTCCGATTCCGCTCAAGCTCTTGGACCAGGGCGTTACGGATCTCGTCAGGATCAGCGACGCACGCATCAGTGGCACCTCGTTCGGAGCGGTGATCGTTCACGTAGCGCCCGAGTCGGCTGTCGGCGGTCCGTTGGGCTTGGTCCGCACCGGGGACCAGATCCGTGTCGACGTCGAGGCTCGTACTCTGGACCTCCTGGTGGACGACGACGAGCTCGAGCGCCGTCGTGCGGCGTGGACGCCTCCACCGCCGAAGGACACGCGTGGTTACCGAGCGTTGTATGCCAAGCATGTGACGCAGGCCGACGAAGGATGCGACTTCGATTTCCTGGCCGGCTCGTCCGATGTCGAACGTGACGCCTTGTCGTTCTTGTAACGACCCGGCTACCGGCGAACCGCTGGTCGCCGATGGGGGCCGATCGAGAAGGGAGTGTGAGAAGGAATGGCACAGACGAGGGACGCCACCCTTGTGTGGGTAGGACCGGTCGACTATCCGGATGTGACAGCCGCGGTCGTGCGCGGTGGGGGCACCTTGACGAGCCTTGAGGACGCCAAGGTCATCGTGTGGACCGGCGATGGGCCATCGACCGCGAGCGCAGAGCTCTTCCATGCCGGCATCGAGTGGGTTCAGGTGGACTCGGCTGGCGTCGACCACTGGTTCGCCTCAGGTCTGTTGGACGACCGACGGTTGTGGTCCTCAGCCAGGGGCCGATTCGGTGCCGCGGTCGGTGAGCAGGCCGTGATGCTCCTGCTCGCGGCCTGTCGGCGGGTTGTCGAGCTGGCCCGCACGAAGACATGGATCGTTCCGGACAACGAGTTGCTTGCGGGCAAAACCGTAGGGATCATCGGCGCGGGATCCATCGGACGGGAGACCATCGCCCGGCTGGTTCCGTTCGGCGTCACTACCCTGGCGGTCGCGGCCCCTGGGGACCCGGATTCCGGCGCCGACGAGACTTTCACACCCGAGCAGGTTGATGCCGTCATCGAGCGCAGTGATCTCATCGTGCTGGCATTGCCGCTGATGCCATCCACACGGCACCTGGTCAACGCCGAACGACTGAAACTGCTCGGACCCAAGGGTTGGGTGGTCAACGTCAGCCGTGGTCCCGTCGTCGACACGGAGGCCCTCGTCCAGGCACTGCGTGACGGCACGATCGCAGGCGCGTGTCTGGATGTCACGGATCCCGAGCCGTTGCCCGACGGGCACCCGCTGTGGGAGATGCCGAACGTGTTGATCACCTGCCACAGCGCCAACACCGAGCAGATGCTTCTCGACGCGTACGCGCAACTCGTCGAGGAGAACGTTCGCCTCTTCCACCAAGGAGAGCCTCTCCAAGGGCTCATTGATCTCGACCGGGGGTACTGACTGTGAAACCCAACCGCATCCGTCAGCTTCTCGCTGACGACAAGCCGACCATCGGGACACACCTGTTCATGGACTCGCCGCTCATGGTGGAGATGATCGGGCACACCGGTGCGGTCGACTACGTCGAGTTCCTCGGGGAGTACGCGTCGTTCAACCTGCATTCCCTCGAGGAGATCTGCCGTGCCGCCGAGTTGCACGATCTCGGCGCCATGATCAAGGTCGACCCGGTGCCGAACCAGTTCCTTGCGCAACGGGGCGTCGGAGCCGGCTTCGACAGCGTCCTGTTCGCCGACCCACGTTCCGCCGAGGACGTGCGTCAATGCGTGCGCCTGCTGACTCCGGAGACACCCGACGACGGTGGTCTGTTCGGTGTCGGAGCACGACGACACTCCCTGCCTGGCTACGGGGGCACAGGCGCCTACGTCCAGGCGATCCGGGATACGGTGACGGTCATCATGCTGGAGAAGCGGTCAGCTATCGACCAGCTCGACGAGATCGTGCAGATCCCCGGCATCGACATGGTGCAATGGGGTCCGGCGGATTACTCGATGAGCATCGGCAGGCCGGGGGAGACCGACAACCCAGAGGTGAAGGCCACCGAGCGGTACGTCATCGAAACGTGTCAGGCGGCGGGCATTCCTGCTCGCGCTGAAATCGAGAGCGTCGACCAGGCCAAGTACTACTTGGACCTCGGCGTCCGCCACTTCTGTATTGGCTACGACCTGCTGATCGTTCACGACGCGATCAAGGACGCCGGTGAACGTCTGCGCAGAGCCGTCGAGGGCGCCTGATGACAGGCAGCGCCGCCCGGATCGTCTCGACACGCCCGCTGCCGCCGGCTGCACGCGAGATCCTGGACTCTGCTGGTGAGGTGATCGCGCCTGACGGGATCGAACCGCTGACGACCGGTCAGTTGCGAGAACTGGTAGGCGGAGCGGATGCCATCGTGAGCCAGCTGTACGACGTCATCGACGGTGAAGTGATGGACATCGCCGGCGATCAGCTACGTATCGTGGCCAACGTGGCGGCTGGGTACAACAACCTCGATGTCGCTGCGGCGCGCGAACGCCGGATCGTGATCACGAATACACCCGGCGTCCTCACCGATGCCACCGCGGATGTCACCCTGGGTTTGATCCTGATGGTGACCCGTCGACTCGGTGAAGGTGAACGGTTGCTGCGCCGTGGCGATTCCTGGTCGTGGGATCTGGAATTCATGCTGGGCACGAGCCTTGCCGGCCGGACTCTCGGCATCGTCGGCTTCGGCCAGATCGGCCGAGCTGTCGCCCAGCGTGCGCAGGCTTTCGGTATGCGGGTCCTCCACGCGTCCGCTCGTCCGGGGGCGGCGCTGCGTCACAATCCTGAAGCATCGAGCGTCGAGGTGACGACGTTCGACGAACTGCTGGCCACATCCGACATCGTCTCGCTGCACTGTCCACTCACCCCGGACACCCACCACTTGATGGATGCCGCGAGGCTGGCACAGATGAGGCCGGACGCCTACCTGATCAACACGGCGCGAGGCCCGGTCATTGACGAGGCGGCTCTGCTCGCGGCGTTGCGTGCCGGACATCTTGCCGGTGCCGGCCTGGACGTCTTTGAGCACGAGCCGGAGGTGAGTGCCGGCCTGTTGGACCTGGAGAACGTCGTCGCTATCCCGCACCTGGGGTCTGCGACTCGCGAGGTACGCAACAGCATGGCCGAGTTGGCTGCCAGCAACGTCGCTGCCGTCCTCCGGGGTGGCACCCCGCCGACACCGGTCTGGTTGCCCGAGCAGGGGACGTAGTGACCGCTGTAGCTGGCCGGGCGGTGCGCTGGCACGCTGTCGATGACGTCCGACTCGACGTCATCGAGGACATCGCTGCGCCCATGCCCGACGAAGTCGAGATCGCGGTCGAGGGGTGCGGCATTTGCGGTACGGACATCGCAATCACCGCTGGCACGGGCGATGAGGTGCCGGCCGAACCGCATCCTGTTACGGGTTGTTGTGCTCCTATGACTCTCGGTCACGAGATCGTCGGGAAGGTGGTCGCGCCCGACGGGGAACTCTTCGGACGCCGCGTTGCTGTCTGGCCCTATGTGCCGTCCCGGGGTGAGGCGAGCCTCGCACCGACCACTGAGGCCGGACATCTGGGTATGACAGCGCACGGCGGGATGGCCGATCGGCTGGTCGCCCGTGCCGCCTGCTGTGTGCCCATCGCCGACTCCGTGCCGCTCGCCGCAGCCGTGTTGTGCGAGCCGTTGGCGGTCGTCCTGCGCGCTTTCCGATTGTCGGGCGCAGCTGTGGCCGGACGAAGAGTTGCGATCATCGGCGGCGGCAGTATCGGCCTGTGTGCCTTGGACGTAGCGTGGCATCGCGGCGCAGCCGAGGTCGTCGTCGTGGATCCACAGGAGGCAGCCCGTCGGGCAGCAGTCGATGCCGGTGCCTCTCGTGCGGTGGTGCCAGGTGAGGCTCGCGGGATCGAGGCTGCCGTGGTGGTGGAAGCTAGCGGGGCCGCGAGCGGCATCAACACCGCCATGTACGCATGTTCGCCGCGCGGGGTCGTGATCGTGATCGGTGACCACCATCGCCCTGAACCGCTCGATGTCGAGACTCTGCTGATTCGTGAGCTACGGATCTGCGGTTCGGCAGGGCACGACTTCGAGCTGGACTTCACGCCCGCAGTGCTCGCCGTGGGCCGTGGTGAGCTAGGAGCGAGACCGCGTCCAGTCCGTCGAGTGTCCCTAGAGCAGGCACCGGACATCGTGCTGGGACGCTCGGAGCTCCGGACCGGCGCGAAAGTGGTCGTCGTCCCGACACTGACCTCGGAGGAGAACAGATGAGCACCCTGACCTGGCTGGGTCAGTTCGGCTTCGCGATAGACGTCGACGGCCAGCGGACACTGCTGGATCCGTGGCTGACCGACCACGTCGACCGCACGCGCCGTCCGCTGGATGCGCGCGTGTATGCCACGGGCGTACACACCATCTTGGTGTCCCACGAGCACGAGGATCACTTCGACCGTGATTTCGTGCGGTTGGCAGCCGAGACCAGTCCCGATCTGCGACTGGTACTGCCACGAGAGATCGCCCAAGAAGCTCGTGAGCTTATCGGGCCGGAACAGGTTCTTCCGGCGGCGCCGGGGGAGGTGCACGAGCTGGGAGTCTTGCGAGTCGAACCGGTCCGTGCCGACCATATGATGACCGGCACGAAGCCGGAGCCGGGTTGCCTCGGCTATGTCGTGCAGCTTCCTGGCGGGCCGAGCATCTATCACTCGGGAGACTGCATCGTCACCGATGCCGTTCTCGCCGGCTTGGAGGGTAAGCATGTCGACATCGCGTTGCTGCCGATCAACGGGCGAGACTACTTCCGCGAAGGTCGTGACCTGGTAGGCAACATGACCGCGCGTGAGGCAGTGGAGTTCGCGCAGTGGATGGGCGCGCAGTTCCTGGTGCCGAGCCATTGGGATGCCGACACCGGAAATACCGAACGGCCAGGAACTGTGCCCGACTACGCTTGGGAGATCGACTCCCCGGTCCATACTCTGGTGATGGCCTGTGGTCGCCCGCTACCGCTCGACGGGCTTGGGAGCCGCTGAGGGCTCTGGGCGTCTAGAAAGTGGCGGGGGTCATGACCCAGATGAGGCGAGCTGGCTCAGACGTCGGGTTGACGAAGCCATGGGGGAGTTCACCTTGGAAGGTCAAGGTGTCTCCGGTGCCCAACTCGTAGCGGCGAGTGCCGACCAAGATGTCTATTCTGCCCTCGAGCACGAGGACACACTCGACGTCGGCGCCATGGGCCGAGAGGTCGGGGCCATCGGGACCGCTGCTTCGACCGGGGCCGATACGCGCTTCGAGTACTTGCAGCACCCCGGTAGGGTCAGAGGAGATGACCTCGTCGCTGATGTCCTGTTGTGGGTAGCGGATGGTTCTGCGATCGGCAGCGCGGACCACCACACCCTCAGGATTGGTCACCTCGAACAACTGGGCGATCGAGACCTTGAGCGCTGCCGCGAGTCGAACCAGCGTCGCCATCGACGGGTTAGTGACCCCACGCTCGATCTGTGAGGCCATGGCGGCGGTCACTCCGACCTCCTTCGCCAGGGCAGCGATGGTCAACCCGCGTGCTTGACGGAAGGAGCGGATGCGGCCGGCGAGCAACTGTTGTGTCTGCGCTACCGGGTCTTGTTCGGGCTCAGCCGCGGACACGGGCTTCCCCGTGACGTCCGGTGTTGTCGTGGTCATCGGCCACAGGGTACCAACCGACACTGGTTGCTCGGAGCGCACCCACGTTCAGGCCAGCCCGATGCCTCGACGGATATGTGCCAGCACCGCACCGCTCTCGAGTGCCTGACGACGAAGCTGCTCGGTCGCCTTCCGCTGCTCGGGAGACCACGAGTAGAGCGACTCGCCGGCCGCGGCCGCCTCCCACAGGCGTGCGGGAACACTGGTGTCATTGGCCAGCTGGGGAAGGATCTGCTCGGCTGCCCGCGCGAAGTCGTCGAGCCCGCCGAGGTCCATCGTCACGAAGGGGCCGCCTGCGGTCCAACGGGCTGCCAGCCCGTCGGAGACAGCGGCATCCACACTGGCTCGGTCCGCGGCGCCGGACTGGACGATGTGCTCGCATTCGCGCCACATGGCGAAGATCAACCGGTTCCACACGAATCCCGGAAGTTCGAAATTCATCTGGATCGGCGTCTTGCCCAAAGCGCGGGTGGCGGCAATGAGACGTTCGATCGTGTCGGGTTCGGTCTGCGGTCCGGGGATGACTTCGGCCAGCCCGGTCAGGTGGGCGGGGTTCATAAAGTGCCAGCCAGCGAACCGTCCGGGCACGGAGAGCTGCTCGGCGAGGGCCTCGAGCGAGAAGCTGGCCGTGTTCGTCCCGATCACCGCGTCGGCCGGGAGATCCCTGTCGAGCAGTGCGAGGACATCCTGTTTGACCGCCATGTCTTCAAGGACGGTCTCGACGGCGACGGTGACATCGTGGAGAGCGGTGTCACCCAAGACCCCGGCTGTCACGGTGCCGGCGGTAGCCCGCTGGAACGCTGCTTCTGGCTGGAGTCCACGAGCATCGCGGGCAGCCGCCTCCGCTCGGTCGAGATCTCGCCCGAGCACGAGCACGTCGGTCCCGGCTGCCGAGAATGCCGCTGCGATGCCTCGGGCCATCAATCCCGTGCCCGCGACGACCGGGCGAAGGGAGGGGGGGGTGACAGAGTCGTCGGACATGGCATGCTCCTCTTGTCCCGGCGCCGCTGCGGGCGCCATGCGAAAGTTGTACTTCCTGAATACACACTGATAATAACGAATCCGGCGCGTGGGCAACTTCCGCGTCTTGGCCGACGAATGTAGGCTAGCTTCTGAATTCTAAAGACAGGCTTTGTTCCGGTTGACCGGGGCAGCCATGAGACAGACGTCTTCGGCTGCGCGACCACGTTGCGTTGAGGGCAAGCGGCAGGGTGACGTCGTGTAAGGGTACCGATGCTACGTACGCGTTTGGGTTTTCCCGCGCCACGACCTCGTCGTTCGCTATGGCTCGAGCAGGCGCTCGCCGACGAGCGCGACCCAATCGCCGCTCCGCCGCTGGCTGGCACCGAGCGGTCTGACGTCTGCGTCGTCGGGGGTGGCTATGCCGGTTTGTGGACCGCGATCCGGGTCAAGCAGGCAGACCCGTCCTTGGATGTGGTGATTCTCGAGGCCGACATCTGTGGCGGCGGAGCCAGCGGTCGCAACGCCGGCTTCGCCTTGTCGTGGTGGGTCAAGGCCCATGCACTGGTTGACTTGTGTGGTACCGACGATGGTGCCTGGCTAGCCCGGGAGTCGGAGGCCGCGATCGATGAGATCGGCTCTTTCGCCACCGAGCACGGCCTCGACATCGGTTACGAGAAGCAAGGCTGGCTCTGGGGGTCGACCTCCGATGCCCAGTATGGGGCGTGGGCGGATACCGTGGAGTTCGCTGCAGGCTTGGGCTCGACCGCCTACCAGGAGATCAGCGCCGAGGAGTTCCGAGAGCGCTCGGGGTCGCCCGCCTATACCGGTGGCGTACTCGACCGTAGCGGGGCGATCGTACAGCCGGCCCGGCTGGCCCGGGGGCTGCGGAAGGTTGCGCTCGATCTTGGTGTACGGATCTTCGAGAACTCCCCCGTGGAAAGCCTGACCACCGCGACTCGCCCGGCTGTCGCTACCCCCCAGGGCCGCGTCGACGCTGCCAAGGTCATCTTCGCGATCGGATCCTGGTCCGGTCGGATCGAGCAACTCAAGGCACTGCGTCGAGCGATGGTGATCGTCTCCAGCGATGCGATCGCGACCGAGCCGATCCCGGACTTGCTGGCGCACTATGGTCCCCGCGGCCACGAAGGCGTCTCGGATTCGAGACTCATGGTCAGGTACGCCCGGACATCCGAGGGCCGCATGATCTTCGGTGTCCCAGGCCAACATTTTGCCTACGGAACTCTCATTGGACGGTCCTACGAGTACGGCGCTCGACGCACCGCCTACATCACTGATGCCTTCCGCGAGGTCTATCCGGACCTGGCCGCGGCACGCATCACCCACGCATGGGGCGGTCCGGTCGACCGGACTGACGCAGGCGTACCGATTTTCGGAACGCTGCCGGAATCGAAGGACGTCGTGTACGGCGCTGGCTATTCCGGCAATGGGCTGGGCCCGGCGGTTTTCGCCGGACATATCCTGACGTCGCTGGCGCTCGAACGAGATGACCGTTGGGCGTCGCACGGCCTGATCCGCAGTCCCGCGGCAGCCTTCCCGCCCGAGCCGTTCCGCTATGTCGGGGGCATGCTGGTCAAGCATTCGGTGCGCCGCTTCGAGGAGCGCCATGACGCCGGCAAGCGCGTGTCCTGGCCTGTACGGACGCTTGCCGGGCTCGCTCCCGCCGGACTGGTGAAAGACAGCGGCGATGTCGGTCACTGACCGCCTCCTGCTCCGCGTCGCGGTATTCGGCCTCGGGCGCGCCGGTGGGCTGGTAGTGCGCTCGTGCCTCGATAGCCGAGACCTTGATCTTGCCTCGGTCATCGTCACCTCGGCAGAGAAGGACGGGACGGACGTCGGCGTCCTTCTTGGCGGGGACCCGGTCGGGGTGGTTGCGACCCGCGATATGGAGGCGGTCGCACGGGACAAGGACATCGACGCCTTCGTCTATTGCGGCCTCGGCGATCCTGTCACGGTGTCCGAGGTCTTGGGGTTGTTCGCCAGCTACGGGAAGACGTGCGTCACTGTCACCGGGCTCGTCCATCCCACAACGGCTCTCGGCGCGACTGGCGCGGCAGCGCTCGACGCGTGTGCCCGCGAAGGTGGCGGCCGGATCGTCGGTGCAGGGTGGAATCCGGGTTTCCTGCTGGACTTGTTGCCGGTGGTCTGGGCTGCCTCCATGCCGGGGCTTCGTCACGTGACCGCCGAGCGGATCTGTGATCTCTCCGCGTGGGGCGACGGAGTGTTGGAGCACCTCGGAGTGGGGTCGACGCGCGAGATCGAGCCGGGCAGCTGGGCGGCGAACCTGCCGGTCGAAGAATGTGTTCAGCTCGTGAGCGACGCGTTGTCACTGGATGTGGACGAAGTACGCCTGGAGTTCGAGCCGAGGGTTGCAGAGACTCGGCGTGAAGCTGCCGGCCGCGTCGTAGAGGCTGGCACCACCGTCGGCTTCCGGGCGATGGGATCAGGTTTCACCCGAGGCGTCGAGACGGTACGCCTGGGCTGGAACTGCGTGTTCGCGATGGATCACGAGATCGACGGCCTGCGCGAGTCTGCTCGGCTCGTGGTGCAGGGTGACAGCAAGATCGAGGTGGAGGCCTCGGGCTCCACTCTTGCCGACGGGTATCCGCCAACGGCCACTCGGGCGGTGAACATGCTGCGCCCGCTCGCGCAGATGCCGCCCGGGCTCTACCGGCCCGACCAGGTGCCGATCAGCGCACGTCCCTGATCACAGGCCCTGGCCGAGGAAGGCGATGCTGACCGATCCTCTCGCCGAGGACGGTGAGTAGCTCAGAGGCGTCCCGCATGCACACAACTGGGTCTGGCTCGAGGTCGGTCAAGGCGTAGACGTCGTGGATCCCCACGCTTGCCAGCCGACTGCGGTCGACCTGAAGTCGGCCACACACCGCGACTGTCGTAACATCGCGCGCCGCGGCTCGGCGAGCAACGCCGACGGGTGCCTTTCCGGCAAGGGACTGCTCGTCGAGGGAGCCCTCGCCGGTGACGACGAGATCGATACTTTGGACTGCGTCGTCGAATTCGGTCAGGTCCAGCATCAGGTCGATGCCGGATCGTAGCCCAGCATCGAGCACGGAGATCGCGGCGAAGCCCACACCACCTGCTGCACCCGATCCCGGGGCGTCGCGACGATCACTGCCGGTTGCGCGGGCGACCAGATCGGCCCATCGAGTGAGGGCATGGTCGGCTAGGGCAACCTCCTCGATGCGGAGGCCCTTCTGCGGCCCGTACACCGCTGCGGCGCCACGCGGGCCGGTCAGGGGGTTGTCGACGTCGGATGCGATCGTGATCGTCGCGTCACGCAAAGCTGGATGGAGGGCTGAGAGATCGACCGTAGCGAGCTCTGTCAGGCCGAGTACGCCGTCCGCGCTAGGCTCGCCGCGGGCATCGGTCAGTCGTGCCCCGAGCGCAACCAGCATCCCCGCCCCGCCATCCGTGCTTGCACTACCTCCGATGCCGACGACCAAGTCCGTGCAGCCGTCCTCGAGGGCTTGGACGATGACCTCGCCGAGACCCCGGCTCGAGGCAGTGAGCCCGGCCGTCCGACGCTCAGGAAGGCGATTCAGGCCACAGGTCGTCGCCATCTCGATGACAGCCTCATTGCCCCGGCGCGCGTAGGCGGTGTGGCCGAGGATGCCTGTCGGGCCGCTTGCCCGGAGGTCGACTCGAGTGAAGCCGGCTGCGCATGCGGCATCAAGGGTGCCGTCGCCGCCGTCGGCAATCGGCAATTGCCGGATGTCGAGGTCGGGGCGCTGGCGCAACAGACCGGCAGCCACGGCGTGGGCAACATCGCTGGCCGAGAGTGAGCCCTTGAACTTGTCCGGGGCAACAAGTACGCGCGTCATCGCCTCATGCAACCATACCGATGGAAAGTTCAAGAAATAAAGCCTTGCTTCGCTTTGGCTTGACTATGCCGCACTGGGTGGCCAAGCTTTCCTATCGAAACTCGCACTATGTTGACCGGGAATCCCATGGAGGTTGTATGTCCGACCAGGCTGACTGAACCCACGCCGGAGCGAGACTCTCGTCGTCGGTTGCTCCAAGGCACGATGGCTGTCGCGGCGGTTCCTGCCATCGGCAGTCTGTTGTCGGCGTGCGGAGGTGGTTCGGATTCGTCCAAGGTAAGCCAACTCAACGCGATCTTCTGGGCCGGCTTCTTCGATCCTGCGTTGCCTCCCTCCAAGAAGAAGTACGGTGTCGACGTCAAGATCACGCCCCAGGTCGACCCTCTGAAGAGTGTGAACATGATCAAGGCCGAGCCTGGGCAGTGCGACCTATCAACATTCGGGGTCGCGGACACACCCTTCATATATGAAGGAGCTGCCAAACCGCTGGATCTCGAGCGTGTCCAGGACTCATGTGAGATGGCTGAGTTGACCTACTGCGCTTCGGGCAACAAGAACGTCGCGGCGAAGCTCAGCGACAAGACTCGCGAGATCATGCGGATGGACCAGATGGAGCAGACCCTCGCCGATGAGAAGCTCAATTTCCAGAAGCTTCAGGCCGAGGACTTCACCGCGGTCGACAAGTGGTGGAGCCAGCTCAAGCTCAAGCATCAGAGCTGACTCGGCCAGGTTATGTCGGAGGCAATCGAGGAAGCGAGAGCCGGCTGATGGTCGAACTGCGACGTGGCACCTTGTCCGGCCTTGACGTGCGAGTCAACGTGCCGTCCTACAATCGGGACAAGATCACGCCAGGAATCGCGCACATCAGTGTCGGCGGCTTCCATCGTGCTCACCAGGCGGTTTACCTGGATCGGCTTTTCGGACAGGGCCTGGCCCACGACTGGGGCATCGTCGGCATCGGCGTCATGCCGCAGGATCGCGCCATGCGCGATGCCTTGGCGGCCCAGGATCATCTCTACACGGTTGTCGAGAAGCATGCTGACGGTGGCCTCGCGCCCAGAGTCGTCGGCTCGATCATCGACTATCGGTGGGCGGACGAGGATACCGAGGCAGTCCTCGCCGTGCTTGGCGATCCGGCTATCCGGATCGTGTCGTTGACCATCACCGAGGGCGGGTACCACGATAACCAGATCACGGGTGAGCTCGAGCTCGATGACGATTTGCGCGCTGACCTTGTTTCCGGTGCGGCGCCGCGGACGGCTTTCGGCCTGATCGTCGAGGCGCTGAGTCGCCGCAGGGAAGCAGGTGTGCCCGCCTTTACGGTGATGTCGTGCGACAACGTGCCCAGTAACGGGGTGCTCACGCGGCGAGTCATCAGTAGTTTCGCGTCCCTGCGCGACGCCGACCTCGGTGAATGGATCGAGTCGGAGGTCCACTTCCCGAACTCAATGGTTGATCGCATCACGCCGGTGACGACCGACGATGATCGTGTCTTGGTCGCGACCGAGTTCGGCATCGACGATCGCTGGCCTGTCGTGTGCGAGCCGTATCTGCAGTGGGTCTTGGAGGACGATTTCGAGTCCGGTCGGCCTCCCCTTGAGGATGTCGGTGTCCAGTTGGTGGATAACGTCATCCCCTACGAGCTGATGAAAATGCGGCTCCTCAATGCCAGTCACGGAGCGATGGCCCACCTCGGATATCTGGCTGGGTACCGCTACGCCCACGAAGTCTGTCGTGAACCAGCTTTCGTGGAATTACTGTCCGGCTATATGGAGAAGGAAGCGACACCGACGCTTCCAGCCGTGCCTGGCGTCGACCTCGTCGACTACCGCCGACAACTCATCGAGCGGTTCGCGAACCCACAGGTGCTCGACACGATGCCCCGGCTGAGCGCCGATGCCTCCGACGGATTTCCCAAATTCCTGGTGCCTGTCATCGCTCACCAACTCAAGGCTGGCGGCGATGTCCATCGTTCAGCTCTGGTCATCGCCGCGTGGGCTCGATACGCGGAGGGGGTTGACGAACAAGGTCGGCCGATCGAGGTCGTGGATCGTCGGGTAGAGGCCATCTGTGCTGCGGCTCGACACAGCCTTACCGATCCCGTGGCGTTCCTGGCTGATCGCACGCTCTTCGGCGAGCTCCAGGACAGTCCCCGCTTCGTCCGGCTGTTCACCGCCGCCCTGAAGCACCTACGCGAACGTGGTGCCCGGGCCACGGTCGAATGCTGGGCAGGTGACGAGCCTGCCACGCTCTGAAGCGTGCCGGCGGCACTGCGGGCTGATCGCTGCCGCTCTCGGAGAGAGAGGGAAGGTCAAGATTTCGACACGAAAGGTCAACTTCTGGATTATTGCTCTTGACGACTCTCGGCGAAGTAGTCAAACTTTCGCTATCGAAATTCAGGCTACGTCGACGAGAATCCCATGGAGGTCGTATGTCCGACCAGGCTGACCGAACCCACGCCGGAGCGAGACTCTCTCGTCGTCGGTTGCTCCAAGGCACGATGGCTGTCGCGGCCCTTCCCGCCTTCGGCGGTCTCTTGTCGGCTTGTGGCGGATCGTCTTCCTCGAGCGGGGCGGGTCAGCTCAATACGTTGATGTGGCCAGGGGTCTTCGAATCGACGCTTCCGTTGTTTGAGAAGAAGTACGACGTCAAGGTGAAGATGACCCCACAGGTCGACCCGATCCAGAGCGCCAACATGGTCAAGGCTGATCCCGGTCGCTTCGACGTGGTGATCTTCGGCATCGCCGACACGCCGTTCCTGTACGACGACCTCGCCAAGGAACTTGACCTGGATCGAGTCAAAGAGGCATGGGAGGCCCAGTACCCCTTCTTCCGCAAGATGTGGGACCCGAAGGTCTTCGCGCCCGCGTCCTTTGGCGGCAAGCCCTACAGTCTTGCCACGCAGTGGGGCAGCAGCGTGCTCGCTTGGAACACCAAACGAGTCAAGGAGACACCCAAGTCGTGGACGATCATGGGCGATCCGAAGTACAAGGACCGCACCTCGTTCATCGACCAAGCCGCCGAGATGTACGGCACCATGTCGCTGACGCTCGGCCGCAGCGCCAATGATCTGTCCGACCAGACGTTGAAGGACACCGATGAGCTTGCCGGCCGCTGGCTCGACAACGCCAAGACGCTGTGGAGCACCGGCGACGACATCAAGCAGCTGATGGCGCAAGAGGAGGTCTGGATCTCCTACCTGTGGGACGGCACGGCTCGCCAGCTCATGAAGGAGGGCTACCCGATCGACTACGCCTACCCCGACGAGGGCGTGCGTGGGTGGGTCGATGGCGCCGGCATCATGAGAACTGCCAAGAATGTCGACGAAGCATACGACTTCCTCAACTTCGCGCTGTCCAAGGAGTTCGGCGTCGCGATGAGCGAGGACACGCTGTACGCCTCCGGCAACCAGGCGGTCGCGGCGGAGCTGAGCGAGAAGACGCGCGAGATTATGCGGATCGAAGAGATGGGCAAGCTTCTGAACGCCGGCAAGATGTATCCGCAGAAGCTCCAAGGCGATGACTTCGAAGTTGTCGACAAGTGGTGGCGTGAGCTCAAGCTTAAGCATCAGGCATGAGCGAGAGATGACGGCTGATCCCATCATCGAAGTGCCGGACACCATGCGCGCAAGCGTGATGACCGGTTTGGGCAGCCTGCAGGTCGAGATCCGCGCGGTCCCCGTTCCGACCGAGCATCAGGTGCTGGTCGAGGTAGCCGCAGTCGGCGTCTGCGGGTCGGACGTGCACTACTACCGACACGGCCGGATCGCCCACTGCGTGGTGACCGGACCCCTGATCCTCGGCCATGAGCTGTCCGGCCGGATCGTGGGGACCGGCGCGAAGGTCGACGACACCCGTATCGGCCAGCGAGTGGCGGTCGAACCGCAGCGTCCGTGCCGCCGCTGTACCCAGTGCCTGACCGGGCACTACAACCTGTGCCCGCGGATGGAGTTCTACGCCACTCCACCGGTCGATGGCGCGTTTTGTCGCTATGTCGTGATCGAGGCCGACATGGCCCACCCGATCCCGGACTCACTGTCGGACGAGGCTGCCGCGCTTCTCGAACCGTTGTCCGTCGCCATCGCCGCAGTGCGCAAGGCACGGACCACCGCCGGCGCCTCGGTCCTGATCGCCGGCGCAGGTCCGATAGGGATCCTCTGTGCCCAGACAGCGCGGGCTTTCGGAGCCACCCGCGTCGTCGTCAGCGACCCGGTGGTCTCGCGCCGTGAGTGCGCACTGCGGTACGGCGCGACCGAGGTGATCGATCCGGCTGCTGTCGATGTCGCCACACTCGAGCCACAGGTCGAGGCGTTCATCGACGCGTCGGGAGCCTCGGCCGCCGTCGTTACCGGTATCCGGGCCGTCCGCCCCACAGGCCGGGTGGTGCTGGTTGGTATGGGCGAGGACGAGATGACCTTGCCGGTCAGCTACCTGCAGTACAGCGAGATCGTTCTGACCGGTGTCGAGCGCTACGCCAACACCTGGGCCACCGCGATCGCCCTCGCGGCGGGTGGACTGGTCGACCTGGACTCACTGGTGACCGGCCGCTACGACCTCGACCACGTCGCCGAGGCCTTCGAGGCCCTGCCTGGCCTCAAGTCGATCGTCGTGCCGCGCTGACGTGGATCAGCCAGG
>JASGGG010000010.1:0-50848 GCA_047605165.1 Nocardioidaceae bacterium
GGTCGCGACGGGGCGCAACCCCACAGGTCCCGTCGCGACCGCCCTCGTCGCCCGCGGCATCGTCGAGCGAGCCAGCTTCCGTGGTAGAGGCTGCGGCGACGGAGCCGCAGGTCACCAAGCAACGTAAGCACCATGGCCTGAAGCCCGGCACGCGGATCGGCCCCAACCGACCGCTCAAGCATCCCTATGATCCGCGCGAACACTGATCTGCTCACGCGCGGGGGCAGGCGCTGCTTTTCGTGGTTCCTGTGCGTCGCGGTAACGGTCGGTGTGGTCGCGTGTTCCGCGGTGCGGTTGGTTGCCGCTGCCGCGGCTTTGCGGCTTCGTTGGGTGATCCGCGCGAACACTGACTCGGCCACGGGTGGGAGCAGGGGCTGCTGGCGGGTGTGTGCCGGGTTGTGGCCGATGGAGACAACAGATTGCCCGGCGAAGCTGTCGTCATCGGCCACAATCCAGCGGTTGGTGCCGGCATCGGCCACAATCCGGCATCATCGGGGCCGGTGGCTCGTCATGCCGGTTCTCGTCGCGCTCGGGCTGACGATGACGCCCGCTCTGGCATCCGCTCCGGAGGAGAAACTCTGGGCGGGGTACGTCATCGCCAAGGGCAAGCGGGCCGACTCGGGCTTCGTCGGTGCCCGCAAGGTCGGCAAGGCGATCGTCTACCGCATCGATCCGCGAGCGCGCCCGACCGCCGACGGATATCGAAGGGCGGTGCGGCTGGGTGACTCGCGGGCGGCCGCACGGGCGGCCTGGATCCTGGCCAAGTACGGCGACGTCCGCATCGCCGACCAGGCCGCGGCCGTCGACGTTGCGACCTACGCGCTGCTCGCCGGGCAAGGGGTGGCCAGCAAGCGCACCAAGCATCGGCTGCGCTCGACCGGTCGCTCGGCGGTGGTCAGGGGTCTTGCCCGCCAGCTGTTGAGGAAGTCGGCGCGGTTCGCCGGCCCTTACGAGGTCTCCGTGCGTACGACTCCGGCGATCGTCGGTGGGCGGCTGCGGGTGACCGCGAGCGTACGCTCCGCCGCCGGAGTCGGTGTGCCAGGTCTTGCCGTGACCCTCGTCAGTACGGGGGAGGCCCAGCGGGTGCGCACGGACAGGTCCGGTGTCGCGCGCCTCGGTTTCGAGGCTACCGAGGTCGGGTACCGGCGTGCACGGATCACCGTCGCCGGCCTGGCGACCAGCCGGGTCAAGCTGCGCAAACCGCACAACCGCAAGGCCTCGCGCGTCGCGATCGCCGGGCGGCGGCGCTCCCGGCAGGTACCCGCCCGGCTGATGACCCAGGCCGTGCCCACGGTGACGCTGACCGATCCGAAGACCGATGCCGAGATCGGCAAGGCGTTCTCGGTCGCGTTCACGATGTCCGGCACGGCGGGCAGCCCCGAGCGCGCGGTCGACGTCGCGGTCTTCGGTCCGTTCGCCGCGGGCACCGAACCGGACTGCTCCGGCTCCCCGGCAGCAACCGGAGCCGGCCAGGTCGCGGGTGACGGCAGCTACCGAACGCCTGCGATCGCGGTGTCGAAGCCGGGTCTCTACTTCTGGTCCGTGCACGCCGAGGCGTCCGACCTCAACACGGCGGCCAGCGGCTGCGGTGCGGCTTCCCGGGTCACCCGGCGGCCTACCCTCGCCCTCGACGCGGGCCCCGGAGGCCGGCTCCGGTTCCGGGTCCAGGCGCTGACCACCGGGTACGACGCCAAGGCCACCGCGGTGCTGTACGGTCCCTACGCCAAGAAGGCGAACATCGGCTGCGGCTCCGCGCGCAAGCTTGCCACCCGCAAGGTGCGGGTGACAGCCAACGGGCGTTATCGCACCGAGAAGGTCACCGCCAAGAAGCAGGGTTGGTACGCCTGGCGGCTGACGCTGCCGGCTGATGCCTTCACCAAGGGGGTCACGACGAGCTGCCGTGCCGCGGGCTCCGTGGTCAGGCTCGGGTAGCGCCGCCGATCATCGGGGTCGTCCGTATGAGCGGGATCTATATGTCCCGCTCATACGGACGACCTGGGCGGAAGGTCACGGGCCCGGGTGGTCAGACGTCTCGTGGGTCCCGCCCGTGCAGCGGGTCCTGCACGTGGAACTCGGGCTCGTCGGCGGACCCGCCGCGCTCCTGGGTGTCCTCAAGGACGATCCGGCCGATGATGTCGTAACGCTGCGGAGCGAACCGCCGACTCGCCAACGCGAACACGATGCCGCCGATGCCGAACACCGCTACGATCCAGGGCGACATCTTGAAGATGATGTCGCTGGCTGCCGCGCCAGCGGCGAAGCTCGCGTTCTGGAACAAGAGGTAGATCACGTACAGCATCCCGATCCCGCCGACCAGTGGCGCGACGAGGGTCCTGAACCAGTTGGCGGTCTCCGGGTGCTTCTTGAGCACGTGGAAGTACGAGATCGAGGAGAAAGCGGCCAGAGCCTGCACGATCAGGATCGCCGTCGTGCCCATGATCGCCATCAGGGCGTAGAGCTGGCCGTAGGGGTCACGCCCGGTCAAGAAGAAGAAGAGCACGATCAGAGTCGCGATCGTCGTCTGGACGAATCCGGCGATGTGCGGCGACCGGTGGGTGGGGTGCGTGGCTCCGAGTGTCTTTCCGAAGCCTGGCACCAGGTCCTCACGACCGATGGCGTAGATGTAGCGCGATGCGGAGTTGTGGAAGGCCATCCCGCAGGCGTACGAGCCAGTCATCAGCAGGAACTCGAAGACGATCACGGCCCAGTTGCCCAGGTGGGCATCGACGATGCCGAAGAAGATGTTCCCTGCCTGGGTTCCGTCTTGTGCCAACGAGATCGCCTTGGTCGGCCCGGTCCCGACGATCGCCATCCAGGAGATGAAAACGTAGAAGATGCCGATACCGATGACCGAGATCATGGTCGCGCGCGGAATGATCTTCTTGGGCTCCTTGGCCTCTTCGCCGTACATCGCGGTGGACTCGAAGCCGACCCACGACCAGAACGCGAAGAACAAGCCGAGTCCGGCGACGCCGGTGGCAACGATCGTGCCTGTGCCTGAGGGGTCCGGGACCGTCTCGTGCAGATTGACGAAGCCGTTGATCGGGTTGATCGAGCCCAGGGACCAGCCCTCGGGGCCGCCACCGGTGAAGACCACGGTCAGCGCCATCAGGCTGAGCATGACGATCTCGGTGATCAGGAACCCGCCGAGCACTTTGGCTGTCAGGGTGATGTCGAAGTAGGTCAGCACGGCGTTGACGCCGAGCATGAGGAGGGCGAAGACGAGCCAGGGGATGTCGAGTCCGAGGTGTTCGGAGAAGAACGAGTTGGCGAAGAACGAGAAGATCCCGACCAGGGATGCCTCGAACACGACGTACGCCAGGGTCGTCAGGGAGCCGGCTCCCATCCCGACGACCCGTCCGAGGCCGTGTGAGATGAACCCGTAGAAGGCACCGGTCGCTGTGATGTGTTTGGCCATCGCAGAGTATCCGAGCGCGAACAGGGTCAGCACGATCGTGGCCACCGCGTAGGCGGCGGGAGCATAGGCCCCGTTGCCGAAGCCGACGGCGATCGGGACGTTGCCGACCATCGCCGTGATCGGAGCGGCCGTCGCGACGGCCATGAACATGACGCCGAAGAGACCCACTGCACCGCGGCGCAGACGCTGTACCTCGGGTGCGGTCGCCTCGGCGAGCTCGGCGTCTGTCGGCTTGTGATGATGCTCGGACATGGCAACTCCCGAAACTGAGATGGGAACGCTTCGTGGCTCAAGCCACCTGGCTGATGCGGGATCATGCCATCTTGGCTGAACCGGTCGCAAGGTCTTTGGGCCAAAAATGGTTCATCCAGGACAGGCCCCGTCGGTGCCATGGGCCGAAGAAGCCCGTCGGGGGATCCGCCAGTTGACGGATAGCGGTTGCTCGCCGTTCCTCGTTTTCGGGCACCTGTGCCGATGTCCGAGAACGTCGCGCGGCTTTACGGTTGAGGTCTCTCGGTAGCACCGACCCACGGAGGCCTTATGAAAGACGCCATCAAGGCGATGTCACCGCGTACCAAGACGAGCATCTTCTGGGTGCTCTACGGTGCAAGCATCCTGCTCGCCGTCTTCCCGCCGTTCTATCTCGCGGGCAGCGGTAAATCCAATCTGATCCTCGGCATTCCGTTCAGCGCCCTGTACTGGATCATCGTCGCGGTGCTGTGCACCGCCGCCGTTTGGCTGCTGTGGACCTTCGAGAACATCCGGGGCGAAGTCGGCGACGAGGCCGACATGGACGAGGAGGCGAGTCTCTGATGGACGGCACTACCGGATCGATGGCGGTCACCCTCGGGATGCTCATTGTGTTCTTCGGTGGGATCGTGGCCATCCTCTATGCCACGAACCGCAACGCGAAGTCGTTCTCCGACTATGCGGTCGGTGGGCGCGCGTTCAGCAGTTGGTACATCGCCATGTCCTACACGAACTCGTGGTGGCCGGGCGCGACCTACATCGCCTTCTTCGGCCTCAGCGTCGGCGCCGGCGTGCTCGGCTTCTATGCGCTGGCGTACTCACTGCTCGGGGTCACCGCCATGTACTTGATGGCTGAACGAGCGTGGGTGTGGGGCAAGCGCTTCGACCTGCGCACCCAGCCTGACATGCTCGGCCTGCGCTACGACTCGAAGGCTGTGCGGGTGATCTCCAGCGCCATCGGCGTGGTGTGCCTGTTCCCGTGGATCGTGCTTGGCATGCAGGCGATGGGGACGATCTTCCGATTCGCGAGCTTCGGCCAGTGGTCGGTGACGGCATCGCTGATCGTCGGTGTCCTCGTCATCGCCGTGCGTCAGATCTGGACCGTCCAGATGGGTATGCGTGGGCTGGTCATCACCGACCTCGTGCAGGGCATCGTGGCCTATGTCCTGGCCGCGGTGGTCTGCCTCGGCATTTTGTTCGGGCCGAGTGACAAGGCCGGTTACGGCGGCCTGGCCGATATGTCCGAGGGGCTCCTGAAGCTTCCGGGTGACGGTGGCACCTACGGGCCGTGGTACGTGTTCTCTCTGGTTGCCACGGGGGTGATCGGCTCGCTGTGCTGGCCGACCAGCTTCCAGCGGATCTACACCGCCAAGGGCGTTCGTGCCGTGAAGAAGGGGACGCTGCAGACGATGTTCGTCGCGGGCGGCTTCTACCTGCTGCTCACACTGGTTGCCCTCTCGGCTGCGGCGATGACCGACATCGCGGCGGCTCCCCAAGACGGCTGGTTCGTCCTGCTGTACGACCGGATGGGGCAGTGGGGTCTCGGCCTGGCACTCGTGATCGTCTTCGCGGCGAGTATGGGCTGGATCGACGGCTGCGTTCAGGTGTGTGGCGCTCAGATTGCCAACGACATCGTGCACGTCCTCTCCCCGCGTACCGACTTCCAGCTCAAAGTCGTCGCCAAGTCGTCGATGGTGGTCTACATGCTGGCCGCCGCTGTCATCGCGTATGCGACGTTCAACTATGACCGACTCCAGCTCCTCGCCCAGATGTCCTACCAAGGCATCGTTCAGCTATCCGTGCCGATGTTCCTCGGCCTGTTCTGGAAGCGTGGCACCAAGCTGGCCGCGGTCAGCTCGATGTCGGCCGGCTTCGTCATCGCGGCGGTGCTGACGTGGAAGTACCCCGACGACATGCCGGGGCTGGGCAGCGTCACCGGTGGGATCGTGGCACTGATCGTCAACCTGGTGGTCTACCTGGTGATCAGCTTCGCCGTGCCGGAGTCGGATGCCGAGAAGAACCGCGTCGAGCAGCTCTTCGAGGCCGGCAAGGCGCGGAGCACCGAGCCGCCCGCGGCTCCGGCCACGACCCACTGAGAGCTGGTCCTTCCCATGAACTCGTAGAGGAGAGGAAGACATGAGTACGACCGACAGCACCGAAGACGTCGTACGCGACAGTGTGCTGGCGGCCGTGGACGCGCTCAAGGGCGACATGGTCCAAACGCTTTCCGACGTCATCTCGATTCCGAGCGTGAACCCGAAGTACCCGGGCCAGGTCTACGACGACGTCGTAGGCCTGGAGGGCCGGGTCTCCGCGCTGATGGCCGAGATCTATGCCGATGCCGGTGCCGACGTGGAGACCTGGGCCGTGGAGGCCGGCCGTGACAACGCGGTCGGGACCATCAAGGGCACCGGTGGCGGCAAGTCGCTGATCCTCAATGGGCACGTCGACGTGGTCCCGCCGGGGAACCCGGACAAGTGGGAGTCCGGCGACCCGTTCTCCGGCCGTGTCGACGGAGATCGCATCTGGGGCCGAGGCGCCAGCGACATGAAAGCAGGGCTGGTCGCGCAGGCGTTCGCGGTCAAGGCGCTGGAGCGCGCGGGTGTGAAGCTGCGCGGGGACCTGATGATCCAGGCGGTCGTCGGCGAGGAGGTCATGGACCACGAGTGCGGGGTCACCTCGACCGTGGAGCACGGCTACCGAGCCGACGCCGCCGTCGTGTCGGAGCCCAGCGGCCCGGTGACCCTGGGCGTCATCCCGGTGAGCCCCGGTCTGCTGTGGTTCTCGGTCACGGTGACGGGCAAGCCGACGCACTCCTCGATGCGCGGCCAGACCATCCGGGCCGGCGGAGGCGGCAGCGTGGTCGGGGTGAACGCCATCGACAAGGGCATGCTCGTCTTCGAGGCGATGCGGCGGCTCGAGGAGGAATGGGCCTTCACCAAGACCCATCCGCTCTTCGCGCCCGGCCATTTCACGATCCACCCCGGCGTGGTTGAGGGCGGACCCTTCGGCGTCTTGGTCCCGTTCATCCTGGCCGAGTACATGACCATCGAATACTGCGTCTGGTACCCGCCGCAGGACGACCCGGAGACGGTGAAGGCCGAGATCGAGGCTCAGATTCAGGCGATCGCACAGACCGACGGTTGGCTGCGTGAGCATCCGCCCGCGGTGGAGTGGAAGCTGAACTGGCCGGCGAACGACCCGGGCGTGGCCGCCGAGGACATCACGGCCGCGGTCGTGGCCGCGCACGAGCAGGTAGCGGGGTCGACCCCCTACCAGGGTCCGCCCCAAGTGGCCGGTTTCTGTGCTGTGGAGGACTGCAGTTTCCTCACCGCCGCGGGTATCCCGGCGATCAGCTACGGCCCGGGCGACCTGCGTGTGGCACACGCTGACGACGAGTACTGCCTCGTCGACGAGGTTCAAGTGGCCGCGCGCACCTATGCGACGCTCGCGCTGGATTGGTGTGGTGTCGCCTCAGCGGACGCGGATGGAGGAAACCAGCCGTGATCCGAGTAGTTGCCGGGCGGCGAGGTGATGACGGTTAACCCACGCAGCGGGTCACGAGACGGCGACGAGTCGCCGTGGGGGGCGCACGATGCCCTCGGCGACCGCTGTGGTCGCGGCCGCGACCCGCGTCGTGCACTCCAGCTTGACCAGGATGTGCTCGACGTGAGTCGCCACCGTGCGCGGACTAAGGGAGAGTGCCTGGCCGATGGCCGGGTTCGCCATGCCTTCAGCCAGCTTGGTCAAGACCTCGAGTTCGCGCGGGCTGAGCCGATAGGGCGGTTTGGCCTGACGCACAGCGACAATGGTGCCTTGCGCCAGCGCTACGGTCTGGACCTCGTGAGACTGTCCGTCGGGTCCGATCCAGTAGAAGAGTTCGGGCATCGAGGGGTTCCCGTGCGAGATCAGATCCCTCGCGAGGGCTCCGTCGTCAGTCAGCAGGAGATGACGATGCCCACCGGGTATGTCCACCAGCTGCCCGGTGGTCGTCACCAGCGCGACCTCGTCGGCGCCCGCCACGACCTGGATCCACTCGGTCGCCATCGTGGGGCGGAGCGCGTCGAGAATGGGCGCGATCACACGTTGAAGCGCCTCCAGAGCCTCCACGGCCTGGTCGCTGATCGGCAGACGCAGGTCCGAATTGAGGTGGAACGCGCCCGTGTATCGACCGTCGCGGGTGAAGAAGCAGGTCGTGCTTCCCTCGCGAAAACCAGCCGGGATGAATACCTCGTGAGCGCTGAACATCTGCTCGTAACCCGGAATGTCACACCAGCGCAGCGGCGTGTGGTTGCGATACCGCATGGTCTGGTAGGCGGGGTCGTCGGAGACGAAGCCGACATTGAGGAAGTCGAGCACGTCGTCGGTGTAGTTCAGCTCCGCGACGGTGACGTGCTCGTTGGTGAAGGGGTTGTAGGTGGCCAGGGCCGCGGTTTCGAAAGGGATGGATTCCTTCAGCCGGTCCAGGACGGCTCGGGCTCGCACGTCCGAAGGGCTGGGATCCGCGCAGATGCTCGCGATATCTGCGATCAGTTCCACCGCGGACAGTCGGGCTGTCATCCGGCTCTCTCTCCTCCCACCGGTCCCCCTGTGGCGTGCGCTCATGGTCGCACCTCTGGTCTAGCCGGATCAAGGTAAGGACGCGGTTATTTTGGTTCAGTTGAGCAGTGCAGGCAGAAGAGATATGGTCAAACCATGAAATGAACCATTGACACATATTGGTAGAACGGTTGAGGATGTGGCTGCCGCCCGAATCTTCGGCGCAAGGCCCCTGACCTGGATGGACGGTCCATGCACGACTACGAGCATTTCGCCTACGAGGACAAGGACGAGTTCCTCGCCAAGTCGCGGCTGTACTGGAACAACGACAAGACCCAGTTCTGGCAGGACTCCGGCGTCGACCTGGTCATCGACCGCCGGGAGGGCTACTTCCTGTGGGACATGGACGGGCGGCGGTTGATGGACGTCCACCTCAACGGAGGCACCTACAACCTCGGACACCGGAACCCGGAGATCGTGGCCGCGGTCCGTTCCGCTCTGGACCAGTTCGACGTCGGCAACCACCACTTCCCCTCGCTTGCCCGCACCGCGTTGGCGGAGAAACTGGTGGCGACGGGACCTGCTTCGTTGAACCGGGTCGCCTACGCGTCCGGCGGCGGCGAAGCCATCGACATCGCCCTGAAGTCCGCGCGGCACGCAACCCAGCGACGCAAGATCGTCTCGATCGTCAAGGCCTACCACGGACATACCGGCCTTGCCGTCGCCGCGGGTGACGATCGCTTCACCAAGTTCTTCCTCTCCGAGCAGGACGAGGACTTTCCCCATGTCCCCTTCAACGACCTCGTGGCGATGGAAAGCGCTCTGTCCGGTCGTGACGTTGCGGCCGTGATCATGGAGACCATCCCCGCCACCTATGGCTTCCCGCTGCCGAAACCGGGATATCTGGAGTCGGTCAAGGCGCTGTGCGAGAAGTACGGCACGCTCTATATCGCCGACGAGGTCCAGACCGGCCTGATGCGCACCGGGGAGCTGTGGGGCATCACCAAGCACGGCATCGAGCCTGACATCCTGGTAACTGGCAAAGGCATCTCCGGTGGTCTCTACCCCATTGCCTGCGTGCTGCTCGGCGAACACTCCGGCTCTTGGCTGGACCAGGACGGATTCGCGCATATGTCCACCTTCGGCGGCGCGGAGCTGGGGTGCATCGCGGCGCTCAAGTGCCTGGAGATCACTACTCGGCCTCAGACCCGGGCCGGAGTCCACTACATCGCCGACGTGATCGGTCAGGGGCTCGCCGACATCGTGGCTACCCATCCCGGCTTCTTCACCGGTATCCGCCAGAACGGCGTCATCTTCGGCCTGGAGTTCCCGCACCCCGACGGAGCCAAATACGTGATGCGCGAGCTCTACCAGCTCGGCGTGTGGGCGATCTTCTCGACGTTGGACCCCAGCGTCTTGCAGTACAAGCCCGGGATCTTGATGACACCGGACCTCTGCGAGGAGCTGTTGGACCGCACAGCTCTGGCGATCGACAGAGCCGCCAAGGCGTACGCGTCCCCACGGAGGGTGGCCTCGTGAGCATCATGACATCGGCGGCCGACGAGGCGTGGAGCCGCCAGCGAGTAGCGGAGCTCAACCGGCGCAACGGCAGGCACGGCGTCTCGGCGCCAGAAGGGCGGCCGACGCTGGCCGGAGATCTCGCCACCGACCATCCCAGCGACGCGGCGCGCGCGGACTCCGAGCTGGCTCGCGCCCGGCAGATGCTCCAACAGGCCGAATGGGCGGCCCGCGCCTATGGCGGCTTCGACAAGGCGAGCGTCGACCGGATCGTTCGCGCCGTTGCCGAGGCTGCTGCCGAAAAGGCCGCGGAGTATGCCGAATGGGCCGTGCAGGAGACCGGGTTCGGTGTCGCCGAACACAAGATCCGCAAGAACCTCGCCTGCTCGATCGGTCTGCTCGAGGAGCACGCCGGCGACGACTTCGTGACGCCCCGCGTCGACGACCGGGCGAAGATCGTCGAGGTGCCGCGGCCCGCGGGCGTGGTGCTGGCGCTCACCCCCTCGACCAACCCGGTCGCCACCACCTACTTCAAGGCCATCTTGGCCCTGATGACGAGGAATGCGGTGGTGATCAGTCCCCACCCGATGGCCAAGGCGGTGTGCGCCGACGCCGCCCGTACGCTCGCCCGCGCGGCCGAGGCGGCCGGCGCGCCGGCAGGCATCGTGCAGTGCGTCGAGAACCCGACGGTCCCGCTGGTCGAGGCGATCATGGCCGACGAACGGGTGGGGGTCGTGGTCGCAACCGGCGGCACCGGGATGGTGCGTGCCGCGTACAGCTCTGGAAACCCCGCTCTCGGGGTAGGTCCGGGCAACGTCCCGGTGCTGGTGGACGCCACAGCGGACCTGCGCCTGGCGGCAGCTCGCATCGTCGATTCGAAGGCCTTCGACAACTCGGTGCTGTGCACCAACGAGTCGGTCCTCATCGTCGAGGAGTCGGTCGCGGACAAGCTCCTGCGTGAGATGGAGAGGGTGGGCGCCCACCTGCTCGACCAGGGCGAGGTGGATCAGCTCACTGCCTACATGTTCCCGGCGGATCGGCTCAACACCGATGTCGTCGGGAAGGACGCCGCGATCATCGCCCGCGGTGCCGGCATCCGGTCGGGGCCTGGCACGAAGGTACTGCTCGCGCCCTTCGACGCGGCCGTACCCGAGCAGATGATGACCCACGAGAAGCTCTCACCTGTGCTCGGGGTGCTTCGCGTTCCCGACGCGAGCCGAGGCATCGAGGCAGCCCGCTCCATCGTCCGGATCGCGGGGGCCGGCCACTCGGCGGCCATCCACTCGAGCGACCCGGACACGATCATGCGCTTCACCGCCTCCGTTCCGGTGCTTCGCGTCGCGGTCAACGTCGGCAATTCCACCGGCAGTTCCGGCCTCGACACGAACTTGGCTCCGACGATGACCATCGGCACCGGGTTCGTCGGTAGGTCCTCCATCGGGGAGAACCTCGAGCCCCGTCACCTCGTCAACTGGGCCCGGATCGCCTACAACAGCGATCCCGGTGAGGCGATGCCCGACTACCATCGACTCTCGCCGTGGCAGGCACCTCACCGTGCCGTTCCGCGGTATCCCTGGCCCAGCAACGATCCACGCGCAGCGGGCGATGGCGCTCCGGGACCGACCGCCGCGGGGACACTGGCCGTAGACCGGGTAACGGCAGCTGTCGTCGACGCGATGAGCCCGGCGACGGACATGGAGGCGCTCAGGGCTGAGATCCGTCGCCTCGTCGCATCCGAGCTGTCTCGACTCTCGAAGGGCTGAACCCGTGGCCGAACTCCGATCCTTCATCTTCATCGACCGACTCCAGCCTCAGACGATGTGCTACCTGGGCACCTGGATCAAGGGCACGCTCCCTCGCGCGAACATGGCTGCGCAGATCATCGAGGTCGCCCCGGGACTCGACATCGAGCCACTGACCGACGTCGCCCTCAAGCACGCCGATGTCGCAGCGGGAATCCTCGTCGTCGAGCGCCAGTTCGGCTACCTGGAGTTCCACGGCGAGACCGGCGCGGTGCGCGCTGCCGCGGACGGCGTACTCGAGAGTCTGCGTGCCAACGCGGACGCCGCGACCCGTCCGCAGATCCTGGCCAGCAAGATCGTGTCCTCGGTGGATCCGCAACACGCGTTCCTCGTCAACCGCAACCGGTCCGGATCGATGTGCCTGGCCGGTGAGTCGCTCTTTGTCCTGGAGTGCCAGCCGGCGTCCTATGCCATCCTCGCGACCAACGAGGCGGAGAAGGCCGCCGACATCAAGGTTGTCGACTACCGGATGATGGGTGCCACCGGCCGCGTCTACCTCAGCGGCGCCGAGGCGGACGTGCGGACTGCGGCGGAAGCTGCCGAGTCTGTCCTGCGGAGTCTCGCGTGACCGACCTCTCCCCCGACGGGCTCCGGACTCTGGTCTCCGAAGTCGTTCGCGAAGCGGTGGCCGAGCTGCGGGCGCACTCGCCGGTCGGCCCACAGGCTGTCCTGGCGAGTGACCCCGGCGATACCCGCAGCGGTACGCACGGCGAGGCACGTCGGCGTACCGAGGGGGTGCGGATCGTGTCCGACCAGGATCTCGCGGCTTTCACTCGGCGTCTACTCGTGCTCTTCGAGAACCCCAAGACGCGGCAAGAACTGCGCAACGGCTGGCTGAGCTTCCGGCTGGAGGGAGCGCCACCGTCAGGGGTGGCGGCCAGATGGCCCATCGGAGGAGCGGCGGGCCCGTCGGCATCGGTGCGCATCGACCGGGGAGCAGTGACCGAACGCCGGATCATCGAGGCCGCGGAGGCTGGGCACTCGCTGGTTGTCGCGCGTGGCGCTGTCCTCACGCCGCTGGCACGTGACAAGGCGCGTGCCCTCGGCGTCCATATCGAGAAGGAGCGGTGATGTTGAGAGGTGTCGTGACCGGCAACGTCTGGTCCACCAAGCGAATCGAAGGACTGCCCAGCGGTGCCTTGCTCGACGTGCTGGTCGACGGCTCGGAGCAGAAGATCGTCGCCTTCGACGTACTTGGCTCCGGTGTGGGCGAGCGCGTGCTCGTCGCGCGGGGGTCGGTCGCCGCTGCCTGGTTCCCGGGCAAGCCGCCCCCGATCGATGCGCTCATCATCGGCTCGATCGACGAGCCGGCTGATTCGGGCAGCACCGTCTCGCCGGCCCAGAAGACAGCCCAGAAGACGACCCAGAGAACGGCCCGGAAGGCAACCCGGAAGACGGCGCCGGCGACGAAGACCAACCACTGACCACAGAGCAGACCCACACACAAGGAGCAGGAAATGGCCAACAACGCAATCGGCATGATCGAGACCAAGGGCTTCGTCGCCGCGCTGGCGGCGGCCGACGCCATGGTCAAGGCCGCTAACGTGACCATCACCGACCGCGAGGAGGTCGGTGACGGCCTCGTGTCCGTCGTGATCTCCGGCGAGGTAGGCGCCGTCAAGGCGGCCACCGAGGCCGGGGCCGAGACGGCCGCCCAGGTAGGCGAGCTGGTCAGCGTGCACGTGATCCCACGCCCGCACCCCGATCTGGGCAACCACTTCGACGTCTCCAACGGCTGATCGCCCCACTGATCACCCGGATCGATCGACACCGGAGGTAACCGCTGTGGCCGACAGCAGCGCCCCACGCACCGAGCTTCGCGTCTACCTGCTCGTGCAAGACCTGCAGCAGCAGTTCGCCGCCTATCTCGGCACACCGACCCGGGCTCGGGGCTATCCGCCGTTCGCCGGGGACCACGCCCTCATCATCGAGGTGGCTCCCGCGCTGGCGATCGAGCGTGTCCTCGACCTCGCGCTCCGGGACACTCGGGGGGTCGAGCCCGGCATCCTCTTCGTGGAGCGGCAGTTCGGCGTACTCGAGTTGCACGGCCGCAACCTGGAGGAGGTGGAGGCCGCCGGGGAGGCCATCCTCAAAGGTATCGGTGCGGCCGCGGGGGATCAGCTGCGACCGCGTGTGCTCTATCACGACGTCATCGAGGACGTCGCCGACCAGCACGCCGTGATCCTCAACCGCAACCGGCAAGGCTCGATGCTGATGCCGGGCGAGAGCCTGCTCGTCTACGAGATGACCCCTGCGCTGTTCGCCGCGGTCGCGGCCAACGAGGCGGAACGAGCCGCTCCGGGCATCACCGTGATCGACGTTCAGATGATCGGCGCGGCCGGCCGGCTCTACCTGAGCGGCACGACCGATGACGTGACGGTGGCCCGGGACCGGATCACCGAGGTGCTCGGAGAGGTGGAGGGTCGTGACCACCGAACAGGAGAGTGAGCTGGTACGGCTGCCCACCGAGGAGGAGGCCAGGCGAGACGACGTCGTCGCGGCCGAGGCGATCAAGCACTACGGCTTCTCCGACGGGGTCCGCCACGAGCTGATCACCCTCTCGGAGAACGCGACCTACCGGGTCGACGATCCGGGCACCGGTCGCACCGGGATCCTCCGAGTCCACCGTCAGGACTACCACTCTCTGCGTTCGATCATGTCCGAGCTCGACTGGCTCGCGGCGCTCCGCGCGGAGTCCGACGTCAACACCAACGTGGTGATCCCGACCGCGGCCGGTGACCGCGTCTACGTGACCGAGGTCGACGGGATCGAACGGTATGCCGTGATGTTCCAGGTCATGCCGGGAGTGGAGCCGGACGGGACCGTTCTCCACCCGAAGAGCTTCCACACGCTCGGGGTCATTACCGCCAAACTCCATGCGCACGCACGGTCGTGGCACCCCCCGGCAGGTTTCCGACGGTTCTCCTGGGACTGGGCGCACTCTCTTGGCGAGAGTCCCCGGTGGGGGCGATGGGAAGACGGGATCGCCATCGATGAGGACGACCGGTTGCTCTTCGCCGAGGCGGCCTCGCTCGTGCGGCGACGTCTCGAGGTCTACGGTGACGGACCGGAGCGATTCGGGCTGGTGCACGCCGACCTGCGGCTCGCCAACCTGCTCGTGGAGGGCGACCAGGTCAACGTCATCGACTTCGACGACTGCGGCTATTCCTGGTTCATGTACGACTTCGGCACAGCGGTGTCCTTCATCGAACACGACCCCCGGGTGGCTGCGTGGCAACAGGCCTGGGTCGAGGGCTACCGCTCGATCGGCGTGATCACCGACGAGGACGTCGCCATGCTGCCGACCTTCGTGATGCTGCGCCGACTTCTGCTCGTCGCCTGGATGGGCAGCCATGCTCACGCCAAAGAGGTGCAGGAGCAGGGCGCCAGCTACACCGCGACAACCCGACCGTTGGCGCGCGCCTATGTCGACTCAGGCGGCACCGACTACCCAACCCCGGCGAATTGAGGTTCCATGTTCACCAGTCTCGAAGGTCGTTCCGTGGTCGTCACCGGCGGCAGCAAAGGAATCGGCAAGGGCATCGCTCAGCGGTTCGCCAGCGCAGGCTGCAAGGTACTCATCGCCGCCCGGGACGAGGCCGCAGCGCAGGCCGCTGTCGACTCGATGAGAGATCTCCCGGGCGAGGTGTCGTACGTCTGTGTCGAGGTGAGCGACAAGGAGCAGTGCCAGGAGATGGCGCGCGTTGCCGTGGAGCGACACGGCGGCATCGACGTGCTGTGCGCCAACGCCGGGATCTTTCCCTCGGCGAAGCTCGCCGATATGTCCGCAGAAGATCTCGACCACGTGATCTCGGTGAACTTCTACGGGACGGTCTACTCGGTGCAGGCCTGCCTCGACGAGCTCAAGAAATCCCCTTCGGGACGGGTGGTGCTGACCTCGTCGATCACCGGGCCGGTCACGGGCTTTCCGGGCTGGTCACACTACGGAGCCAGCAAGGCCGCCCAACTCGGTTTCATGCGCACTGCCGCGATGGAGCTCGCGCCGGCGAAAGTCACGATCAACGCGGTCCTGCCGGGCAATATCCTCACCGAGGGTCTCGACGGTCTGGGTGAGGACTATCTTCGGCAGATGGCCGAGGCCGTCCCCCTCGGTCGGCTCGGTTCTATCGACGACATCGGGAACGCGGCGCTCTTCTTCGCGACGGACGAAGCCGCCTATATCACCGGTCAGGCACTCGTCATCGACGGCGGTCAGATCCTGCCCGAGTCCATGGATGCGATGGGGGAGATGTGACCCGAGTCCAGGCCCAGGACTGGGCTACCCTGAGCGGCACCGAATCTGCAAGGGAGACTGATCGCCGATGACCGGGAAGAGCTCGGCTGCGGAAAGGCTGCGGCGCGCCCTGGTCGAGGCGATCGACTCCGGCGACATCGGCGCCGGGGAACGGTTGGGGAGTGAGCGTGAGCTGGCCGAGATCCACGGCGTCAGCCGTGGCACGGTGCGTCAGGTCCTGGCCGCGCTCGAGGAAGCCGGCTTGGTCCGGCGGCTGCAGGGCAGGGGCGGGGGGACTTTCGTCAGCCATCCGAAGGTCGAGCGCGACCTGACCGGAATCCAGGGCGTCCCTGGCTTCCTCGTCAGCCAGGGCTACAGCGCCGGAACCAAGGTGATCAGCACCCATATGACGGCACCAGCGGACCGGGTTCGGGAGGCGCTCGACCTGGGCCCGAAGGATCTGGTCGTGTCCGTTCAACGCATCCGGCTCGCGGACGGACGCCCGATCTCCATCGACCTGGCCTACTTCCCGGCGAGCCGATTCCCCGGGATGCTCGAGTTGCCGTTGGGCGGCTCGCTCTACGAGCTGCTCCGAGAGCGGTACGACGTCGAGCCGGACGAGGCCGAGGAGTTGATCGAGGTCGTCAACGCGACTGACGAGGAATCCGCGTTGCTCTCGATCGCGCCGGGCGATCCTCTCATCCTGGTCCGGCGGTTGACCCGGGACGCCCGAGGCGTGCCGTTCGAATACTCCAAGGATCTCTTCCGTGCCGACCGGACCCGGATCCGGATGCGTACGCCGGGACGGGGAATCCAAAGCCAGATGGTGGGCGACGGATCGATCGTCGAGCTCAGGAACGCCGGGATCAGCCTGTTGGTGGGCAGTCGAGGATAGGACCAGGATGAGGACACTTTCGCCGACGGCAGATACGGCAATCGACATCGTTGTGGCGGCAGGTACCCAGGCGAGAGCGTGGTACGACAAAGGCGCCTTCACTGTCGACACCAAGGCCGACGGCTCGCCGGTGAGCGAGGCGGACCGCCAGGTCGAGTCCGCGTTGCGAGCCGCACTGCAGCGCTCGTTTCCCGCCGACGGCATCGTGGGCGAGGAGTTTCCCGAGACCATCGGCACGTCAGCGGTCCGGTGGGTGGTCGATCCCATCGACGGGACCAAACAGTTCGTTCGTGGCGTCCCGCAATACGCGACGCTGCTGGCCAGGGAGGTCGACGGGCACGTCGATCTCGGTGTCATCTACCTGCCGAGCCTCGACATCTTGATGGTCGCCGAGGAAGGACGTGGCTGTTGGCGCGGCGACGTGCAGGTCCACGTCTCGGAGCGGGACACGCTGGAGGGCGCCTACGTCTTGGCGAACTGGTTGGAGACCTGGCCGCCGGACGCCTTGCCCACGCTGCAGGCGCAGGGCGCTCTCGTGCGTACGTGGGGGGACGCCTTCGGTTACCTCATGGTGGCGAGCGGACAGGCCGAGGCGGTCGTCGATTGCGATGCGAAGGTGTATGACCTCGGGCCGATGCCCGTGATCATGGCCGAGGCTGGCGGTGTCTTCTCTGCCCTCGACGGCAACCCGTCCCATGCTTTGGGGTCCGGGATCGGCAGCAACGGGCTCCTCCACGAAGCGGTCCGGGAGATCGTGCGATGAACGTGCCGATCAGGTCCGCGGCGGAGGTCAGGGACGAGCTGCGGACCGGTGGCGCCACTCCTGTCGAGCTCGTCCAGGCAGCCCTGGACCGGATCGACGCGGTCGATCCGGTCCTCCATGCGATGGCCTACGTCGACCGCGCCGGCGCACTTAGGGCCGCGGAGGAGGCCGGCGAGCGTTGGCAAAGCGGTGCGCCGAAGAGCGCCCTGGATGGCTTCCCGGTGACGATCAAGGACTCGGTGAATGCCGTCGGTATGCCGTGGCGCCACGGCTCGAAGGCCCATGACGACGTGCCCATGGCGACGGTCGACTCACCCCCTGCCGCCCGCCTGAAGGAGGCCGGAGCGGTCATCCTCGGCAAGACCACGATGCCCGACTTCGGCATGCTCGCGTCCGGCGTGAGCTCGCTCTACGGAATCGTCCGCAATCCCTGGGATACCGCGATGAGCCCCGGGGGCTCGAGTGCCGGCGCCGCCGCGGGTCTGGCTGCCGGTATCGGATATGCCTCCGTCGGTACCGACATTGCCGGCTCGGTTCGGCTTCCGGCCGGCCACTGTGGGTTGGTCGCGCTCAAGCCCACGCAAGGGCGCGTCCCCCACATCGCCCCCTCGACGATGCGCTCGGCCGGCCCGATGGCCCGAAGCGTAGCCGAGGCGATCGACCTCTACCGGGTCATCACCCAGCCGGATCCGCGCGACTGTTGGTCGTTGAGCCCCGAAGAGGCCGACCTCCTCGACACCCCACTGTCACCACGGGGACTGAGGGTGGGGCTTCTGCTCGATCTCGGCTACGACCACGACCTCGATCCCGCTGTCGAGAGCGTGGTGCGCGCGGCCGCGGAGGTACTCGCCGATGCCGGCGCTACGGTCCACGAGCTGCCGCCCGTCTTCGACCACGATCCTTACCCGCCGCTGGACCGGCTCTTCCAGACTCGTGCATGGGCCGAATACCTCGGTATCTCTCGGGAGCGCAGGCCGATGGTCCAGAACGCGATCGTCGAGTGGGCGCGTGCCGCGGGCGAGTTCTCTGCCGTGGACTACGCCAGAGATGTGGACGAGGTCTTGTCGTCCGCGGAGACATTGCGCCGCGCCACCGCCGCCTACGACGTCGTGGTGAGCCCGGTCATCCCGGTGGCAGGGTTCGCCGCGGAACGAGTCGGTGTGTACGAGGATCAACCACTGCGGCACTGCCGCTATACCGAATGGTTCAACCAATCGAGTCAACCCGCCGTTGCTCTTCCCTTCGGCTTCTCCGGTGTGCTACCGATCGGGGTACAGCTCGCGGGACCCCGGTTCGGTGACCAGTTGCTCTTACGCCTTGCCTCATGGCTGGAGGGGCGGCGCCCGGCCGTCATGGACTGGCCGGATCCGGTGAAGGAGGAGGAACGACGATGATCGATGACGTGGTAGCCGAGCTCGGCCTATGGGACGGGAGTCCTGTCACCTGCGATCCACTGCCCACGATGGCGAGCCCCAGTTGGTGGGGGGCCGACTCGGATCGCTACGTGGTTCGCGGCGAGAGCCCGGACCCGGTCATGGGCCCGTCGGTGGTTGTCCGCGTGCTGACACCGCGGGCCCGGCGCTATGTCGACGTCTCGGCGAGCTTCGCCGCGGCGCGAGCTGCGGGGGAGCAGGGAATTGGCCCGAAGGTCCACCTCGAGCGACCTGATCTCGGCGTGCTCGTGATGGAGGATCTGAGCCCGGTCTCGCGCACGGCTTCGCTGCGGGACTTGGGGGATCCCGATCTCTTGGCCGCTGTCGTGGATGCGCGCGTACGCGTCCACAACCTCGCCGGCATCACCCGTCGAGCGTCCCTCTTCGACGACCTCCGAGCCGTCCGGGCGCTCGTCGCCGAAGACAACCAGGCGCTGCCGCGCGACGCTACCTGGATGCTGAGAGTGATCGACGAAGTCGAGGCGTTGACCGCCGAGGATGCTCCGGAGGACCGTCCTTGTCACGGTGACGGCAATATGTCCAACGTGATGATCGACGGCGACGGCCGCGTGCGGCTGGTCGACTGGGACAGTGCCGGGCTGATGGACCCGATGCGCGACCTGGGCAGCCTGCTGTTGGAGCTGTCCCCCCGTGACACCCGAGCCCGAGATGTGTTCACCGCATATTGGGGATCCTGGGACGAGGTGCTGTTCGGTCGGGCTCGGCTGTACGGCGCGATCGAAGGCGTGTATCGCGGATGGATCGGCGTCTACAACGATCAAGAGGCGCCCGGGACGCACGAGTATTCCAAGTTCGCCGACTGGCAGTTCCTCAGGGCCCGATCTCTGATCCAAGAACTCCGGTTCGACGAGCGACTGCATCCGAACCTGGGGAGGGCCGTACGTTGACCGCAGCAGAGCAACCCACGCCGGGCACGCGGAGGCTCGGTGAGGCAAGGACCGACGGTGAGCGTACTGCCGAGCAGGTCATCCGCCGGGTCGAGGCATGGTCCGGTCGCGAGATCTCCTACAGCCCGGTCCACGGTGGGCTCCAGAACGAGAACTGGCGGGTCAACATAGCCGACGAGGACGTCAACTACTTCCTCAAGATCGCGAGCGCGGGCAGCGACGCCTATATCAGTCGCTCGGTCGTTCACGAAGCCGCGCAGCGTGCCGCCGACCTGGGCATCAGCGCGCAGATCGTCCTGCTCGACCCGGTCCAGCAGATCGAGATCATCGAATACCTCGAAGGCTACCGTGCCTGCACCAACGGAGATCTCAAGACTCGGGATGTCCCGCTGCAGATCGCCGATCTCTACCGGACCTTTCACAGCGCGCCGCTGCTCTCCCATACCAAGACGATCTTCGACATGATCGACGAACATCTCGAGCAGGCCGCGCAGCTCGAGGTGGATCTCCCGCTCGACTACCCGATTGCCCTGCGCGAGTACCGCGCGGCGCGGGAAGCCTTGGAGGCATCGGGGATCGATCTGGCCCCCTGCCACAACGACCCGATGCCGGGCAACTTCTTGGTGAAGGAAGGGGCACCGATGAAACTGGTGGACTTCGACTTCGCCTCGAACAACGACCCCGCCTGCGAACTGGCGGTGTTGACCACCGAGATGTTCTACGACGACGAACGCACTACGCAGGTCATCGAGCACTACTACGGTTCGGTGACCTGGCCGCTGGTCGCCCGGATCCAGGTGTACGGCGCGCTCGCGGACTTCAAATGGGGGCTGTGGGGAGTAGTGCGCCATGTCGGTGCCGAGTGGGACTTCGACTATCACAAGTACGGCGTATGGAAGCTGATGCGGGCCAGGATCAAGATGTCCGACCCGCGATGGGGGACCTGGCTGGCGTCGCTGTGACAGCACGCGCCGAGTCGTTGACCACCTGGGCGAAGGCTTTCGCGAATCGGCACGAGGTGTCGTACGCCTCGGGCTGATGCTCCTCGAACTGGCGTTCTCCGGCGCTGAGCAGGCCGCTCAGGCGCGGCTCGTCTGCTGACAGGGCGACCTGCCAGCGCCGGTAGGTATCCAGGCTGATCTCGGGGTGGAACTGAACTCCCCACGTCGACTGGCCGACTCGGAAAGCTTGGTTCGCGTACATGTCCGCGGTCCCTAGCCACGTCGCCTCGGGCGGGAGTTCCTCGATCGCGTCGCCGTGGAACGAGGCAGTCAGAAAAGGGGCGGGAAGCGCAGCGGCCAGGAGATCGCCTCGGGCTGGCTCGCGCCAGCGTATGGAGGTCAACCCGGCTTCGAAGCCCGGACGGCCGACACCGACCCTTCCCCCGAACGCCTGTGCCGTCAGCTGGGCACCCAGACAGATCCCGAGACTGGGTCTTCCGCTCGCCTCGGCGTCGCGGATCAGCCTTCGAATGCTCTCCAGCCAGGGGAAACCCGCGTCGTCGAGCGTACTCATCGACCCACCGAGCACGAGCAGAGCATCGTAGTCGAACCCGGCGACGGACTCCCCGGCATAGGGCTGGACGACCTGGACGTCGATATTCGCCGACTCGAGGATCGGAGCAAACAGGTCGAGGGTGCTCACCGGATCGGGCTGGACGACGAGAAGCCGCGCCCGCGAGTCCACCGATGTCATCGCACCTGACCGGCCGCGGTCTCGACGGTTCCTGTCGATGATGCCCGATCGCGGCCGGGCCGCGCGCAACCGGCCACGAACTCGCCGAACTGGCGGAATGCCTGGCTGGCGATCTCGTCGTTCCGATCCGCCAGCCAGCCCAGGACCATGCCGTCGATGCAGGTGGCCATCATCCGGCTGAGCACAGCCGCTGGCACCGTCCACTCGATATTCGCACGCTGGGCGATCTCCTCGAGGAACCTCGACGTCTGGGCGCAGTACTGCTCGTACTGCCAGCTCGCGAGGTCGGCCAACTCCGGGTCGCGAAGGGCATGGGTGGTGAGCTCGTAGAGCACGAGCTGCCATTCGGGGTGCGAGGTGGCGTGCGACCAGGTTTGGATGAAGCCGGCTCGAATCGACTCCTCGACGTCGTCGGTGATTCCTGCCATCAGCAGGGACTCGTCGCCCATGCCGGTGATCACCGTACGGATCAACTCGCGGAACAGCTCGGTCTTCGAGGCGAAACAGTAGTGGAAAGCGCTCTGCGACATGCCCGCCTCCGCGCAGATCGCCCAGGTGGAGGCGCGCTGGATGCCGTCGCGGGCCATGACCCGGAACGCGGCGTCGATCAGCTCTGCTCGTCGTTGCTTGACCGGGACTCGCGGTGCCATGTCTCATCCTCCCATCTCTGCTGCCTGTTCATGGACGTCGCCTCTGCATGAACGTCGCGGGGATGCCCAACTGTATGGGCGCGGTGCAATCGTCGCGAGCTGCGGCCGTACCCCTGATTGTGTTGCTTGACATGGTCATATGACCAAGTTAACGTTCCGGATCACGGGCGGGTCGCGCTCAACCAGTGCGCCGAGCACCTTCAGGAGACACAGATGACCTCAGTCGAACAGGACCATCTCGGGGGAAACATGACCACCGCCAAGGTGGTCACGATGGTGGTAGCAGCGGCCGCTCCGATGGGCGCGGTGCTCGGAGTGCTGCCGCTGGCGTTGGCCATCGGCACGGGACCGTCGATGCCGGCGACCTACGTTCTGGTCGGCCTCCTCCTGCTGTGCTTCGCGGTGGGCTATGCGGCGATGAGCAAGAAGATCAGCAGCGCCGGTGGGTTCTACACCTACGTCGCAAAGGGTCTGGGCCGGCCTGCGGCACTGAGCGCGGCCGTGGTCGCCGTCGTGGCCTACGTGGCTCTCGCGTTGCAGTTGACGGCTGGCACCGGCTACTTCGCCAACATCATCACCCTCGGGCTCGGCGGGCCCGACATCAAGTGGTGGGTCTTCTCGGGTATCGCGATCGTCATCGTCGGGCTCCTCGGCCGGATCGAGGCGAACATCGCCGGCTCCGCGCTGATGGTCCTGCTCGCCCTGGAGATCCTTGCGCTGCTGTGGCTGGACATCGCGATCATCGCCCACAAGGGCTTCGATGCCTTCCCCGGCGCCGCGATGAGCCCCTCGGCGCTGTTCAACACGGGCTCGTTCGGACTCGGCCTGATGTTCGCGTTCTCGACTTACCTCGGTTTCGAGTCGGCGGCGATCTATGCCGAGGAGACGAAGGATCCGCAGCGGTCGATCCCGCGCGCCACCTACTTCTCCGTCGTGGTCATCACCGCCTTCTACGCGATCACGGCCTGGGTGACGGTCGGCGCGCTAGGTGTGGACAACACCCAGAAGGTGGCCGGCGAGCAGCTCGGTACCCTCTACTTCGGCCTGAGCGAGGAGTTCGCGAACAGCGCGCTGACCAAGATCATGCAGATCACCCTCATCACCAGCCTGCTGGCCTGCATGCTCGCGCTGCACAATGCGGCCAGCCGCTATCTCTTCTCGGTGGGCCGCGAGCGCGCGATCCTGCCCCAGTGGCTCGGGGTCCCGCACGCGAAGTTCGGCTCGCCCGCTCGGGCCAGCATGGTGGTGAGCCTGATCTGTGTGGCCGTGACCGTCATCTACGCAGTGACCGGGTCCGACCCCTACTTGAACATGGGCACGATGGCTACGGGGATGGGTACGCTCGGTGTCTTGATCCTGGAGGCCTTGGCCGCAGCCGCGATCATCGCGCACTTCGGCCGGCTCAAGGAACACACGGGCGCGATCGTCGCTACCGCTGTCGGATTCGTGGGCCTCGTCGCTGCCGTGATCCTCGTGGTGAAGAACTTCAGCACGCTGGTCGGCACCGACTCGACGCTGGTCAACTCGCTGCCGTGGCTGGTCATCGCCGCCGCGATCGTCGGCGTGGGCTACGGCTTCGTGCTTCGCGGCCGTGGCGGCCCGGTGTACGACGGGATCGGCTCCTTCGACGAGTCCGAACCGCTCGCCGAATCCGCCGTCCGCCACCAGGAGGAGTCTCAGTGAGCTCTCTGGCGGACAAAGTCTGCATCGTCACCGGCGGTGCGTCCGGCATCGGCAGGGCAACCGTGCTCAAGTTTGCCGCCGAGGGCGCCCACGTCGTCATCGCCGACCGTGCCGACGCGACCGACTTCGCGGCCGAGGTCGGTGGACTGTACGTGGCCGTCGACGTCACCGACGAGGCCAGCGTCGAGCAGCTCGTTGCTGCGGCGGTTGCGTGGAAGGGCCACCTCGACGTCATGGTCAACAACGTCGGCTACATGACCGAGGAGACGATCGACGAGGTCGACCGCGCGATCTTCGACCGGCACATCGCAGTCAACGCACTGGGTGTCCTCTACGGGATGAAGTACGGCGCCAGGGTGATGTCGGATGGTGGCGCCTTCGTGAACACGTCGTCGGTCTCGGGCCTGATCGGCGCTGTCGGCTACGGCGCCTACGGTGCTTCGAAGGCCGCGGTCATCTCGTTGACCCAGACTGCCGCGATCGAGCTCGGGGGTCGCGGAATCCGGGTCAACTGCATCTGCCCCGCCTCCGTCGAGACGCCGATGCTGCAGGCACAGTCCAACGGTGACCTCGAGCGTGAGATCAGCAGGATCGCCTCACCGCTGGGCCGCACGATCCAGCCGGAGCAGGTGGCCGAGGTCATCGCGTTCCTGGCCTCTCCCGCCTCCTCGGCGTTGACCGGTCAGGCACTCAGGGTGGAGGCCGGCATGACCGTCGGCTACTCGAACGAGATCCTGGAGGCCATCGTCACCGGCATCGGCGGCCTCCCCGAGTAAGTCGAGTTGGCACGAATCTTCGCCGAGTTGGCACGAATCTCCACTCAGCCGCTGCGGGATTGTGGCCGATCCCGACGTTGATCGCTGACTTGTGGCCGATGACGACACCGACACGCCGAACGGGGTTGCCTCCATCGGCCACAATCCCGGGCGGCTGCGGCTCCCTGCATGGCTGAGCGGCAGGCCAGGAGGGGCGGCCAACGTCGGACTGTGGTCCGGTTTGTCTCCGCGGTCCGGTCCGGTCCGGTGCTCGGCTCCTTGCCCTTCGCGGTTGCTGGGAGTCATCGGGTGACTCCCAGCGCCCGCAAAGGCGTTGTGGCGGGCCAATGATTGGAGAATGGCTGCCCCGACGCCGATTCCACAGCCATCTCGAATCACTGGGGCTGGCGCAACCGCACTGCGGTCCCGTCGCCCGCGAGGACTCTGGACATGGGCAACGTCGTGCCTGACGTCAAGACGCGCGCGAAACGTCGAGCAAACGTGACGGACCGAAGAGCGTGCGGTAAAGTCAACAATCTAAGTATAGAATTGGGTAATTCGCACCGAGCCAGTTGCGATGCCTACATCGTCACGGCGGTCTGAGGCGGGGAGACAGGCCGCGGTGACGGAGGCCTCCTTCGAAGATGTTCGCGAGGTTGCTTGACACGGCCTCCGGGCCGTGACCATACTTCAAATTCAAGTTAATACTTATCTATTGGTCCGCGTGCGCGCGGAACTGTCCCGAGAAAAGATGCGCTATGACACGAACGAAGACTTGGTTGTGTTCGCTGGGAGCTGTTGTATTCGCAGCCTCGTTGACCGCGGGTTGCGGTGGCAGTGATAGCGACGCCAAGAGCGGAGGGAGCGGAACGCTGACCTTCGTCGGCTACGGCGGAGAGACGCAAGATCTCCAGGCGAACGTGTTCGAGAAGCCGTTCACGAAAGAGACCGGCATCGAGTTCCGCAACGACAGCCCACCAGACACCGCGAAGCTGAAGGCGATGACCCAATCGGGGAAGGTTTCCTGGGATGTCGTCACGGTGACCTCCGCAGGCGCCTTCCAGTTGTGTGGCACGGCTCTGGAGAAGGTGGACACGAGCATCGTCGACTTCAGTGTGCTCGGCAAGAACGCCGATCGCCTGAAGGCTGACTGCGGCACGCCTGCGTACTTCTCCTCGATGCTGTTCGCCTACGACAGCGAGAAGTTTGCCAATGACCCACCGACCTCGATCGAGGACTTCTTCGACACCACGAAGTACCCCGGCAAGCGGGTCTTCCCCCCAGAGCTGGAGCCCGGTTTCCTCGAATTTGCTCTGATGGCTGACGGCGTGGCTCCGGAGGATCTGTATCCGCTCGATGTCGATCGTGCGTTGAAGAAGCTGGATACGATCAAGGATGACTCGATCTTCGCCGACAGCTACGGTGCGGTGCAGCAGGATCTGGCTTCGCAAACGGCCGCGATGGCTCTCACTCCACCGACTCGGCTCTACTACGTTCTTCAGGACGGCGCGCCGTACAAGGTTGTCTGGGACAAGACGATGGTGAACTGGGACTATTTCGCGATTCCGAAGGGCTCGGAGAACGCTGAGAATGCCAATAAGTTCTTGGCGTTCAGCCTCGAGGTGCCCCAGCAGACAGCGATGACGGAGGCCGCGGGTCCGGGCATCGCACCGGTCAATCCCAACACGAACCCGGAGTACAACGATCTGCAGGAGACCACCAATCCCTTCGCGCCGGACCATGTCGATGGCGTGGTGTACGTCGATCCCAAGTGGTGGGGCGACAATGTGGAGGAAACCTACGAGAAGTTCACCAAGTGGCAGGTGGGCTAAAGGGCTAGCCAAAGACATGCGTCGTGAGGGGATGCCGGCGTCCGGTTTCCCCTCACGACGCTGCGGCTGGCCGTGGGTCCCGATTGACTCGGGTTTGCGGTCGCTCTGGGTGACTTCGATTAGACTGGTCACCCAGAGTGAAGCCGAGTCAAAGCTAGTGTGGGGAGCCGTGGCTGAGAACAGCGCCCGAGAGGTGGATCGACGCGCCGCGGGCGAATGCGATGACATGGTGGCCCAGATCCGCCCGCCGAAGCTTCCAGTACAGGAGCGCGCCCGCCATACCGTCGAGAAGATTCTGCAGGCGGCCGTCGATATCCTTATCGAAGAAGGTGTCGTCGGGCTCAACACCAACAAGGTCGCCGACCGTGCAGGCGTTAATATCGCGACCTTGTACACCTACTTTCCTGACAAGATCTCGATCATTGCCTACTTGGCGCAACGCTTCGAAGACCTCAGGGTCGAGTCGGTCGAGAAGTGCGCCGTCGAGCTTGGGCACGCGGACTATCGACAATGGTTCGGCGACGCAATCGACCGAATGGCTGACTTCAGACTGAACGAACCGGGCGGGCTGGCCATTCGCCGTGCCTTGCTGGCTACCTCGGAGCTGCGTCATCTGGATCTGGTGTCTACTGAGCGGGCCGCTGCTGCGCTGGTCGACGGGATCATGGCACAGTGCCCCGGTCTCTCCGAAACGCGGGCGAAGATGATCTCACGGATCTACACGGTGGCGGTCACCGCGATCCTCGACGATGCCTTCTGCGGGACGCCGCACGACATCGAAGAGATAGAAGAGCTCAAGCGGATGGCGACCGCGTACTTCGACGACTGTTTCGGCGGCTAGCCCCTGGCCAGATCGGCGATACCAGCCAACCGCCTGGACTTCTCTCGGAGGCCGAGTCTGGCTATTTCATGAGAACCAAGCTTCGCTTAGGTTACCTTCCTGGGCGGCCGCCACCACCACCGTCCACTGACATCCTGAGGATTTGAGCACCATGTCTGACTACTACGATCTCGGAACCTACTCGCGCCAGGTCACTACCGCGTCGCGTACGGCACAGCAGTGGTTCGATCGGGGACTCGTGTGGACCTACGCCTTCCACCACGAAGAGGCAGCGAGCTGCTTCGAGCGCGCTATCGAGGCGGACCCTGATTGTGCCCTCGCCTATTGGGGTTTGGCCTATGCGTTGGGCCCGAACTACAACAAGCCGTGGGAGTTCTTCGATGAGCAGGATCTGCGGACCACGGTGAGTCGCACTCACCAGGCGGCCTATGAGGCCGAGAATCGGATCGGTGGCGCCACGCCGGTCGAGCGCGCGCTCGTGTCGGCGCTCAAGGCGCGGTATCCGTCACAGGAGCCTGCCGGTGACTGCTCGATCTGGAGTGCCGAGTACGCCGACGCGATGCGTGAGGTCTACGGAGCGCATCCGGACGACCTGGACGTGGCGACGTTGTATGCGGATGCGCTGATGAACCTGACGCCGTGGGAGCTGTGGGATCAGAAGACCGGCGAGCCGGCTCCCGGCGCGCGAACGCTGGAGGCGAAGGCGGTCCTCGACCATGCGCTGAAGCTGGAGGGCGGACTCAGCCATCCAGGCGTCCTCCACATGTACATCCACCTGATGGAGATGTCGGGTAGCCCGGAGTCCGCTCTAGGAATCGCGGATCGGCTGCGGGACCTGGTCCCGGACGCGGGGCACCTGCACCATATGCCGACCCATCTGGACGTTCTGTGTGGTGACTATCGACGTGTGGTGGCATCCAACACCCGAGCTATCGAGGCCGACGAGAAGTATCTGGCCCGAGACGGCGCCATGAACTTCTACACGCTGTATCGCTCGCACAACTACCACTTCAAGATCTACGGCGCGATGTTTCTGGGCAACTTCGCGACCGCGATCGAGACGGTCGGGCAATTGGAGGCCTCGATCCCAGAGGAGTTGCTACGGGTAGAGGTGCCGCCGATGGCCGATTGGCTCGAGGGCTTTCTCTCGATGCGGATGCATGTGCTGATCCGGTTCGGCCGGTGGGACGAGATCATCGCTGCGTCTTTGCCCGCCGACCCGGAGCTGTACTGCGTTACGACCGCGATGGTGCATTACGCCAAGGGCGTCGCGTATGCGGCCTCGGGTCGGGTGGCAGAGGCGGAGGAAGAGCGCACGAAGTTCCGCCAGGCTCGTGACAGGGTCCCCGAGTCGCGGACGCTGTTCAACAACACCTGCGTCGACATCCTTGCGGTCGCCTCGTCCATGCTGGACGGGGAGTTGGAGTACCGCAAGGGCAACATCGAGGCGGCCTTCGATTGCCTGCGGACCTCGATCGAGCTCGATGACAGCCTTCCCTATGATGAACCTTGGGGCTGGATGCAGCCGACCCGGCATGCCTACGGGGCACTGCTCCTTGAGCAAGGTCGTGTCAAAGAGGCTGAAGCGGTGTATCGCGCTGACCTCGGCCTGGACGACACCTTGGGTCGGGCTTCACAGCATCCGGGCAATGTGTGGAGTCTGCATGGTTACCGAGAGTGCCTGAGGAAGCTCGGGAAGGACGGCGAGGCCGGCATCATCGACCAGCAGCTCAAGATCGCCTCGGCTGTCGCTGACGTGCCTATTGAGGCGTCGTGCTTCTGTCGGCTTACCGCGATCGAAGGCGTCGGCCCTGCCGAGGATGCCGTCGAGGTCGATGACTCGTGCTGCCACTAACGAGATGGGTGACCTGACAGCGAGCTCTCTCGGACTGGTATTGCAAAGATCATCCGATTCTGGATCTTCAACCGGAACAAAAGCCTCCACATACTGATGGTGCGCCAGTGTTGCGCTTCGAGGTCTCCGCGGCCGAGGTCTACGTCGGCGGCTAGCTCCCCAATGCAGTTGTGCGCATCGCCTGATGCGCGGAAGGAAAGAACTTGAGAACTACAACTCATCTCATCAACGGCAAGAGCATTGACGGTAACTCGGGCCGCACTCTCGAAGTTTGGAATCCCGCGACCGGCGAGCAGGTCGGAACGACGGTGTTCGCGACTGTGGAAGAGGTCGACGAGGCTGTTGCTGCGGCGCGAGGCGCGACCAGAGCGTGGGCGAAGATGCCCCAGTCCGAACGGGTCCAGATCATGTTCGCGATCCGGGACACTCTGATCCAGCACACCGATGAGTTGGCACGGTTGATCACCGAGGAGAACGGCAAGACCCTCGATGACGCGCGGGGCGAGATCCGCCGCGGGCTGGAGAGCGTCGAGTTCGCCTGCGGCATCCCGCATCTGATCAAGGGAGAGCACTCCTCGACCGCCGCGAGTGGCATCGACGTGCACTCGATCCGCCAGCCGGTCGGGGTTGTTGCCTGCATCACCCCCTTCAACTTCCCGGTGATGGTTCCGCTGTGGATGTTGGCAAACGCGCTCGCCTGTGGAAACGCTGTGGTTCTCAAGCCCAGCGAGAAGGCGCCGACGTCGACCCTTCGCATGGCCGAGTTGCTCATCGAGGCAGGCTTGCCGGCGGGCGTGCTCAACCTGGTCAACGGCGACAAGGTTGCGGTCGACCGCTTGCTCGGTCATCGGGAGGTGAACGCGGTCAGCTTCATCGGCTCAACTCCGGTCGCGCGGTATGTCTATGAGACCGGTACGGGCTATGGCAAGCGGGTCCAGGCGCTGGGTGGCGCAAAGAACCACATGATCGTTATGCCTGACGCTGACATGGACTTCGCTGCGGAGTCCGCCGTCGCGGCGGGCTTCGGTGCGGCTGGGGAGCGCTGCATGGCGGTTTCGGTGCTGGTGGCAGTCGGCTCCGCAGGCGACGAAGTGGTCCCGCGCATCGCCTCACTGATCGAGAAGTTGAAGGTCGGCCCGGGCCTCGACGAGGGTGTCGAGATGGGGCCACTGATTACTCGTGAGCACCGGGATAAGGTGGCCTCGTACATCGAAACCTGCGTCGCTGAGGGAGCCGAACTGGTAGCGGACGGGCGGGACGCAGAGATCAGCCGCGGTCCTGGCTTCTTCTTGAAGCCCACCGTCATCGATCGCGTGACTCCCAAGATGTCGGTGTATCAGAACGAGATCTTCGGCCCGGTTCTGTCCGTCGTCCGCGTAGACACCTACGAGGCGGCGCTCCGACTGGTCAATGAGAACGCCTACGGCAACGGGACGTCGATCTTCACGCGGGACGGTGGCATCGCACGTGACTTCCAGACCGACTGCGAGATTGGCATGGTGGGCGTGAACGTTCCGATCCCCACGCCGGTCGGCTGGTTCTCGTTCGGTGGGTGGAAGTCCAGCCTCTTCGGCGATGTTCATATGTACGGACCCGATGGCACTCGGTTCTTCACTCGTCAGAAGGTCATCACCACCCGGTGGTGATCCGGTGGCTCTGTTCCCCGGGTCGGTGGTCGTTGACCGGTGTGCCACACCGACGATCGGCCGAGCGAGGAACGCGTTGACAGCCGCTGGTCACATATCTAAGTTATTACTTGAATAGCAATGTGAGCCGGATCCGCACATGATTCAGAGAGTGCGCCAAAGTGCTGAGATGGCAGAGCCGCCTGTGATGGGCAACCACAGAGGAAGACGTTGAATGTCCATGACCCAGAACTCGGGCGAAGGCAGACCTGCACCACTTGAAGGTTTGCTTGTCATCGATCTGTCGCGATACATCGCGGGGCCTTATTGCACGATGCTGATGGCCGATGCAGGGGCAACAGTCGTCAAGGTGGAGCCGCCGAACGGCGACGACACTCGGCGGCTTGAGCCTTATGTCGAAACGGACGCCGGCGACAAGGTCAGCGCCTACTACATTCGGATGAACCGGCGTAAGAAGAGCATCGCGCTCGACCTGAAGGATCCCGACGACCGGGTGACGCTCGAGAGCCTGATCGCGAAGGCTGATGTTGTCGTCGAGAACTTCGCGGCAGGAGTTTTCGCCAAGCTGGGCTTCGGCGAGGAGCGGATCAGCGAGATCAACCCGCGCATCGTGTACTGCTCGATCAGCGGGTTCGGCCACACTGAGTCGCCGATGCGGAACCGGCCTGCCTACAACATCGTTGCCGAATATGAGGCCGGGGTCTACTTCCAGACCGACAGGTCGGTGGCCCCGGCGCCGCTGGGGCCACCTGTGGGGGACATGTTCCCCGCGTTGCACGCGCTAGGCGGACTCATGATGGCCCTCTACCGCAGAGAGCGGACCGGGCAGGGGGGGCGTGTCGACATCTCGATGTATGACTCGATGCTCTCGCTCAACGAGATCCGAAGCTCGTACTCAATTCTCTACGGCAAGGGCTGGGATCCGTCCGATCACCCGTTCTACTCGCCGTACGGAGTCTTCGCCGTCCAGGATGGCTACGTCTGCATTGACGTGACGACCACCGGGCAGTGGCACGGCTTCTGTCAGGCGATTGGCCATCCGGAGATGTTCGACATCCCAGGCCTGGAGACCGGTCCGCAGCGGGTGGAGAACTTCGATGAGGTGATCGCCGAGCCTCTCTACACGTGGTTGTCTGCGCAGTCGCGTGACAGCGCGGTGGAGACCCTGGCTGCTCACCGTGTCCCATGTGCCGCGATCCGCGAGCCCGGCGAGGCGCTGATGTCGGATCAAGCCCGTTCCCGCGGGATGGAACTCCCTGTCACAGGCGAACAGGGCGTTGTCATCACGACCCCCGGGAATCCCATCAGGATCGACGCGCCCACGGCCGGCGGGATTGTGACGGCATCGGCGCTTGACGAAGATCGTGACTGGGTGCTCCGGGAGATCCTCGGCCGCTGAGACCGCACGATCCCATTCTCATCTAAGGAGACGCAATGCCCTTGCACACCGATCTGATCGGCCAACGGGGTGAGGCCGTGACCGACCGCCTCGAAGACCGTTGGACGATGAACTACGCGGCCTCGGTCAACGACCTGAATCCGGTCTACTACGCCAACGAGGGTGGTGCGAGGGTCCCGGTGCATCCGACCTATGTCTCGTTCTTGGAGTGGGATGCCATCGGCATGGTCGAGGCGCAGTTGAGTGGCATCACCGACGACGACCGGCTCCGCGGGGTGCACAGCTACAACCACACGACGCTCGACAACCACTTCGGGGCGGGCGACGAGTTGCGCAGTGTCGCCACCGTGGTGGGTGTCGAACGTCGGCGCTCCGGCGGCCGGCTGACGTTCAAGATCGAGACCACCGTAGAAGACCGGATGGTTGCCACGTCCTACACGAGCGTGATCTACCGAGGGGTCGCCGTCGAGGGCGGTGAGGACGTGACTCCGGAAATTCCCTCCCTCGGAGCCGTCGATCTGACAGGGACACCGGACCGGATCGAGGCGCTGGAGATCGGTGCTTTGGCGCCTTACCACTTCTCCGAGTGTGCTCGTGACTACGGCGCGATCCACACGGACCGGAACGAAGCTCAGAAAGCCGGTCTGCCGGGGATCATCCTCCATGGCACGGGCACGATCGCCTATGCCCTGAGTAGCATCACCAATCATGAGGCTGGTGGAGACCCCACCCGGGTCGTCGGCTTCGAAGCGCGCCTAGCAGACATGGTGCCCTGCCCGTCGACCACTTCCCTTCGGGTCTTCGACCGCAGGGGCGACGGTGACGCGATCCGCTTCGAGCTCATGAGCCAGGCCGGCGGCAAGGCGATCTCGGGCGGTGTCGTCCGGTTGTCGCCGGAGGCCGTCCAGCACCCGATGTGAAGGGAGTGGCGAATGCAAAACGAGTCTGCGGAAAGAGCCTTGACCGAGTTTCAGCCCGGTGACGACTATTACATCAGCGATTGGTTCGAGCTCGATGAGCAGCATCTACGCGAGTTCGCGCACTCGACGTACCTCGATGACGAGCACGTCGACCTGACATTCAGCAGGAACAATCCACTCGGGCCAGGCCTGGTCGATGGGTTCTGGATGCTCAGCTCGCTGCTGTACTTCAATTTCAAGTATGGTCAACCGCGTGATTCTCGATCATATGGGTTCAACTACGGATTGGATCGGGTCCGGTTCACGGCGCCGTTGCTGCTCGGTGAGCGGGTCCGCGTCCGGTCGGTAGTCAAAGATGTTCGTGCACACCGAGACGGCGTGCTCCTCACGACGACGAACACGATGGAGATCGAAGGAAAGGACCGGCCGTGCATGGTGGCGGACCTGATTCTGCTCATGATCACGCCCGACGATGACGGCGCGGGGCACTAGCCGCGATGAGGTCGACGCAGACACACGAACTGGACCGGCCGAGCCCCGACCTGATCCTGCCGCGATTGCTGGTCAAACGCGGCACTGAACAGCCGGATGAGCCGTACGTCAGCGAAGTCGACGGCCCCGACTACACATATGGTCAAGTCCTCGATCGCGCCCTTCGACTGGCCCGTGCGATGAAGGAGTTGGGGGTGATCCCCGGCGATCGAGTGGCATCGATGATCCCAACTTCGGCGGATTCGGTCATCGTCGCGGCAGCGACATCCCTCCTCGGCGCGATCCACGTACCCGTCAACAACGCATATGTCGGCTATATCCTCGAGCATGCCGTGACATTGACGACACCGCGATTGCTGATTTTCCAAGATGAGTTCGTCGACCGACTGACCGAGGTCGCGATCTCGGACGATCAGCGAGTGATCGTCCGTGGGGAGAACACGTACGCGGAGTCTGGGCTCCTGTTCGAGAGCCTGGTCTCCGGAGAGCCTCTCGACCCGGCCTCGGTGCACCAAGCGGGCTGGGAGGATACGGCCACCTTGTTGTTCACTTCCGGGACGACCGGGCCGTCGAAGGCTGTGATCATCCCGTGGTATCACTTCTACCTCAGCAGCATCCGGATGTGGCAAAGCCAGTGCTTGGATGCCACCACACGATTCTATTGCCCTTGGCCGGTCAACCACATCACCGGCGCCGGCGCGGTGTACGCGATGGCACTGCTCGGCGGCGCGCTCATCGTGCGCCGACGCTGGTCGACGTCGAACTTCGTCAAGGACGTCCGGCAGTATCGGTGCACGCTCTCGGACTTGATGGCCGAGATGGTCTACTACTTCGAGCGGATGGATGGGGTGGAAGACACCCCACTCACCCACCTGTTCGTAGCTCCGGTGACGGAGGGCCTGGGTCCTCTGGCAGATCGCCTCGGCATCGTATATTGCACGAACTACAACTCTACGGAGACGAATTCGCCGATTGGCAGCGCTGGCTATGAGCCGGTACCTGTGGGGAGCGTCGGCGCGCTGCGACCTGGCGTTGATATCAGGATCGTCGACGAGCAGGGCGCCGATGTGCCTGACGGCAGCTGTGGCGAACTGCTGATCAAACCGGACGACCCGTTCGCCATGAACGCCGGGTATTGGGGGATGCCCGAGGCCACCGCCGAGGCGTGGCGTGGCGGATGGTTTCACACCGGCGATCTGCTTCGAGTCGACGATGACGGCTATTTCTATTTCGCCGGGAGGCTGAAGGACCGCATCCGGGTGCGTGGTGAGAACGTCAGCCCTGACGAGGTCGAGGCTGTCTTTCGTGATCGGGCCGATGTGGCCCAGTGTTCGGTCGTAGGTCGGGCGCTTCCCGAAGGCGAAGACGAGATCGTCATGTTCGTCGTCCCGGCGGGCGACGGCTTCGACGTCGACGACGCGAAGGCATTCTGCGAGATCAAGCTGCCGAAGTTCATGCGGCCCGCGCGGTACGTTATCACTGACAGCCTCCCGATGACCCCGACCGGAAAAGTCCAGCGGGCGGAACTCCGAGCCAGTTTGGAACGGTAACTGGCGATTACGGGATACGGTTGCCAGGGAGCCGAGATGGGTCAGGTGAAGAGGAGTCGCTTAGGCGTTGTGTGGGTCACGCAAGGGTGCTAGCTTACTTGCCAAGTAAAAACTTATGTGTGACCCCTCTGACCCGCTGGCAAGGCGAGATGGGTAGCAACGATATGAACGCGTACCGCGAGCGGCCGGGCATCGGTCAATGACGACGGTTGACCAAGGCCGAACGGCTGGTGATCAGGGCGACTCCGGACCACGATCCAGGATTCGCCGATTCTCTTATGGATGGCTCACCGCGCCCGGCCTCGCCATGCTCGCGGTCTTCTTCTTCTACCCGCTACTCGCGATCATCTGGTTGAGCCTCAGCGATCCGTCGTTCGGGTTCGGCAACTATACGGACTTGCTGACCGACGGTGTCACCATCAAGGTCCTCGTCCGAACCATCATCAGCGCCTCGATCGTCGCCATCGCGACCTTGGCGATCGCCTACCCGTACGCCTATGCCATGACCAAGGTCGGGCCGGGCGCCCGCGGCATCCTCCTGGTGATCGTCCTGACTCCGTTCTGGACGAGCCTGATCGCGCGCACCTTTGCTTGGTATCTGCTGGAGCAGCAGGGCGGGCTGATTCAGAGGTTCTTCGCACTCTTGGGTTTTGACGACGTCGTTCTGCGTGGCACGGTTCTCGGCGTCACAGTGGCCATGGTCCAGGTGATGCTGCCCTTCATGGTGCTGCCACTCTACAGCTCGATGGCCTCGATAGACCCGAGGCTGCTGCCGGCTGCGGCCAGCCTCGGCGCACCGAAGTTCACTGCCTTCAGGACTGTCTACTTTCCCTTGTCCATGCCGGGTGTCATGTCGGGCGTGACGCTGGTGTTTATCGTCTCTCTCGGCTTCTATGTCACCCCGGCACTCCTCGGGTCGCCCAACCAGGCGCTGATATCCCAGGTGATCGCGACGCGGGTCAGTGACCTGCTGGACTTCGCCGGTGCGGGTGCGATGGGAGCCATACTGCTCCTGGTCACCTTGCTCATTCTGTGGATCATGAACCGAGTAGGCCGGCCAGGTGCGATGCTGAACGAGGTGGTCGGAAGTGGCAAGTAGCCTGTTACGTCGCCGATCCAGTACCGAAGGGCTAGGCCTCGGCCTCAAGCTCTGGGTCGCCGCCGTGACGCTGCTGTTGATTGCGCCGACACTGATCGTCATTCCGATGAGCTTCTCGGCCTCGCACACCTTCCAGTTCCCCCCGGAGCACTGGTCGGTGAAGTGGTACCAGAACTTCTTCACCTCCGAAGAATGGCTCTCGGCCCTCGGTGTCTCCATCAAGTTGGGTCTGATCGTCGCAGCCCTCGCCACGGTGCTCGGCATTGCCGCAGCGATCGGCTTGGACCGCTGGACGTTCAAGGGCATCGGCGTCATCAGGGGCCTGATCATGGCGCCGATGATCGTGCCGGGCGTGGTGGTGGCGATCGCCGTGTACTCGCTCTTCCTCAAGTGGCAGCTGGCTGGCACGCTGACGGGTTTCGTGCTCGCCCACACAGCCCTGGCGCTGCCATTCGTCGTGGTCTCGGTCTCGGCCAGTTTGGCTGGCTACGACCGCCGAGTCGAGGCGGCCTCGTCAAGTCTCGGAGCGGGTCCGCTGGTGACCTTCAGACGGGTTACTCTCCCACTGATTCTTCCGGGTGTGGGGTCGGGCTTCATCTTCGCCTTCATTACCTCGTTCGACGAGGTTGTGGTGGCGCTGTTCTTGCAGACCCCCGACATCGTGACCTTGCCGGTGCGGATGTACACCGGGATCGCGACCGACATCGACCCGACGGTTGCGGCGGCTTCAACCATCATTGTCACGGTCACCACGATCGTGCTGGTCACTCCGCAACTGCTACGACTACGCAGGAGAGCTACATGACTACCGCTGACCAAGGCACTGACCCTGCGAGCGGAGTGAGTCACTCACTCGACACCGAGGCGAGCCACGGAGTCGAGATCCGGAACGTCTCGAAGGTCTACGCGGGAATGGGCCGTCCCGCGCTCGACGACGTGTCCTTGGATGTCGCGCCCGGTGAGTTCATGACCTTCTTGGGGCCGAGCGGGTCAGGTAAGACGACGATGCTCTCGATTATCGCCGGACTCACCGCCAACGACGGTGGCTCGGTGCGCATCGACGGTGCTGATATCAGCGGTCTTAAGCCGCACAAGCGCAATCTGGGCGTCGTTTTCCAGCAGTACGCTCTGTTCCCACACATGACGGTTGCGGCAAACGTCGCGTACCCATTGCAGCAGCGGGGCGTCAGGAGGGCCGAGATTCATCAGCGGGTCGACGAGGTACTGAACCTCGTACGCTTGGGAGATCTGGCCAATCGCTATCCGCGACAGCTCTCGGGCGGCCAACAGCAGCGTGTTGCGATCGCCCGCGCCGTGGTGTACGGGCCGCGTGCACTGCTGATGGACGAACCGCTGGGAGCGCTCGACAAGAAGCTTCGCGGCGAGCTGCAGCAAGAGATCGCCCGGATGCACCGTGAGTTGGGGATGACCTTCATATTCGTCACCCACGATCAGTACGAGGCGCTGAGCCTTTCCGACCGCATTGCCGTGTTCAACAACGGCCTGGTCGAGCAGATCGGCACCCCGAACGAGCTCTACGAGAAGCCGGACACGCTCTTTGTCGCGCAGTTCCTCGGTGACTCCAATTGCTTCAGTGGACAACTCGATCACGCAGCGGGCGTTATCGGCTGTGATGGGCTAAGCCTGCGCGTCGCCGCCGAGCAGGCGCGCGATGCCGCTGAGAACTGTGTCGTGGTCGTCAGGCCCGAAAGGCTGACTCTCCACGCTGACGAATCCAGCATCGACCCGTCGCACAATCGGGTTCAGGCCGTCATGACCGACGTCACCTATGGGGGGGACCATCGTCAGGTTGGGCTCGACTTCGGCGGTTCTCGGGTCGGCATCGCCAAATATTCAGCCGATCAGCCGATTCCGGCGATGCCGGGCGAACCGGTGTGGACGAGCTGGGACCCCGCTTACCAGAGCGTGGTGCCCGACGATCCCTCACCCGACGGGCACAAGTGAAGGTCGTCAGCGGATTGTCGTCGCCTGATGATCCTGGGTGGGATCGAGCTCAGTGAAGATCTCTGTTCGGCTGACTCAGCGACGCACTCTCTTCTACCCGGACGCTCGCTGACGCCGTTCTGCAGAGATGGCTGTGCCTCCCCCGAGTGGTATTCCGGGAGGCACAGCCATCTTCAATCCGATCTGTGCGCTATGCAGGCGCATTCTCGTACAGCTTAAGTGCCAAGGCACCGTGGGCGCCTGCGGCACCGGCCCGGAGAGCGGTTGCCAGGAGGGAAGCCTCGACGAGCTCTTCCTTGGTGGCGCCAGCCTTCTTCGCGCCCGCGACGTGATCCTCCATGCAGTACACACACTGAGTTAGGTGGGCGCAGGCCACCGCGATCAACTCACGGTACTTTTTCGGAATCGCGCCGTCTTCGATCCCGACGATCTGGTCGAGCTTCATCCACGCTGAGAATTCGCGTGGCGCCGCCGCCTTCATGTCCTTGAGCAGGTCCATGTCCGAGGGGTCGTGGTAGTGACTCATGGTCTTCCTTTGCGATTGGTGGAACTCTGCATAAGCGCACCGGTCGAACGAGCGCGACTGGCCGGCATGTGCCGAGTCGCTTCAAATGTAAGTATTTACTTGTGTGAGTACGATAACATCGTCCCGGATAGTGGTCAAAGGTTCGCCGGTGGGTGTTCAAGCGCGTTCGTCGGTGCGCGCGGTGCGTCTGGCGCTCAAGGCCGATTCGACCGGTGCGGAGTCGTTGAGCGCTCTGGAATGACAGGCGCGGGCATGCGACATGAACCTAAGTAGAAACTTGTTTTCAGCAGTGATGCGCGGCACGATAAGGCCTATGACCCAGACCTTCCGCGCCCTGGTTGTCGACGACACCGAGAACGGCCAAGTGGCTTCCTTTCAGGAGCTCTCCGATGCCGATCTTCCCGATCACGATGTACTCGTCGAAGTGGAGTATTCGTCGTTGAACTACAAGGACGGCCTGGTAGTGGGCAGCCCACAGAAGATGGCGCGACGCACTCCGCTGATCGCGGGTGCCGATCTGGCCGGCACGGTCGTGGAGAGTCGTAGCCCTGACTGGCAGCCCGGCGACCGCGTGGTCGTCAATGGTTGGGGTATGTCCGAGACCGAGTCCGGAGGGTACACGCGGCGGCAGCGTGTGAAGCCCGAGTGGCTGGTCCGAATCCCCGAGGTGTTCACCACGCGTGACGCGATGGCGATCGGTACCGCGGGCTACACGTCGGCGCTATGCCTGGACGCACTTGATCGTTACGGACTGGCGCCGGGATCGGAGATCCTGGTGACCGGTGCCGCCGGTGGCGTCGGTTCGGTTGCCGTTGCGCTGGCCGCAGCCGCGGGCCACACGGTGGTCGCGGCTACTGGCCGCCCCGAGTCCCACGACTACCTCAGCGGGCTTGGGGCTTCGGCCTTCGTGGATCGCTCGGAGTTGCAAGGCGAGGGACGGCCTCTTGGCAAGGAGCGGTGGGATGCCGCAATCGACTCGGTTGGCGGATCGGTCCTGGTCAACGTCTTGGCGCAGATTCGGTACGGGGGTGCGGTCGCCGCTTGTGGCCTGGCCGAGGCGCCCGCCATGCCGATGGCGACGGTTCTGCCGCATATTCTGCGAAGTGTCGCGCTGCTGGGTGTCGACTCGGTGATGGCGCCTGCCGCCGCACGGAATTCCGCGTGGGATCGTTTGGCCCGTGATCTACCTCAGGACACGCTTGGCTCGTTGTCACGAGTCGAAGCGCTGACCGACGTCCCACGACTGGCCTCAGAGATCCTTGCCGGTCAGGTCCGGGGTCGCGTTGTGATCGACGTCAGCCGCTGAAGGGCGCAGAATCTGCGCTTGGAGGATTGACCGCCGACGCGTGGGCTCCCGGATCCGAGCCTAGGCTTGTGGTCGCTGGACCGGGTATCAGACCGATCGCCGGGCCGTGGGCATAACCACGCCTTATGAGCTGGTCAGGTATAGGCATCTACTCCTATCACTCCGTGTGACCAAGGCTCGTGGGTGTGATCACTGCCCTGCCTTGGAGCCAACGACTCCGCAGCTTGCCGAGTCTTCTCGTCGCTCTCCTGGTGGCGCTGATCGCGTGGGCAATCAGCGCGATCTTCCCACTCGCCAGTCCAATCTTTGTGGCATTGGTCCTGGGCGCGGTTGTTGCCAATACCGACATCGCAGACCATGCCTTCGTGCAGGGACATGGGACAGCGACAAAGTTCCTGCTCCGGTTGGGCGTTGTGTTCTTGGGCCTGAAACTCCCCATACAGGACATCCTAGGTATCGGCGCGCAGGGCTTGGCGGTCGTCGCTCTGACCGTCGTGGTCACCTACTCGCTGACCGTCATGGTTGGTGACCGACTGGGCTTGGACAAGGGCCTCGTTACACTCGTGGCAGCAGGATTCTCCATTTGCGGGGCGGCCGCGATCGCTGCTATCGATGACACCATCCGGGCCAAGCAACGCGATGTAGCCCTTGCGGTCGCAATGGTGACCGTGTTCGGCAGCGCGATGATCGTCCTTGTTCCGTGGCTGTCTGCACTGATTGGATTGACGGACCAACAGGCCGCGGTCTGGGCAGGCGCAAGCATTCATGAGGTCGCACAGGTCGTCGCGGCAGCCTCCATCATCGGAAGTGGAACAGTGGCGGTTGCGACCACCGTCAAGCTCGGGCGGGTGGTCCTGTTAGCGCCCGTCTACAGTCTCGCGGCTCGCCGAGGGCAGGATCGCGGCGCCGGGCGCCAGGCGCCCCTTGTGCCATTGTTCGTGATCGGATTCGCGCTCACGATTGCGCTACGGTCTATCTGGAGCATGCCGGCTGCCGTCGTATCGACCACGGGCTTCGCAACAACACTGCTGCTCGCCGCAGGCATGTTCGGGCTCGGGCTGGGCGTTCGTGCCAAAGACCTATGGCCCCTCCCGTTGAAGGGACTTCTCCTCGCAACCTTCTCCACGCTGGTGGCTGCCACAGTCTCCGTCACGTTGGTCAGCTGGCTCGTCGACTGACCACCGGGCTAGCCGTTCGACGTGTTCCGCTGGCTCGTAAGCTTCGCTAGTGACACCTGATGTCGACCTGGAGACGTTGCGCCTGCTGGTGTTGGTCTCGGAGCACGGAAGCATCGGTGCTGCGGCACGAGCGTCCGGTCTTAGCCAGCCTGCCGTGAGCAGCCGAATTCGCGCCTTCGAGGCGCGTTGGCGGATCAGGTTCGCCGAACGCACGACGCGGGGCACAAGGCTCACCGAAGATGGCGAGGCCTTGGTCGCCTGGGCTCGTCGGGTGCTCCACGAGGCAGACTTGATGCGAGAGTCACTCGCTGCCATGGGACGAGGCCGTCGGCAGGATCTTCGAGTCGCAGCCAGCCTTACGATCGCGGAGTACTTGATGCCCCAATGGCTGAGTCACCTGCAGAGCAGACATAGTGATGTGCGACCGCGACTGTATGTGGTCAACAGTCGTGCAGTCGGCGAACTAGTCCGAAGCGGCCGGGTCGACATCGGGTTCATCGAGACCCACGTGGTTCCCGATGACCTCGCGCGTCGGCTTATCGGGCGGGACCGGCTGGTGATCGTTGTGGCCCCCGATCACCCTTGGGCTCGTCGCAGTGAGCCCCTCACAACTGCCCAGGTGGCAGCCGCCAACTATGTGTTGCGAGAGGAGGGAAGTGGCACCAGAAGCACGTTTGAGGCGTCGTTGGATGGCCGACCAGGCCAAGCGCTGGAAGTGAGCTCGACCGCCGCGCTTATCGGCGCAGCTCAGGCAGGCGTTGGCCCCGCTGTCGTGTCCGAGCGGGCAGCGGCACAAGCGTTGGAGCTGGGCCGCCTGGTCCTCGTCGATCACGAGCTTGACCTAAGACGTCCACTGACCGCAGTGTGGAGGGGGGAGCTGTCGCTGCCAGAACAGGCCGAACGGCTACTGCTCATTGCCGAGCGCGCACTACGTCGCTAACCACAATTGCTGTTGACCCTTGGAGTCGGGCTGCCAAAGATCGCGATATCGCGCGTTGGCCCGGCGGACTAGGGTCGGGCGATGGGGTAGATCATGATGCGGCCGGGGCCGACGAGGATCCGGCGCATCCCGCAGAGGTCGGCCTCGACCTCGGGGTCGTCGAGATCGATCATCAACGGGCGACCGGAGAGCGCGGCGAGGCGTGACCGGCCGGCGACCACGAGGAGCCGGTCGCCCAGCCGACGCAGCACCTCGGGCGTCAGGACCTGGTTCCCTCGGCCCAGCAGGGCGCCCTGGTTCCCCGTCGGAGCGATGACCGCGTACGCCTCGTCGGCGACCGCGAGCAGCTCGGATGAGGTGATGTCTGCCCTGACCAGCTCGCCGCTGGAACCTTCGCCCACCCGGACGAGGTCGAAGCCGAGCAGGGTGTGCGGCAGATCCAGAAGACCCATCACGGCGCCGGCGGTGGTCCCTGGGCCGACCGCCGTCAACGCACCTGCCGGCACCGCCTCGAGCACCGCCCTACCGACGGATAGGCGCTCGGCCTCCTCGGAGGTGGAACGACGCTTCGGATGCTGGAGCAGGTCGCGAGCGGCGGGTACGTCCAGGTAGCCGTGCTGTTGCGAGGCCAGTACGCCGTCGCGCAGCTGGGCCTCGTCGAGATCGAGCACCTCGCGTGGTTCGACCGGACCGCCGTCGAGGAGGTAGCGAGCGGCCAGGCGCCCCGCTGCCTCGGGTGTCTGGGCGAAGACCGCCGACTGCATCTTGACGCCCGCAGGGACGCCGAGGACTGGGAGGCCCTGGCCGACCGCGGCGTGGATGTCTCGGGCCGTTCCGTCTCCGCCGGCGAACAGCAGGAGGTCCACGCCGATACGCGCCAGCTCCTGCGCGGCACACATCGTGTCGGCCGCGCTCGGGTTCTGCCCTGCGGGAATGGGCATGACCCGGAGCGAGTCGATCGACGCGGTGACTGCCGCATCTTCACCCATCTCCCCCGAGCAGGTGACGAGCTCGATCCCACCCGGTTCACGTGACCGGCATGCCTCGGTCAGCGCGAGCAGGACGCGGGTCGCACGCTCCCCGGCGTGTGGCCGTGCTCCCCGGCGGAGGGCCTCGGCCGACACTCCGTCGGTCCCCTTGAGGGCAACGGCACCGCCCATCCCCGCAATCGGGTTGACGATCAGCCCGAGGGTCTTCAGCTTGTCGCCGCCTGTTGCTCACGCAGCATCCGGGCGTTCATGGCCGGGAAGCTGTCCTGGCTGAGCAGGTCGAGCCGCCACTGGCCGACGGCCGCGCGCTGCGGTGCTGCCGCGATCTTCTCGACGTCGTTGTACGCCTCGTCCACGATGCGCGCGTACACGTCGGCGACCTCGTCGAGCTCGGCGCGGTCGAACGACTCCGTCGGCTCGATCGTGACGGGGTCGGGCGAGGTGTGCGGGTGGTGGCTGTTGAAGTGTGACGGCAGACCGTAGTCGACGAGCCGGAGGTTGATCTCGTCGCCGCCGATGCCGGTGTCCTCGCGCAGCTTCTCGACCGAGTAGCGCACCAGGTCGAGGCGTCGCTCCTGGTTGTCCGCGAAGGCGATCGAGAAGCCCGGGAGCTTCTCCAGCTTGCTCTTCACGTAGTTGTTGTTGAGCACCGCGGTGCGGGAGACCTCCCGGATCCACTCCTCTCCGAACGCGCAGATCCAGGCGTACGCCTTCACCAAGGACGGGACGTTGCCGTTCCACGCCCGGACAGGGCCGACGCTGTGGGGCCGGTCGCGATCGAGCGCGAAGCCGCTGTCGGTCTTCACGACCACGGGGGAGGGCAGGAACTCCGCCAGCTCGGAGGTGACGCAGCTGACCGTGGCGGCTGGTCCGAAGATGTTCATCGGCGCGCCGAAGGTCTTGTGCATGTTGAACTGGCACAGGTCGAAGCCCGACTCGCGGGCTCGCGCGAGACCCAGCGTCGCGTTCGCGTTGGCCTGGTCGTAGGAGCACAGACCGCCGGCGTCGTGCACGATCTGGGCGATATCGGCGATGTTCTGGTTGAAGACCCCGGTGTCCTCGGGGTTGTTCAGGAGTACGCCCGCGGTGCGGTCGCTGACGGCCGCGCGGATCGCCTCGAGCTCGACGTACCCGTTCGGGCCCGGTGGCACCTCGATGACCTTGAAGCCGAGGGCGGCCGCCGAGGCCGGGCTGGTGGGGTGCGAGGTGATCGACGAGATGTACTCGTCGCGGTGCGTGTCACCGCGACTCAGGTGATAGGCGCGCATCATCATCACGTTGGTGAAGATGCCGTGCGCCCCGCCTCCGGGCTGCATCGACACGGCGTCCATGCCCGAGAGCGCCTTGAGCGCCTCGCCGAGCTCCCAGAGCAGCTCGAGGACGCCCTGGACCGAGGCATCGGGCTGGGCGGGGTGCAGCTCCGCGAGCTTGTTGTCGCGGGCGATCAGCTCGTTGACGACCGGCGGGTACTTCGGGGTGGTGGTGCCGACGGTCGCGTCGATCGCGATGTTGTGGCCCAGGCACATCTGCGAGAGCCGCATGTAGTGCTTGAGCACCTGCGCCTGGCCGAGCTCGGGGAGCGCCGGGGGAGCGGAGCGGCGCGCCGAGTCCGGGAGCGGGCCGGCGGCCGGCCCGTCGAAGGGCGAGACGACGATGCCGCGCTGTCCGGGACTGCCGAGCTCGGTGATGAGCGGCTCGTCCCAGCTCGCTTGGTGGTAATGCTCGCGCACGCTCATGACAGGATCTCCTCGATGGTGCTGGCAAGCCGGTCGATGTCGGCGACGGAATGGTTCTCGGTCACGCAGAAGAGGGCGCAGGACGGCAGCTCGGGGAAGTCCTGTTCGAGCGGGATACCCCCGAAGATGCCCCGCTCGAACAGGGTTTCGTTGACCTCGTCAGCTGACAGGCCGGTGCCCCCGAAGTCGACGACGCATTCCTGGAAGGCCAGGCCGGCCAGGGCCCGCACCTGCACGCCGTCGATCGTGCTCAAGCGTTTGGCCAGGTAGGCGACCCGGTCCCGTAGTCCGTTGCCGAGTTCCGTCATGCCCTGCGGGCCCATGACGGAGAGGTAGACGCCCGCGATCAGGCCGGAGAACATGTTGCTGGTGCCGATCACGTCGGTGGACTCACCACGCGAGGCGTACGAGGTGTCCTCGAAGTTCCCCATGTGGTAGTCGAAGTCGCCCCGGACAGTCGGGATGGCGATCAGGAAGACGCTCGGCAATTCCGAGACCAGAGCCGGGTCGAGCTGAGCCACCATGAAGCCGGCGGCCGAGCCGCCGTACTCCGGGTGATGGCCGAGCGGCTGCAGGTCGCCCACGGCGATGTCGGCGCCGTAGTCGCCGGGCGGGCGGACCACGCCGAGCGAGGCCGGGTCGACGCCGGCGATCAGCTTGCAGTCGGCGTCGGCGGTGATCTGCCGGATCTCGTCGAGGTCGTCGCAGAGCTGACCCAGATAGGACGGGTTCTCGAAGTAGAAGCCCGCTGCTCCGTCGACCTTGGCGCGGAGGTCGTCGAGGTCGATCGCTCCGGTCTCGGTGTGACCGACGAATTCGAGGGTGATCGCGAGAGGAAGCCGAGCGCTGATCTCCCGTCGCCGGTCCGGCCCGATCGTGTCCGCGGCGAGGATCCGCTGACGACCCGAGATCCGGGTAGCCATCAGCAGCGCGGAACCGGCTGCCCAGGCCCAGTCGTAGACCGGGCCGGTGACGACGTCGAGGCCGGTGAGCTCGGCCATCAGGCTCTGATACTCGAACATGGCCTGGTTCGCACCGGCCGTGCTCGCGATGGCCATGCCCATGAAGGCCGACCAGAACTCCCCGCGTCCGGCGATCTCGTCGCACACCGCCGGCACGTAGTGTGCCCAGCAGCCGCCGCCGAGGAACGAGAGGTATTCGGTGGTGTCGATGTTCTTGGCCAGCGTCCGGGTGAAGCGCCGGCGCAGGTCAGCCTCGGCCAAGGTGGCGCTGGGCAGCCCCAGATTCTCCGGTGCTCGGAGCTGTTCGGGGATCGAGGTGAACAGATCGTCGATCGTCGCCGCGCCGACGGCTTCGAGCATCGGCTCGCGGATGTCCGGCAGTGCATTGGGAAGGTACGGATGTGCCCCGTCCATGGCAGGTCCTCTCGGCCGGGATGTACGGATCCGAAGCGTGACTTCGTGTTTCGTAGAAGGTGCTCCGGCTAGGCGTGTCTCGCAATTCAAGGCCTAGCCGGAACCCTAAATTGGTCACCTAACTCTGTCAATCAACCAAGTTCGCGGTATGCGTACGCTCGGAGTCCTCAGCGACCTGTTGCGCTGACCGGCTGCTCGTCGAGCAGCTTGCGCCAGGCACGCACGTGCCGGGCGTCGACGAATGCCTTGTACGACGACCCTGGCCGCGCTGCCCGGCCGACGGTGAACCGGCGTACTCCGGCACGCACCAGCCAGGGCACCTGCTCGGCTTCCAGCCCCCCTCCGGCGATGGTGAGCGCGGCCACGTGCCGCGACCGGCTGGCCCGCGCGATCAGGTCGTCGACACCCTCACGCAGTCCGCGCGGCGAGCCTGCGGTGTGCACCCCGTCGAGACGGGCGCTTTCCGCGAGCCCGACGAGCTGACGCCAGACCAGATCGGGTTCCAGGGTCTGGTCGATCAGGTGGTGGCAGGTCCAGGGCAGCCCGTCGATCGCGTCCGCCAGCGCGGTACACAGCTCGAGGTCGAGCAGCAGGTCACTGTCGAGGAAGGCGAAGACGACACCGTCCGCCCCGGCCGCTCGGTAGTCCTCGGCAAGGCCTGCGAGCCGGATGAGTTCGGCACCCGTCGTGGTCGCCGAGTCGGACAGCCGCAGGATCGGGCGCACCGGCAGATCCGTCTCCCGGCACGTTGCCGACACCAGGCTCGCCTCGACCGAGAGGCCGTCGTGGTCGGACAGCGCCGGGTCGACTCGTGAGGTCAGGTAGAGCCGGTCGGCACCGCCCTCCTGCGCCGGACCCGCGTCGGCGGGATGTAGCGCCACGATCTCGAGTGTCGGGGTGGCTGCGTCGGTCACGCCGCTATCGTCCCTCAAGCGTGGGGTGTCGCCCCGGCTACGACACGGGCTGGTCGGTAACCTGGCGATCGTGAAGCGCACCCTGCTCCTGCTGCCGTTCGTTGCGCTGGTCTTGCCGCTTGCCGGCTGTGGTGACGACGAAGCAACCACGGGCTCGGGTGACTCGACCCCGGGCCGCACCATGAGCACCCCCGCCCAGGGCACCTGTACGTTCGACACGGACGGGGCTGCAGCGGCTGCCAAGAAGGTAGAAGTGCCGCCGTCGAACCCGCCCGCGGCCGACAAGCTCACCATCACGACCAACCGTGGCGACCTCGTCGTGACCCTCGATGCGAAGCGGGCGCCGTGCGCGGCAGGCAACTTCACCTGGCTGGCCGACCACGGCTACTTCGACGGCACCGATTGCCACCGGCTCGTCGCTGACTTCGTGCTGCAGTGCGGCGACCCTACCGGCACCGGCACTGGCGGCCCCGGCTGGAGCTTCGCCGACGAGCTCAAGGGCGACGAGACGTACCCGGCCGGTACCGTCGCGATGGCCAACTCCGGGCCCGACACCAACGGCAGCCAGTTCTTCGTGGTGATCCAGGACGCCGACCTGCCGGCCAGCTACACGGTCTTCGGCCACGTCGACGATCCCGGTCTGGAGCTGGTCCGCAAGATCTCCGCCGACGGCAACGGGCCGGACGGAGTCGCGCCCAAGGAGTCGGTCACCATCGAATCGGTGAAGTAGCCGGCCGCATGCGGTGATCTCGATACGGCCGCTCGTACCTCGCGGCCACTCGATCAGCGGTCGTTGGTCGAGTGCGCCGGCGAAGGAGGCGTGTATCGAGCCGCTTCCGGTCGTCGAGTGCGCCGAGCTTGCGAGGCGCGTATCGAGACGCCGGTCGGTCGTCGAGTGCGCCGGCAGAAGCCGCCGGTCGGTGGTCGAGTGCGCCGACAAGAGTCGCCGGTCGGTGGTCGAGTGCGCCGACGAAGGAGGCGTGTATCGAGACCCGGCAGCGCTCACAGGTCGTCGGAGTCCGCGATGGAGTACGCGTAGCCCTGCTCGGCGAGGAAGCGCTGACGGTGCTGGGCGAAGTCGGCGTCGACCGTGTCGCGGGCGACGATCGCGTAGAAGCGGGCGGCCCGGCCGTCGGTCTTCGGGCGCAGCAGCCGGCCCAGCCGCTGCGCCTCCTCCTGGCGTGAACCGAACGACCCGGACACCTGGATCGCGACGCTGGCCGAGGGCAGGTCGACGGAGAAGTTCGCGACCTTGCTGACCACCAGCAGCCCGACCTCGCCGGCACGGAACGCGTTGAACAGCCGCTCCCGCTCCTTGATGGTCGTCTCGCCCTTGATGACCGGGGCGCCCAATCGTTCGCCGATCTCGTCGAGCTGGTCGAGGTACTGCCCGATCACCAGCGTCGGCTCACCCTCGTGCTTCGCGACGAGCCGCTCGACCAACCGGGTCTTGGCGGGCGTACACGCCGCGAGGCGGTAGCGCTCGTCGGGCTCGGCCGTGGCGTACGCCATCCGCTCGCCGTCAGGCAGGGTCACCCGGACCTCGACGCAGTCGGCGGGGGCGATGTAGCCCTGGGCCTCGATGTCCTTCCACGGCGCGTCGTAGCGCTTGGGTCCGATCAGCGAGAACACGTCGGCCTCGCGGCCGTCCTCGCGGACCAGGGTCGCGGTCAGCCCGATGCGGCGCCGGGCCTGGAGGTCGGCGGTCATCCGGAAGATCGGCGCAGGCAGCAGGTGCACCTCGTCGTACACGATCAGCCCCCAGTCCCGCGCGTCGAAGAGCTCGAGGTGGGCGTACGCGCCCTTCCGCCGAGTCGTCATCACCTGGTAGGTGGCAATGGTGACCGGCCGAATCTCCTTCTTGGTGCCGGAGTACTCGCCGATCTCGTCCTCGGTCAGCGTGGTGCGACGGACCAGCTCGTCCTTCCACTGCCGGGCGCTGACGGTGTTGGTGACCAGGATGAGTGTGGTCGCCTGGGCATGTGCCATCGCGGCGGCGCCGACGATGGTTTTCCCAGCCCCACAAGGGAGTACGACGACGCCGGAGCCGCCGTGCCAGAACGACTCGGCGGCGTCGCGCTGGTAGCTGCGCAGCTCCCAGCCGGTCTCGTCCAGGGCGATCGCGTGGGCCTCGCCGTCGACGTACCCGGCGAAATCCTCGGCCGGCCAGCCCAGCTTGAGCAGCGCCTGCTTGAGGTTTCCGCGCTCGCTCGGGTGGACCGCCACGGTGAGCTCGTCGAGCCGGTTGCCGAGCATCCCGGCGACGCGCTTGGAGCGCAGCACCTCCTCGAAGACGGCCCGGTCGGTGCTGGCCAGGACCAGGCCATGGGTGGGGTGCTTCTCCAGCCGCAGCCGGCCGTAGCGGGCCATCGTCTCCGCGATGTCGACCAGCAGCGCGTGCGGAACCGAGTAGCGACTGTAGGTCAGCAGCGCGTCGATCACCTGCTCGGCGTCGTGGCCGGCGGCGCGCGCGTTCCAGAGCCCTAGCGGGGTGAGCCGGTAGGTGTGCACGTGCTCGGGGGAGCGCTCGAGCTCCGCGAAGGGTGCGATTGCCCGGCGGCAGTCCGCGGCCGACTCGTGGTCGATCTCGAGCAGGAGCGTCTTGTCGGACTGCACGATCAAGGGGCCGTCGTTCACCGGGCAATCCTACGGACGGCCGGTCATCCCCTCCCTCCTGAGCCGGATTGTGGCCGATGGTGACTGTTTGGGCTGGCTTGTGGCCGATGCCGACATGCCCGCCCGGCGTGTCGCCGTCGCCATCGGCCACAAGCCCGCTGCTGCGCCGCTGGTTGTCAGGGTCGGGCAAGAGAACTGACGTCGTCCCGTCCGGCCGGCGCCTCGAGATGCGTCTCGTTCCTCGGCGCTACTCGACCAGCCACACCAGGCTGATCGAGTGCTGCCGCGAGGTACGAGCGACGGTGTATCGAGATCCCGGACGTACCGTGAGGGCATGGCTACGCACGAGGTCACCAACCAGGTCCCGCCGCTCGTCGGGCACGACACGGCGGACCATGCCGCGTTGTTGGAGGCGGTCGAACGCGAGGGTGCCGGTTGGGCGCTCGACGAGTTGCACGAGCTGGGCCGCCTCGCGGGGTCGGCGCGGGCGCAAGAGTGGGGCCGGCTCGCGGAGAAGAACCCGCCGGTGCTGCACACCCACGACCGCTACGGCAACCGCATCGACGAGGTCGAGTACGACCCGGCCTACCACGCGCTGATGGAGACCGCCGTGGGCCACGGCCTGCACGCGGCACCGTGGGCCGACGACCGACCGGGCACTCATGTCGCGCGGGCCGCGAAGTTCATGACCTGGAACGTCGACGCCGGCCACGGCTGCCCGATCTCGATGACCTACGCAGTGGTGCCGGCGCTGCGTACGAACGCCGAGCTGGCCGCGACGTACGAGCCCCTGTTGACCTCGCGGGCGTACGACTTCGGGCTCCGCGTGCCGACCGAGAAGCACGGCCTGATCGCCGGCATGTCGATGACCGAGAAGCAGGGCGGCTCGGACGTACGCGCCAACACGACCCAGGCCGTACCCCAACCCGACGGCAGCTACCGGATCACCGGACACAAATGGTTCACCTCCGCACCGATGTCCGACCTGTTCCTCGCCCTCGCCCAGGCGCCGGGCGGGCTGTCGTGCTTCCTGGTGCCCCGCGTACTCCCCGACGGGTCGCGCAACGAGATGCATCTGATGCGGCTCAAGGACAAGCTCGGCAACAAGTCCAACGCATCGTCGGAG
>JASGGG010000011.1:0-49788 GCA_047605165.1 Nocardioidaceae bacterium
CCGCCGAGCCGCCGACCTGACCGGGCTTTCCCCGACCACCGCACGTGACGCGTTCACGCTCCAGATCGCGTTGTCCGCCGGCCGGCTCACGGCCGCGCGAGCTGCCACGCGCCCGACTCAGGATTTGTAGGGTCCCCACAATCGACCGGCCCCAAAATTCGTGCGCGTCGGAGCCGCAAACGTGGCCGGGAACCGGGCACAGTATGAAGGTGCTGATCATCGTCGCCCCCGGTCAAGGCGCCCAGACCCCCGGTTTCCTGCTGCCCTGGCTGGAAGACCCGGTCTTTGCGGCTCGCCTGGAATGGATGGCGACGGTGGCCGGCCTCGATCTGGCGCACTACGGATCGCACGCTGACGCCGAGACCATCCGCGACACCGCCATCGCCCAGCCGCTGCTGGTTGCCACCGGCGGAGTGGCGGCGCTCTCCCTCTTCCCTCGCCCCGCCGAGGCGTTCGGCAAGGTCGGGGCGGTGGCCGGGCACAGCGTCGGCGAGATCACCGCCGCAATCGGTGCGGGCGCGATCACCGGCGAGCAGGGCATGGCTCTGGTACGCGAGCGAGGCCGGCTGATGGCCGAGGCGTCCGCGGCCACGCCGACAGGCATGTCCGCGGTGCTCGGCGGGGACCGCGACGAGGTGCTGGCGCGCATCGCCGAGCTCGGCCTGACTGCCGCGAACGACAACGGTCCCGGCCAGATCGTCGCCGCAGGCGCCCTCGACGCGCTGGCCGATCTCGGTGCCAACCCACCGGGCCGGGCCAGGGTCACCGCGCTCTCGGTAGCGGGCGCGTTCCACACCGACTACATGAGCTCGGCGGTCGACCGGCTGAGTCTGCTGGCCACGGCGATCTCGACCCGCGACCCGCGTACACCGGTCATCTCCAACCGCGACGGCGAGATCGTCCGCGACGGCCGCGAGGTGGTCAGCCGCATCGTCGGGCAGGTCCGGCGACCGGTGCGCTGGGACCTGTGCATGGCAACGATGGCCGAGCTCGGCGTGACCGGTATTCTCGAGTTGCCCCCAGCAGGCGTGCTGACCGGAATCGCCAAGCGCGCACTCAAGGGCACCGAGACCTTCGCACTCAAGACTCCCGACCAGCTCGAGGACGCGCGAGCGTTCGTCGACAAGCACGCAGAGGATTTCTCCGCATGACCGAGCTCGCCGAGTCGACGGGTCGCCCCGCAGCCATCCTCGGCCTCGGGAGCTACCGGCCCCGGCGGATCGTGCCGAATTCCGAGATCGTCGAGGCGATCGACTCCTCCGACGAGTGGATCCAGCAGCGGTCGGGGATCAAGGCGCGCCGGTTCGCCGAGCCCGACGAGACCGTGCAGATGATGTCGGTCGCCGCTTCGCGGGTGGCGCTGGAGCGGGCCGGTGTGTCGCCGGCCCAGATCGACGCGGTGATCGTCGCTACCGTCTCGCACCTGATGCAGACCCCCGCGATCGCTCCCGCCATCGCTACCGAGCTCGGCGCCAACAAGCCGGTCGCCTTCGACATCTCCGCGGCCTGCGCCGGCTTCTGTCACGGCGTCGGCCTGGCCAACGACATGGTGAAGTCGGGCAGCGCGCGCTACGTGCTGGTGATCGGGGTCGAGCGGCTCAGCGACATCACCTCGATGACCGACCGCGGCACGGCCTTCATCTTCGCCGACGGTGCCGGTGCCGTCGTGGTCGGGCCGTCCGAGGTCTCCGGCATCGCCCCGGTCGTCTGGGGCTCCGACGGGGAGCACTACGACCACATCCGCCAGTCGGTGGAGTGGCGAGACGTCATCGCCGAGGAGCGTCCGATCATGCCGCACCTGGCGATGCAGGGCAGTTCGGTGTTCCGCTGGGCCTCCTACGAGATGGCCAAGGTTGCCCAGCAGGCTCTGGATGCCGCCGGCATCACCGCCGCCGATCTCGACGTGTTCGTCCCGCACCAGGCCAACAACCGCATCACCGACGCCCTCGCTCGCTCGATGAAGCTGCCTGAGCACGTCCGGATCGCTCGCGACATCGTCGAACAGGGCAATACCTCGGCCGCGTCGATCCCGCTCGCGCTCGACCGGATGATCACCGAGGGCGAGGCCAAGTCCGGGGACCTGGCCCTGATGATCGCGTTCGGGGCGGGCCTGGCCTACGCCGCGCAGGTCGTCCGAGTCCCCTAGACTCCCCCCACCCGTACCCCCAACCCCAACCGGCACAACCAACCAATACAGGAGAACCACCGTGGCAACTGCAGCCGAGATCACCACCGAGCTGGCCGAGATCGTCAACGAGATCGCCGGCGTCGACGTCGCCGACGTGACCGCCGAGAAGTCCTTCGTCGACGACCTGGACGTCGACTCGCTGTCGATGGTCGAGATCGTCGTCGCCGCCGAGGAGAAGTTCGGCGTCCGCATCCCCGACGACGAGGTCAAGAACCTCACCACCGTCGGTGACGCGGTCAGCTTCATCGAGAAGGCGCAGGCATAACTGATCCTCGGACTGACTCAGCCAGCCAACCACCGTCCTAGGAGTCACCCATGTCCCCCAGCCCTAGCGGCCGTCGTGTCGTCGTCACCGGACTCGGCACCACCTCGCCGGTGGGAGGCGACGTCGCCACCACCTGGGAGGCGTTGCTCGCGGGACGCAGCGGCGTACGCACCCTCGACCACGAGTGGGTGGCCGACCTGTCCACGCAGTTCGGCGCCGAGGTGGCGGTCGAGCCGAGCGAGGTGCTCGACCGGGTCAAGGCCCGTCGGCTGGACCGGTCGGGGCAGTTCGCCATGGTCGCCGCGCTCGAGGCGTGGCAAGACTCCGGGCTCGCGGACGCGGCCGACGGGGACCTCGATCCCGAGCGGGTCGCGGTCGCCGTCGCGTCCGGCATCGGCGGTATCACCACGCTGCTGTCCAACTACGACGCGCTCCGCGACAAGGGTCCGCGCCGGGTCTCCCCGCTCGCGATCCCGATGCTGATGCCCAACGGTCCCGCCGCCGCCATCAGCCTGGCCTTCGGGGCCAAGGCGGGCGTACACACTCCCGTCTCCGCGTGCGCGTCCGGCAACGAGGGCATCGCCCTCGGCATGGACATGATCCGCCTGGGCCGTGCCGACGTCGCGATCGTCGGCGGCACCGAAGCCGCGATCCACGCACTGCCACTGGCCGCATTCGGCCAGATGATGGCGTTGTCCAAGCGCAACGATGCGCCCGAGCAGGCCTCTCGCCCGTGGGACAAGGGCCGGGACGGCTTCGTGATGGGCGAGGGCGCGGGCATTCTCGTGCTCGAGTCGGAGGAGCACGCACGCGCCCGCGGCGCGAAGATCCACGCGATCGCCGCCGGCCACGGCATCACCTCCGATGCGCACGACATCGCCCAGCCCGACCCGGAGGGATCGGGAGCCAGCCGGGCGATGAGGCGCGCGGTGGCGGATGCCGGGCTGTCGGCCGGCGATATCGTGCACGTCAACGCACATGCGACCAGCACCCCGCAGGGCGATCTCGCCGAGGTGCTCGCGATCCGGGCGGCGCTCGGCAACGCCGCCGAGGACGTGGTGCTGACCGGCACCAAGTCGATGACCGGCCATCTGCTCGGCGCGGCGGGCGCGCTGGAGTCGGTGGCGACGATCCTCTCCCTCAAGAACCGCGTCGTGCCCCCGACCATCAACCTCGACGACCCCGAGGACATCGGCGTCGAGATCGCGACCGCCCCGCGTGAGCTCCCCGAGGGTGATCTCGCCGCCCTCAACAACTCCTTCGGCTTCGGCGGCCACAACGTCGCACTCGTCTTCACCAACGCCTGAGTTGTGGTCCCAGGGCTGTCGCTTTCCCTGTTCGCGCGGGAACGGATCACTTGGGGGACGAAAATATCGACCCGCAAGCACCGTTATCGCCCGAAAGTCCGTAGGCTCGGTCTATGTCGACCACGTCGCGCAGCAAGCCTGTCGAGAAGCACCTGATCGTCATCTTCGGAGCAACCGGCGACCTCTCGCGCCGCAAACTGCTGCCGGGCATCATGCACCTGCTGCTGTCCAACCTGGTGCCCGAGAGTCGGCTGATCGGTGTCTCGATGGACGACTTCGACGACGACTCCTTCCGGAAGTTCGCCCGCGAGGCGTGCGTGGAGTTCGCCAAACGGCCGATCAGCGAAGAGCAATGGACCTCGTTTGAGAAGAACCTCCATTACGTCAACGTCAAGGACGGCCCGAAGGCGCTGGCCGACAAGGCCAACCAGCTCGAGGCGGAGCTCGGCGGCACCCCGGACCGCCTGCACTACCTGAGTGTGCCGCCGTCGTCGGCTCTCGACGTGGTCAACACCCTCGACGAGGCCAACCTGGTGCGCGGCTCGCGCATCATCATGGAGAAGCCGTTCGGCACCGACCTGGAGAGCGCGATCAAGCTGAACGCCTCGCTGCACAAGGTGTTCAAGGAGCAGCAGATCTTCCGGATCGACCACTTCCTCGGCAAGGAGGCGGCGCTCAACATCTTGGCGTTCCGCTTCGCCAACGGTCTGTTCGAGCCGATCTGGAACCGCAACTTCATCGACCACGTCCAGATCGACGTGCCCGAGACGCTCTCGGTCAAGGGCCGGGCCGGCTTCTACGAGGGCACTGGCGCGTTCAAGGACATGGTGGTCACCCACCTGTTCCAGATCCTCGCTTTCATCGCGATGGAGCCGCCGACCTCCCTGGACTCCGACCCGATCAGCGAGGAGAAGACCAAGGTCTTCCGCTCGATGCGCTCGCTGGACCCTCGACATGTCGTCCGCGGTCAGTACCAGGGCTACCGCGAGGAATCCGGCGTCTCCGCCGAGTCCGAGACCGAGACCTTCATTGCGCTACGCGCCGAGATCGACAACTGGCGGTGGGCCGGCGTGCCGTTCTACCTGCGCACCGGCAAGTGCATGGCCGAAGGCGCGCGGATCATCTCGATCGCGTTCCGGGAGCCACCGAAGGCGATGTTCCCCGCCGGGTCGGGCGTGGGGCTGTCGGGGCCCGACCACCTGACGTTCGACCTGGCCGACGCGTCGAAGATGTCGCTGTCGTTCTACGGCAAGCGCCCGGGCCCGGGCATGCGGCTGGACAAGCTCTCCATGCAGTTCGCGATGGACGACACCGACCGCGCCGGAGACGTGCTCGAGGCGTACGAACGGCTCATTTACGACGCGATGCGCGGCGAGCGCACCCTGTTCACCACGGCCGAGGGCATCGAACGGCTGTGGGAGATCTCCGAGCCCCTGATCGCCGACCCGCCGCCCGTGCGGCCGTACGCGGTCGGCACCTGGGGACCCAACGCCGTCCACCAGCTCATCGCGCCCCGCGCCTGGCGACTTCCCTTCGAGCGGACGTGGCGCGGGCGGAACGCGCCCGGCGCGAACCCCTGACGCTGGTCGAGTAGGCCGAGGCACGAGGCCAGTACCGAGACGTCTCCGGTCGTCGAGTGCGCCGAGCTTGCGAGGCGTGTATCGAGCCGCTTCCGGTCGTCGAGTACGCCGAGCTTGCGAGGCGCGTATCGAGACGTCTCCGGCCGTCGAGTGCCCGGCGAGGAACGAGCCGGGCGTATCGAGACGCCGACCGGACGCAGCCTGCACGCCGGGTCTCGATATGCGCCTCCTCCGTCGGCGCTACGCGACCGCCGATGCGCCTACACGACCTGGTGCAGCCAGCGGACCGGGGCGCCGTCGCCGGCGTACCGGAACGTCTCCAACTCGTCGTCCCAGGCTTTGCCCAGCAGCCGGTCGATCTCGTCGAGGACCGTGGTCTCGCCCAGCGCGCTCTTGACGACAGCCGCCTTGAGTCGGTCCTCGGGAATCATCAGGTCACCGTGCAGCCCGGTGACGCCGTGGAAGATGCCGAGATCGGGCGTGTACGCGAAGCGCGCGCCCTCCGTCGCGGGCGTCGGGTCCTCGGTCACCTCGAAGCGGAGGTGGTCCCAGCCGCGCAGGGCCGAGGCGACGGCCGCGGCGGTGCCGGGGTCGCCTGTCCAGGAGTACTCCGCGCGGTAGGCGCCGACCTGCGCCGGCTGTGGAGTCCATTCGAGGCTGGTGGCAGCACCGAGCACGCCGCCCACGGCCCACTCGATGTGCGGGCACAGCGCGGACGGCGCCGAATGGACGTACAACACGCCCCGGGTGGCGTGACGTGAAGTCCCGTTGGTCATCTCTGGCCTCCTGGTGATCCGGCGTCGAGGTACGCCTTCCCCAGCGGTCTCTCCACGGATCAGAGCCCAGAGCGATGCGGTTGTGCCCCCTATTGTGAAGCACAAACGCACCAAAAGCCACACCAACCCCAGAAGTCACGCTCTAGTCAGTCCTCAGCGGCGATGACCTCGTCGATCAACTCGGCAGCCGGCACCAGCCCGCCGATCACGTCGACGGCGAGGCCCAGCGCACCCAGGTGTGCCTCTCCTTCGAGCGGGATCAGCTCGGCATCGGGAAGCCGAGACACGACGTGCTTGCCGTGACGGTAAGGGACGATGTGATCGGCACGGCCGTGCCACCAGCGCACCGGCACCGTGACCTGGCTGAGCCGGAAGCCCCAGTCCTGGGTAAACATCAACACGTCGGAGAACACCGCGGAGAACTGTCGTTGCGCACCGTTGACCAGGTCGTCGGCGAACATGCTCCTGACGTCGGCCGCTCCCCTGGTCCGGAAGTCTCCGGGCGGCGTGACGGCCCGGCCGGCGTCAAGGCCAAGGCCTACCATCGGTGCGCCGGCCCGGATGAGCATCGACAGGGCCTGCCCGGCCGGCAGACGGACGAGTCGTACCAGCGGTCGCGGGATCGGCCTTGCCAGCGTGACCAGACCACCCCAGACCGCATCTGGACCGACGGTCGGTGCGACACCGCCGAGGATGCCCAGGCTCTTGACCCGATCCGGCAGCGCTGACCCGGCCGCGAGGGCGTACGGCCCGCCCCCGGAGAGCCCCACGACGTGAAACCGCTCGACCGCCAGATCGTCGGCCAGCTGTCGTAGGTCGTCGGCAAAACCGAGCACGTTGTCGTACACGTGTTGCGTCGACCAGCCCACACCCGGTCGGTCGATCCCGACGATCCGCAGCCGGTTGTCCTCTGCGTACGCACGAGCGTCCACAGGGATCTGCCGACGAGCGCCCGGGGTGCCGTGCAACCAGAAGATCGTCTCCTCCGGGGACGGATCGCCGAAGACCGCGTATCCGAGCTTGCGGCCGTCCTCCAGGCGGACTCGTTGCTCGAGCGCGGGTGGCGCTGGTCTGTTCATACCTCGATGGTCGCAAATAGTGGCGCCTGGGAGGAGACCAGCCTAGGGTCGCGGCAGAGCACATCCGACGACGCTCATCCACGGAGGCCAGCATGACCGATCTGAACGAACTCTTCTCGCAGTTGCCGATGAACCAGATCGCGGCACAGTTCGGGATGGACCCCGACACGGCGCGCAAGGCCGTCGAGTCCGCGGGCGCTGCCATCCTCAGCGGTCTCAACGCCAACGCACAGAATGCAACCGGCGCCGACGCACTCACCCGAGCGTTGCAGCAGCACAACGCGAACCTGCTCACCGGCGGCATCAACCTGGGTGCCCTCGACCTCGGGGACGGCCAGAAGATCCTCGACCACGTCTTCGGGGCGAACAAGGACCAGGTCGCCAACCAGCTGGGCGGGGCGGCCCAGCTCGGCGGACTCGGCGGGCAGAACGTCGGCAACCTGATGGCGATGCTGGCGCCGATCATCATGTCTTTCCTGACCAAGCAGATGAGTGCTGGCCAAGGCTCGGCAGCGGCCCCTGCCGGCGGCGGGATCCAGGACGTGCTCGGCAGCATCCTGGGCGGCGGATCTACCGGCGGGCTGGGCCTGGATGACCTGCTGGGCGGGCTGTTCGGCAAGAAGTAGGGCCTCGCTGGCCGGGTGTGGCCCGGCCCCCGCTGGGGAGGGGTAGCCGGGCCACTATCGGAGCGGCCTGGGAGGGCCGTAGCGCCACTCCGATGCCCCCAAGAGTCGTCAAAGTAAAGACTCCGGTCAAGCCGCCGCGCGCAAGCACTCGCCCGCACTGCGCTCCAACCCGGCCGGCGCGCCCCTGTCGGCCGGCCTAGGTTCGCCCGAGGTGCCAAAGAACAGGCAGCACCGGTCGAAACAGCCGAGAATCGGCGGTTGTGGCCGCTACTGCCTGTTCTTTGGCATGTTGCTGCTTGTAGGGCGGGTGGGACTCGAACCCACGACCCAAGGATTATGAGTCCTCTGCTCTAACCGGCTGAGCTACCGCCCCTCGCGAGTCCCGACCCTAGCCGCCTGGTGGATCGCCCGGCACCACGGGTACGCCGGTCTGACAGCATGTGCGCATGCCCGGACCTATCGCTCGCCTGCGTGTACGGCTGGGGGCGCGTCGGCTGCGGACCGGCAGTCATCCGGTGCCGCCGCTGCGGGCGGCGTACGCGGAGGCCGAGCCGCTCGGCGAGGGGCTGTTCGTGAACCCGATCGGGGAGGGTGCCGACCCCTATGTGACCCGCCACGACGGCGCCTACCTGTGGTGTTCGACCGTTGCCGACCGGGGCATCGCGGTCAGCCGCTCCGACCGACTCACCAGTCTGGGTGAGCGGCGAGTGGTGTGGACGCCCCCGGAAGGCACCTCATGGTCCCGGGAGGTGTGGGCGCCGGAGCTGATCCGGCTCGACGGCCGCTGGCACATCTACTTCGCGGCCTCCGACGGGCACAACCGCAACCACCGGGCGTACGTGCTGGTAGCTCGCACCGACGACCCACAAGGCACCTACGACCTGGTGGGACCGCTGGAGACGGGCGACTCACCGGGCGCGCCGGAGTGGGCGATCGACCTCACGGTTGCAGAGATCGGCGGGGGTCGGTATGCCCTGTGGTCGGGCTGGCCGAACGCCGAAGACCCGGCGCAGCACCTCTACATCGCACCGATGAGCGACCCCACGACGATCAGCGCACCGCGCACGCTGCTGACCAACCCGTACGACTATCCCTGGGAGCGGATCCGCGACGACGGGCCCGAAGCGATCAACGAAGGCCCGCAGCTACTCCAACGAGCCGGCCGTACGTTCGTCGTCTACTCCTGCGGGAGCGCACTGCTGCCGTCCTACAAGCTCGGTCTGCTCGAGCTCGTCGGCCCCGACCCGCTCGATCCGAGCCACTGGCGCAAGCATCCCGAGCCGCTGTTCACTTCCACCGCCGAGACCTTCGGGGTGGGCCACGGCACGTTCGTTCCCTCCCCCGACGGCACCGAGACGTGGATGGTCTACCACCGCAAGATCGTGCGTGAGCGCAACTTCAAGCGGGTGCTGCACGCGCAGCCGATCAGTTGGAGCGCCGAGGGGCTGCCCGTGCTCGGCGCTCCGGTGGAGGCAGGTGTCGCACAGCCTGAGCCGAACGGCACGCCAACCATTCGCCGCGGCGAGGGCGGCAGGTGGGGCTTCACCCCGGGCCTGCCGGTCACCCGGGACTTCGACTACTACGGACACCAGCAGTTCATCAGCCAGGACCAGGAAGGGCTGCACCTGGGGCAGGTCCCCGATGAGCCTGTCAATGCGTTCCGCAGCGGCGAGAAGGTCGTCCTGCGCGCCGCGCGCTGGACCGACGTACGGGTCGAGGTGGACGTCGAGATTCGCGGCGGGCACGGCTCGGCCGGCGTACTCGTCCGATGCACGGCTCCCGCGGTCGGTGTGGACTCTCAGCGCGGCTACTTCGCGGGCTGGAACCGGCACGGCCGGCGGCTGGTTCTGGGCCGTACCGACGGGGCGAGTTGGACGGTGCTGGCCAACGCCGAGCTACCGCAGCTGACCGGTCGGCAGCGGCTGGTCATCGAGGCGGTCGGTCCGAGGATCACTACACGGTTGAGCGGGATCGCCGAGGTCGCGGCCCAGGACACGGTGTTCCCCGAGGGTTCGGTCGGCTTGCGGGTCGCGCACGCGCACGCCGTGTTCGGCGACTTGTCCGTCGAGCGTGGCATGCTCGACCCATGACAGTGCTGAGCTGGTCCTGCTCTGCCCGGTCCCTGTGCCGGTTCTTGGAGGCCTCCCAAGGGGCATTGTCGTTGCGCTCGTGTCCTCAGGAGAGGACCGCATGACCGATCGACCCGCTTTCAAGACCCTCCCCGAGGACTGGTCGCGTGCGCTCGCGATCGTGGCCCACCCCGACGACATCGAGTACGGTGCGGCCGCCGCGATCGCGCGCTGGACCGGGCAGGGCAAGACCGTCGGCTACGTGATGGTCACCAGCGGCGAAGCCGGAATCGACGGTCTGCATCCCGACGAGTGCCGCCGCCTGCGCGAGGCCGAGGAGATCGAGTCGGCCCGCATCGTCGGTGTCTCGCAGGTCGACTTCCTCGGCTTTCCCGACGGTGTGGTCGAGTACGGTCTGCCGCTGCGTTCCGCGATCGCCAAGGTCGTGCGGAAGTACCGGCCCGAGATCGTGATCACCGGCAACTTCCGCGACCGGTTCGGGCCCGGCGCCCTCAACCAGGCCGACCACATCGCGGTCGGGCGGGCGGTCTTGGACGGCGTACGCGACGCCGGCAACCGCTGGGTGTTCCCCGACCAACTGGTCGACGGGCTGGAACCGTGGGGAGGCGTACGCGCGGTGTGGGCCGCCGGATCGCCCGAGGCCAGGCACGCCGTGGACACCACCGACACGTTCGAAACCGGCGTCGAGTCCCTCAAGGCACACCAGGCCTACATCGACGGGCTCGGCTGGGACGGCTGGGACCCCCGCGAGTTCCTGGAAGGGTTCGGCCGCCAGGTCGGCTCCGCCATCGGAACCGCCTTCGGCACCTCGTTCGAGGTCTACTCGATGGGCTGGGGAAGCGACGAGGAGGGATAAGGAAACATGCTGAACGACGCCCAACTGGTCGGGTTCGTCGGGGTGAGCGACCTCGACGCCGCACAGCGCTTCTACGGCGACCTGCTCGGCCTCACGCTCGAGGACGCGAGACCGTTCTCGCTTCTGCACCGGACCGCGACGACCCAACTCCGGATCACCCTGGTCGACGAGGTCCGTGCAGCCCCGTACACCGTCCTCGGCTGGGCGGTCACCGACCTCGAAGCCGAGATCGACCGGCTCGTGGCCAACGGCGTCACCTTCAACCGCTACGACGGCTTCGACCAGGACGACCGAGGCATCTGGACGGCGCCAAGCGGAGCCCGGATCGCCTGGTTCCACGACCCCGACGGCAACAACCTCTCCCTCCAAACCTGACGTCAGGCGAACAGCGCTCGGATCTGCTCGGCGAGCCAACGCTCGTACGCCGCTCGAGACCAGCCTTGGCGTACTACCAGGCGGTCGTAGTTGTCGGGTGCCATGAGCAGCCAGAGACAGTCCTGGGCAGCGCGGCGTGGACGTATGGGCTTGACGCTCAGTCGGGTCAGCAGATGACCGGCGCCGACGTGGCGCTCCTCTTCGGCCGTCTCCCACAGCTCTGCCACCACCGGGTCGGCGCCTGACGCGCCGCGGATGACCTCGTGCACGTCGTGGTAGCGGGCGTTGACCACCGCGATGTGCCGCGCGGTCAGCATGGCTGCCCGGTCGAGATCGCCAGCCGCGGCGATGGCGGCGACATCCTCTCGGGCGGTCACCGTGCGGTGCTGGTCGTCACCCGCCATGGCCACGTCGCGTACCACCTTGAGCAGCATGGCCTTGTTGCCGACCGCCGTGAAGACCGTCGGCTTGCTCACCCCGGCGCGCTCGGCCACCTGGTCGATCGTGGTCCCGCCGTACCCCTGCTCGATGAAGAGATCGTGGGCGGCGCGCAGTACGGCTTCTCGCGAAGCCAGTGCCTGCTCGGCGCGCAGAGGTGAGCTATAGCGGCGCTTCTTGACGTCGGTCACGGAGTCAGACTACCGTCAATATATTCGTTAGATGATTAGTAGATCAATATTCAACGGGAGACACCGATGAGCCTTGCCTATATCGCCCAAGCATCGGACCACGACCGGATCGAGTGGATCGGCGGCAAGGAGTTGCAGATCCTGCTAGACGGCTCGCAGACGCGAGACCAGGTCACGGTCGTGCGCAGCAGTCTGGGCGAGGGCTCGGCATCGCCGCTGCATGTCCACCACGACGAGGACGAGATGTTCGTGATCCTCAAGGGTCACGGCATCTTCTGGGTCGGCGATGAGCATCATGAAGTCGGGGAGGGCGGGGCGATGTTCCTGCCACGCAATGTCCCGCACGCCTACAAGTTCACCTCGCCGGAGGTCGATCTGCTGACGATCTGCACACCGAGCGGCATGGAGCGGTTCTTCCGTGGCGCCGGCCGCCGGATCACCGACCCGCGACCGGATGGCTGGGAGGTCACGATGGAGGCGCTAGCAGCCGCGGCCGTTGAAGGCGGCCAAGAGATCCTCGGGCCTCCGCCCGAGTGATAGGAGCTGATCACGCACGCGTTGCCAACAAGACGCGATGGAACGGCGTTTGCGCCACTCTCGCGCAGTCGGCGAACCCGGCGCCAGTGACGATCTCACGCACCTTCGCTGGGCCGGCCTTCGTGCCGATCGCGGCCCCGACCTCCTGAGAGAGCGAGCCGGGCGTGCACAAGAGTGTCGAGAACCCGTAATAGGCGCGCCCGACGGGATTGAGGTTGTCCTCCACCCGGTCGCCGGCCATTGGCTCGACGATCAGCCAGGCGCCGTCGTCTGGCAGCAGCGTCAGCACGTGCGCGGCCACGCCTGACGGGTCCCCCATGTCGCGCAGAGCGTCGAATGTCGTCACGAGGTCGAAGCGGCCCGCTTCGGTCGCATCGGCGGAGGCCAGCTCGAAGTCGACTCGGTCGTCGACGCCTGCATCCACTGCGCGCGCACGAGCGGTCTCGATGGACTTCTGGTGCGCGTCGAGGCCCACGAACCGCGACTTCGGGAAGGCCTGTGCCATCAAGATCGTCGACGAGCCGTGGCCGCAACCGATGTCGGCGACCCGTATCCCTTCAGCGAGCCGGCCGTCCAGTCCCGCGACAGGGAGCCAGGCGTCGACCAGGTAGGCCCGGTAGGACTGCGCGAAGAAGCTGCGGCAGGTGCACACCGACGCTCCCACACCGGGCGGCGTTGGTGCGACTTGGCTCCCCCGGTTGGACTCGAACCAACAACCCTCCGGTTAACAGCCGAATGCTCTGCCAATTGAGCTACAGGGGACTGACAGCCCAGACAGGTTAGCAACCCATCCGGGCCGGGGTGAAATCCAGGGCTACCAGCCGAGCTCGGAGCGCACCTGGGCCTGGGCCGCTCGGAGCGCCTCGACGACCTTCGGAGCGTCAGGATCGAGGCCGCGGTCGTACTCGACGACCATGGCCAGCTCTCCTCCAGCCGGCGGGCGGCGCACCATCAGCATGAAGCCCTGCTCCGCTACCGGGACACGGCGGGAGAGCACCACGCTTGCGGTCACCCGCTCGCGGACGAGTTGAAGGAAGTCGGTCGGTTCGACCAAGGCGAGCTCGATCTCCTCGGGCTCGACCAGCACGACGCGCAGCAACTCGGTGTCGCGGTCCCACTCGGCGGTCAGCACCTGCTCCCAGCGCAGCGACCGACCGGGCAGCTCGAGGGTGTCGCGAGTGCCGTACACGAGCTCGCCGTCGGCAGTATGCGCGACCGCCAGCGCGCCGGACGGATGACGCCGGCCACGACGAGAGAGTCTCACTCGGCACCGCCCAGGCCACGCTCTCGCAACGCGCGGCGGTGCTGTTCGAGGGCGACCAGATCGCCGAACATCCGGTTGTACTCGGTCGCCTGCTCGACCGGGTTGGTGCGCTGGATCTTCGACTTGAGGTCGGCGATCGCGCGCATCGCGGTGACCTCCATCAGCTTGAAGACGTGAGCATTGGCGTACGCCCGATCCGGCTCGCGGTCGGTGGGCAGCGGCTCCACCGCGAGCGCGTTGACGACCGCTGCGAGCTCGGGGTCGGCGGCCTGGGCGCGGACGACGTCGACCCAGGCTTCCCCGTCGGCCGGTGCGCCGTGCTCGGCGATGATCGCCCAGATCGCGGCGTACGCGGGATGGGTGAAGTCGTTGGTGCCGAGCTCGTGCAAGTGCGGCAGGATCACCGCCTGGTACTGCAGGGTCAGCTTGAGTACGTCGCGCTCCAGGGAGAAGCGCGGGTCGCGTGGATTGGGCCAGGACCGGGGGGCAGGAGCGTCCTCGGCGACCATGACCTGAGGCGCGCGCTGGCCCCGGGACGACGCCCGGCGTACCTCGGTGCGCGCCTCGTCGATCTCCACGCCGATCATCCCGGCAAGCTCGCGGGTGAACGCCTCCACCTTCGAGCGGTCACGGATCGACACGACCAGCTTGGCGGCCTCCCGCAGCGCGTCGATACGGCCGTCGGCCCGGTCGAGGTCGAAACGAGACACGACGTTGCCGAGCACGAACCGGTAGAGCGGAATGCGCCGAGCCACCAGTTCGCGCACCGCCGCGTCTCCCTGCTGCAGCCGCAGGTCGCACGGGTCGAGGCCGCTCGGCTCGACGGCGACGTACGTCTGGGCCACGAACTGCTGGTCGCCCGCGAAGGCCTTGAGCGCCGCCTTCTGGCCGGCCTCGTCGCCGTCGAAGGTGAAGATCACCTCGCCGCGGAACTCCTCGTGGTCGTTGAGCAGCCGGCGCAGCACCCGCGAATGCTCCTCCCCGAAAGCGGTGCCACACGACGCCACCGCTGTCTTCACGCCGGCGAGGTGACAGGCCATCACATCGGTGTAGCCCTCGACGACCACGGCCTGGGAGGTCTTGCTGATCTCGCGCCGGGCCAGGTCGACGCCGTAGAGCACCTGGCTCTTCTTGTAGAGCGGGGTCTCCGGCGTGTTGAGGTACTTGGCCTCGATCCGGTCGTCGTCGAAGATCCGGCGTGCCCCGAAGCCGATCGTCTCGCCCGACGTGTCGCGGATCGGCCAGACCAGCCGGCCGCGGAAACGGTCGTAGTGGCCGCGCTGGCCCTGCGCGCACAGGCCGGCGGTGACCAGCTCGGCGTCGGTGAAGCCCTGGCCGCGCAGGTGCTTGAAGAGATCCTCGCCGCCGCGCGGAGCGAAGCCGAGCCCGTAGTCCTCCGCGACCTGCTTGTCGAAGCCTCGCTCAGTCAGGAACTGCCGGGCCGCCAGCGCCTCGGGGGTCTGCAGCAGGTCCGCGAAATGCTTCTGCGCGGCACGGTTGGCGGCGAGCAGCCGCTGCCGGTTGACCCCGGAGCTCTGCTGGCGCTCCCCACTCTCCTGTCGGCGCAGCTCGACGCCGTACTTGTCGGCCAGGTGCTGGACCGCGTCACCGAACGAGAGGCCGTCGTGCTTCATCAGGAAGCTGATGACATCGCCGCCCTCGCCGCAGCCGAAGCAGTGATAGCCCTTGCCGGGACGGACGTGGAACGACGGGCTCTTCTCGTCGTGGAAGGGGCACAGGCCTTTGAGCGCGCCGCCGCCGGCCGGCTTGAGGTGGACGTACTGCTCGATGACCTCTTCGATCCGCGCCTTGTCGCGTACGGCGGCGATGTCCTCTTCCCGGATCAGGCCTGCCACGCGGCGAGTCTACGAGATACCGAGATAGGCACTGCCGTCGCGAGCGGCGCGTCCGGTGGATGCATCGCAAGGCGGAGGAGCGAAGGCGGCCATGTCAAGCAGCGCGGCCCCAGCGGTGTTGGAGGGCGACGAGAACGCAGCGAGGCGGCGCCGGGGCGACGCACGGCCTCAGCAGAGGCGGTGATGCCAGGCCTCGGCCGACGCGTCGGTCAGCGAGGCCACTTGGTCGACGATCACTCGCAGCCGGGCGGAGTCGGTCGAGGCGGCGTCGAAGTCGGCCCGGAAGGCGGGCTCGAGCTCGGCCGGCCCGCGGAGCAGCAGCGTCGCGACCAGTTCGGCGATCAGCTCGCGTTGATGATCCAGCAGGGGCACCCGGTCGTCGGCGCGCATCACGAAGTGGGCCGCGACGCCCTTGAGCACCGCGATCTCGTGGGTAACGCCGGAGGGCACGACCACGTCGGCGGCATAGCGTACGAGCGGCCCGGTCCCGTACGCCTCGTGTGTCGCCGACTCGACCGCCTTGCAGAAGCGGCCGATCAGGTCGGAGGTGAGGTCCTTCAGCGCGGCCAGGCTCGCCCGGGACCCGTCGTAGGGCGACGTCGGCCAGGAGTCCAGCGCCGCCAGACGCGCCAACGCATCATCGAGCGCGGTTGTGTCCACGTCGGCGAGATACCAGTCGCGTACGGTTGCCCAGACCTCGGCGCGTACGCCCGGATCGGCCAGGCGGTCGAGTCCGACCCGGCCACCGACCACGCCGTCTTCGAGGTCGTGCACGGAGTAGGCCACGTCGTCGGAGAGATCCATCACCTGGGCCTCGATGCACCGGCGCCGCTCGGGTGCGCCCTGCCGGAGCCAGGTGAAGACCGGCAGGTCGTCGGCGTACACGCCGAACTTGCGGGAGTCGGCTTCCGAACGCGGCCAGGGGTACTTGGTCGCCGCGTCCAGTGTCGCCCGGGTGAGGTTCAGGCCGGCACCCGCTCGCTTCGCCTCCAGCCGGGTCAGCAGCCGCAGAGTCTGCGCGTTGCCCTCGAACCCGCCACACGATGCGCTCACCTCGTCCAGCGCCTGCTCGCCGTTGTGTCCGAACGGCGGGTGCCCCAGGTCGTGGGCCAGCGCGGCGGACTCGACGACGTCGGTGTCACAGCCCAGCCGGCGCCCGAGATCGCGGGCGATCTGGGCAACCTCGAGCGTGTGCGTCAGCCGGTTGCGTGCGAAGTCGTCCGTGCCCGGTCCGTGTACCTGGGTCTTGGCAGCCAGCCGGCGTAGCGCTGCGGAGTGGACGAGTCGGGCGCGGTCTCGCTCGAAGGGTGAGCGGGAGGACGACTTCGGAGCCTCGGGCACCCACCGTTCCCTGGCCGCGTCGTCGTACTCCGCCTCGGCGTACTCGTCCGATCCCACGCCCCGACCCTGCCATACGTGCCGCGTTCAGGCCCGGGCCCGGTCAGCCGCGTGCCGTCAGGCGGGGTGCGGTCAGACGGGGTGCGGTGTCGCGCCGGAACCGCCAGATCGCGCCCGCGGTGAAAGGGCCGAGCCAGATCAGGATGTCACGGCCACCATCTAACCCCTAACGGTTGCGCATCCCGACCATCGGCGTGTCACCGCGCGGCGCACAGAACTGCCTGCTCGCTCATCGCGAGGAAGGGACTCCCCGAGCCGGGGATCGCGATCGCCTCCGGTGGCAACGCCGGCATGGCCTGCGCCGGGGCCGCGCAACAGCAGGAGGCGGGCGAGAAGGTGTGCGTCGTGCTGTGCGGCGCCAACACCGACCCCAGCAGCCTCGTCTACCCTCGACACCGATCGGCGGTGCCCCAGTCGGGCGGACCGCGGTAGCCTCACTCGATGGAGGCCGTTCTCGCACTTGCCGCCGACAACACCCACCTGTACCCCGGCGCTCGCCTCACAGCCGACGATCTCCCGGCGCCACCGGACCAGCCGACCGAGGTGGTCGTCGTGTTCCGCGACCACTCGCACGCGGATGGACTCCTCACCCCGTCCGCCAACGGGTTGATCCTCCACGTCGAGGCCTACGCGACAGTTGCGGGCACCGCCATAGGCCCGAAGTCGTGGCAAGTCAAGATCACCGAAGATCGCCTGGTGATCGTGGGATCGAGAGTCGGCTAGCGGCGCCTGGTCTGGCGCGAATGTCGGATGCGGTCGGGATCTCGACTCCACGTGTAGACTACGTGTATGGCTCGGACGCGAACCAATATCGAGATCGAGAACGACTATCTCGAGACGATCATGAGCAGATACGCCGTGTCCACGAAGACCGAAGCGGTCGATCTCGCGCTGCGCAGCCTCGCGGGTCAGCCGATGTCGCTGACGGAGGCGCTCGCTATGGAGGGTGCGCAGGCGATCGGTGAGATTCCGGCGGACCTGCCACCGGCCGACGTCGCGTGATTCTCGCCGACACCTCGGCATGGGTCGAGTACGACCGAGCAACCGGCAGCGCCGCACACCTGCGGCTCCGCGAGCTCATCGCCGGTTCTGGCCCTGTCGTCATCACCGAGCCGGTGATCACAGAAGTGTGCGCCGGCGCGCGCACCGACGCTCGCGAACGAGACCTTCGCCGACTACTGGCGCGGTTCGACCTCGCCCCGTTCGATCCGGTGGCGGACTTCGGCGGCGCGGTCGCGATCTACCGGACGTGTCGGCGCGGGGGAGTCACACCGCGCGGACTCCTCGACTGCCTGATCGCGCACGTCGCGCTCCGACTCGGTCATGACGTACTCGCCCACGACCGCGACTTCAGCCGACTCGCCGGGGTCGTCGGCCTACGCCTGGACCCGGCCTCGCTCGATTGAGTGGCGACCCACTTGGGTCCGAGGATCCCATCCATCACCAGCCCAGAGGATCGCCGACTGCGCAATGATGGTGGAATGTCGCGGACAGACCTGGCGTTGGCGAACCTCGCTGTTTACCTCGAGAGCTGATCCGGAGGTTCCCGGTCAGGCAGGCTCTCGATCGCGATCAGCTGGTCGAACCGGGCGAAGTGGCGCACGTTGTCGGTGACGATCGCGCTGGCGCGATGCGCAAGCGCGACGGCGACGACATTCGCATCGTGCACCTGTTTGCCCGCCACCGCGTGATCGCCGATCAGGTCCATCAATCCCCCCGTCGTCACCGCGCCCTCGGACAAGAGATCCATATCGTCGAGGAGCTGCCTCACGTTCGCCACCGCACCCGCCCCGGCGAGGCCCAAGCCGTTGGCCTCGACGGGACGCGTCGCAACGGCGAGGTACTCGCGCACAACCTGCGGAGTCAGCGCCAGCCGACGCTCGTCGTCGTTGAGAAACGCGGTGGCGGCTGCGTGGGCCGCGCGACTCCTGTCGGTAGCCGCGAGCAGGACGTTGGTGTCGACCACCACGAGCGCCGTCGGATCAGCGCTCGTCGTCATCGTAGAAGTCGGCTCGGTCGAACGACTCGCTGCGACCCGTTGCGACGGTCGCGAGGTTCAGGTGGCGCGGACGTCCGCCAGCGACCGGTTCCGCAGCCACTTTCTCAAGGGCCTCTCGCAGCTCCTGCTGGACGGAGTGACCGCGACGGACAGCCCGCCGCTTGATCGCGGCGACTGTTTCCTCGGGAACGTCTCTGATGTGCAACGCAGGCATACACTGATGCTAGCACTTAACGCTAGCAGTCCGGGTTCAGCAGACGGAGGCACGAACTCGAAGCGCTCGGAATCGCTGCCGGAAGGTGCGCGAGCGTGCGGTCGGAGCGGAGGTCGTCCGTGTCAGCGGGACAGATACGTCCCGCTGACACGGACGACTTGCAGGATGCGTCAGTAGACGGAGGCGTGGACGTGGTCGTAGTGATTCGCCGTGGCGGAGCCGCGGTCCGGCATCGCCCGCCAGCCTTCGCCGCCACGCTCTTGGGTGTAGATGTGCTGCGCGTAGATCACGTCGTACAGGTTGAGTTCGGCGGCGTGGGCGCGGAGCCAGTCGGCGACGGCGCGACCGAGGGCCGGGTTGCCGGTCACCATGAAGTCGATCGCCTTTCCGCTGCTGTGCTCACCGTGGTTGTCCCAGCCGCCGTAGGTGGTCAGCGCGGGGAACGCGGCACAGACGGCGCGGTACATCCGGATCGCCCCGGCCGTCAGTCCCTGCTCGGTGGACGAGCCGTCCGGACAGGGCGCGCTGGAGAGCCCGTTGGTGGCCGCGAGGTCGTCGGGCTTGTCCGCGGACAGGTAGTCGGCGTTGACGTAGCGCACCTCGCCCTTGATCAGCACCTCGGCCCAGCCGTCGATGACCTTGCCGGTGACGGCGAGTCGGGTACCGGAGTCGATCTCGCCGAACTGGCGGGAGGAGTCTGTCGGCTTGGCCCAGAGGTTGAGATCGGCGGTCGCCCACTCCTTGCCCACGGCTTCGGGCTCGAGGCGTACGCGTGGCGCCATCCGGGAGGTGCCCACCGTCCGCTGGGTGATGTCGACCGAAGGCGTGGCGGAGCTGGCCGGGGTCGCGTCGCCGAGATCGGCGCCGGCCGAGGCACCGAGGAATGCCGGGCTGGCGCCGCCGGAGATGCCGATGACGACGGCCGCGCCGGTGAGCGCGCTGGCGGCCGAGGCAGGCACGACAACGCGCTTGACTCGCGTGCTCAGCGCAGGGCGCGGCGCGCGGTGTCGCGCGGCCTTGTGCCGCCCCGGCTTGCTCATCGGGCACGTTTCTACTAGCTCAACAGGTCAGGGAAGGCTTCGAGTCAAGCACATTCCCCTGTGCGGTGGCCAATCCGCCCCCGGGAACGGCGTGCCGCCGAAAGGCTCATCGCCCACGTCTGTAAGGGAGAGGTCGTCCTCGGCTTCGGCGCCTCGCGTCCGGGCGGCGTCTCGATACGGCCCTCGGCTAGCGCCTCGGACCACTCGACGACCGGACGTGGCTCAACGACCTCGGCGCTGATCGAGTGCCTGACGAGGAACGAGTCGGGCGCATCGAGATCACCGCGCACTCGACAGCGGTGCTCCTAGAGCCACCCGTGCTCGGTGGCGATACGGGCTGCTTCGGCCCGTGTCGAGGCTCCGGTCTTGCCGATCGCGGACGACAGGTGGTTGCGCACAGTGCCCTCCGAAAGCGCCAGCTTCTCGGCGATCGAAGCGACCGTCTCACCACCCACGGCAGCTCGCAGGACATCGGTCTCCCGGGTGGTGAGCGGCGACTCTCCGGTGGCGATCGAATCGGCGACCAGAGCCGGATCGACGACGCGCAGACCGCCATGCACGCGGCGTACGGCGTCGGCGAGCTGCTTGGCCGGAGTGTCCTTGACCAGGAACCCATCCGCACCCGACTGCAGAGCCCGCCGCAGGTAGCCGGGGCGGCCGAAGGTGGTCACAATCAGGACCCGGGTGCCGGGAAGGGCGCGCTTGATCTGCGAGGTCGCCTCGATGCCGTCGAGTCCGGGCATCTCCACGTCGAGGAGCGCCACGTCCGCCTGGTTGTCGACACAGGTGCGCAGCACGTCGTCGCCGCTGCCGACCTCGGCGACGACCTCCAGATCGGGCTCGAGGTTGAGCAGCGCAGCCAGGGCACCGCGTACCAAGGCCTGGTCGTCGGCCAGCACCAGCCGGATCGTCATCTCGCCGCCTTTCGCACCACTTCGAGGATGAACCCTGTGGGCGACAGCGTACGGGTCTGTACGCTGGCTCCGACCTGGGCCGCACGATCGCTCAAACCGGACAGGCCATGGCCACGAGCGGCGATGGAGTCCTCTCCCTCGTCCCCTCTGCCGTCGTCGGACACCACGACGCGGTCCGGATACAGCTCGACAGTGCAGCTTGTCGCCGCGCTATGTCGGACCACGTTCGTCACGCCCTCTCGGATCGTCCAGGCGAACAGGTCACGGAGATCACCGTCGACGTGGTCGACGAACTTCGGGAGGATCGCCTCGATGCCTGCCGACTCCAGGGCGCGACGAGCGTGCGCGATCTCCGAGGTAAGGCTGAGGTCCTTGTAGCCATGGACAGCCCGGCGTACGTCGGCCAGGGCGTCGCGGGCAAGCCGCTCGAGATCCTCGACCTCCGCACGAGCTCGGTCGAGGTCGACGTCGAAGAGCCGGTTGGCGAGCTCGGCCTTGACGGTGATCACGGTCAGCGAGTGGCCGAGGATGTCGTGGAGATCCTGCGCGAAGCGATTGCGCTCCTGCTGCAGCAGGACCTCCTCCGTGCGCGCGCGACGCGCGACCAGATCCACGTTGCGGTTGAGCAACTGACGGATGCCCCACATGACGAAGCCAGCGCACAGCAGCAGCGCCGGCGTCATCCAGTCACGACTCCAGCCGTGAACCTCGACCGATGCGATGAACGAGCCCGCAGCGAGTACGACGGCCACACCCAGCGCTTCTAAAGAGGGCAGCAGCATCGCGGCCGCCACAGCCGCATAGATCAGGCCACCGCTGGCCGACTGGCCCAGGCTCCACTCCATCACGCAGACCAGCGCGATCATCCCCGCGACGAGCGTGCGGGCCAGGTTCCGCGGCAGCTCGGTCTCGAGCTGGTCACGGTAGGCCCGAAGCAGTTGGAAGGCGCCGAGGTAGACGACGGCGAGCAGCAGCATCGCGGCGTATCCCAGCAGGACGCGGGGCTCGGTGCGGTGGTCCCAGTTCCGGCTGGCCGGCACGATCAGGAAGAGAAGCCAGACGGCGGGCAGGGCGAGTGACACCGAGGCGACATGGGCCTCAGGCGCACGCTCGTCCCGCTTCATGGGGTTCACCCTAGATTGACAGCCGCGCGATCTGACGGCACACCACGCTCAGGGGTGACTCGTCGTGATACACAGAACGAGGTGGAGCCCCGCCGACCCCCCGGCCGCGGAGCCCCACCTGAGCTGTTGCCAACCGCTGCTCGTGGAGCACGGGCGACACCGGCTCCAACGCTGCATCGAGCCTCGTCCCCGCCTGGTCGAGGCAACGATGTCGCGACGCCCGGAGATGTGAGCCGCGACGCATCAGTGCCGTGTCTTATGGTCTTGCCCGGGGTTGGGTGACGTTGGGGCCGCTCGTCACGAGTTATCCATGACAAAAGTCAGTAGTCATGTGATATATCAGTATTTAATACTGTAAAACGGACATCAGGGTCACCGGTCAACCACCGGTCGTCTCGCCAGCATCCTCCCGGAGAACGGCGATAGCCCCGTCGCGGTCGTCGAGCCAGCCCTCGGGGAGAGTCACGTTGCGGGGGCTCCCCTGCCGGCCGCGCGGCGTACCCAGCTCGCGGACGGGGAACGGCTCGCCGGGGTCGAGCTCGGCCAGGAGAGCGTCCAGGTCTGCCAGCGTCGAGATCAGCGCCAGGTTGTGCCGGAGCGGGCCGCCCGCGCGGAAGCCCTTGAGGTACCACGACACGTGCTTGCGGAACTCCTTGCAGCCGCGCTCCTCCCCCATGTGCCGCACGAGCAGCTCGGCGTGCCGCCTCATCATCGCCGCGACCTCCCCCAGCGTCGGTAGGGTCGCGACCTCCTCGCCTGCGAAGGCGGCAGCCAAGTCGCGGAACAACCACGGTCGGCCCAGGCAGCCCCGGCCGACCACGACGCCCGCAACGCCGGTCTGCTCGACCATGCGGAGTGCGTCGCCGGCCTCCCAGATATCGCCGTTGCCGAGCACCGGGATATCGACGTGGGCGGCCAGCTCTCCGATCGCGTTCCAGTCGGCGTTGCCGGAGTACGCCTGGCTCACGGTGCGGCCGTGCAGCGCGATCGCGGCGCAGCCCGACTCCTGCGCGATCCGGCCGGCGTCGAGATAGGTGAGGTGGTCGTCGTCGATGCCCTTGCGGGTCTTCATCGTGACGGGTACGCGATAGGGCTCGGCTGCCGCGACAGCGGAGTCCAGGATCGCCCCGAGAAGGGATCGCTTCCACGGCAGCGCTCCACCGCCGCCCTTGCGGGTGACCTTGGGCACCGGGCAGCCGAAGTTGAGGTCGACGTGGTGCACGCCGTACTCGCCGCAGAGGATCTCGACGGCTTTGCCGATGTAGACCGGGTCGGTGCCGTAGAGCTGCACCGACCGGATGTCCTCGAGCTCGTCGAAGACCAGCATCGACAACGTCGTCGTGTCTCGCTCGACGATGCCGCGGGACGTGATCATCTCGCACACGTACAGGCCCGCGCCCTGCTCACGACAGAGCCGGCGGTAGGCGGCGTTGGTGATGCCGGCCATCGGCGCCAGCACGACCGGCGTCGCGACCTCGACCGAGCCGAGCTGGAGAGACGTCATCGCCAGTCGATCGGGGTGTAGCTCTCGTTGGGCTGGAACCGCACGGCCGACAGCTCGCCGTGATCGGGCGAGGCGAACACCAGGCACGTGGAGAACGTGTCCCCTTGAGTAAACGACTTGGGCAGCCGCTTGGACGGGCACTTGGGGAAGGCCGAGTCGAACACCACCGCGGGCAGCAGGTGGTCGTCGGCGTTGACACCCCAGACCGGCACGTCCCGGCGGCCCAGGTCGGCCGAGCCGAGGTTCTCCACGTGAACCCGGACGTAGTAGTAGTCGGCGTTCTTCTTGTAGGGGGTGTCCAGCGCGAAACCGTGCTCGAGGTCCTTGATCTTGGCCGGCTCGGCGCTTCTGACGGTCAGCGAGACGACCGACGCGAGATCCTGAGAAGGCGCGTACGCGACCGTCGCGGTGTCGCCGTAGGCCAGCTCGGTGCCGGGCTCGGTGAGGTCGACTCCCGGCGGCACCGACACCGAGGGCGACGGCGTCGCCGAGACCGACGGGCTGGAGGTCTTTCCGGCGCCCTCGGGCTTGTCGTCGCCACCGCAGGCCGACAACAGGCTCACCGCCAGCAGCACTGCCGCGCCCAGGCGCACGGCTGTCGCCCGTCGTACCCGCACAGTCATCCCATCGTCGCTACGGACGATCAGCAGCCCAGCAGCCGCTCGGCGAAGTAGCCCGCGACCTGGTCGATGCCGATCCGCTTCTGCTCCATGCTGTCACGGTCGCGGACCGTCACGGCGTTGTCGTCGAGCGTGTCGAAATCGACGGTGACGCAGAACGGCGTGCCGATCTCGTCCTGGCGACGATAGCGCTTGCCGATCGCGCCGGCGTCGTCGAACTCGACCATCCAGTGCTGGCGCAAGGTGGCGGCCAGGTCCTTGGCCTTGGGAGTCAGGTCGGCGTTGCGCGACAGCGGCAGCACCGCGACCTTGACCGGCGCCAGCCGCGGGTCGAGCCGAAGCACGGTGCGCTTGTCGACGCCGCCCTTGGTGTTGGGTGCCTCGTCCTCGTCATACGCGTCGACCAAGAACGTCATCAGCGAACGCGACAGACCCGCCGCCGGCTCGATCACGTAGGGGACGTACCGCTTGTCGGCCGCCTGGTCGAAGTACGAGAGGTCTTTGCCCGAGTGCTCCGCGTGCGTCTTGAGGTCGAAGTCGGTGCGGTTGGCGATGCCCTCCAGCTCACCCCACTCCGACCCGGCGAAGCGGAAGCGGTACTCGATGTCGACGGTGCGCTTGGAGTAGTGGGACAGTTTCTCCTTCGCGTGCTCGTAGTGGCGCAGGTTGTCGGGCTTGATGCCGAGGCCGACGTACCACTGGGTGCGCTGGTCGATCCAGTACTGGTGCCAGTCCTCGTCGGTGCCGGGAACCACGAAGAACTCCATCTCCATCTGCTCGAACTCGCGGGTGCGGAAGATGAAGTTGCCCGGGGTGATCTCGTTGCGGAACGACTTCCCGATCTGGGCGATGCCGAACGGCGGCTTCATTCGCGAACTGGTCACGACGTTGGCGAAGTTGAGGAAGATGCCCTGCGCGGTCTCCGGCCGCAGGTAGTGCAGGCCGGACTCGTCCTCGACCACGCCGAGGTAGGTCTTGAGCAGGCCGGAGAACTGCCGCGGCTCGGTCCACGCACCACGGGTGCCGCAGTTGGGGCAGGCGATCGTGGCCAGGTCGACGTCGTCGGGGTTGGCGATCCCCTTGCGCTCGGCCATCTGCTCCTGCAGGTGGTCGGCCCGGAACCGCTTGTGGCAGGCCTGGCACTCGGTCAGCGGGTCGGTGAAGGTGGCGACATGGCCCGAGGCCTCCCAGGTCGGCCGCGGCAGGATCACGCTGGAGTCCAGGCCCACCACGTCGTCGCGGGACTGCACCATCGCCCGCCACCACTGGCGTTTGATGTTCTCCTTCAACTCCACCCCGAGTGGGCCGTAGTCCCATGCCGACCGGGTGCCGCCGTAGATCTCGCCGCACGGGTAGACGAAGCCCCGGCGCTTCGCGAGCGAGACGACGCTGTCGACGGTTGAGGCTGGCTTGGCGGCCACGGCTGAGCTCCCCTGACGTTGCTGCTGCATTGCTGGGCCGGCTGGCTGCCGGCGAAAGCACTAGGCTATCTGCCGCACGCTAGGGGGTTTCGCGGGCCTCGGCCACGTTGAGCGGCTGGCCCGGATCGACGATCTCGTACGCCGACGGCTCGTCGAGCGCCCGGCCCAGCAGCGCCCAGGCGTTGGCTTTGACGTCGTAGGCTCCCAAACCGCGGCGGTAGGCGCCAGGACCTTCCCACCGGGTCTGCAGCACCCACAGCTCCGGATCGTCGACGTTGCGGCCGATGGAGCCACCCAGGTAGCCACGTTGCCGGGCAAGCAAGGCGTGTGCTTCCTCCAACCCAGCCCGGAACTCCTCGGCCTCCGGCAACGGGACCCGGAACCGCGTCATCACCAACACGACTCAGCCCTCCGCTCCGCCGTAGCGCCGGTCGCGCCGGGCATACTCGTCGATGGCTGCCCACAGGTGGCGGCGGTCGACGTCGGGCCAGAGCACGTCGCTGAACACCAGCTCGGCATAGGCCGACTGCCAGGTCATGAAGTTCGACAGCCGCTGCTCCCCCGAGGTCCGCCAGACCAGGTCGGCGTCGGACCAGTCCGGCACGTAGAGGTAACGGGCGAACGTCTCCTCGGTGATCCCGCGGGGCTTGACCCGGCCGGCTGCCACGTCATGCGCCAGTGCCCGCGCGGCATCGGCGATCTCGGCCCGGCCGCCGTAGTTGACGCACATCGTCAGCGTGCACACGTCGTTGTGCTTGGTCAGCTCTTCGGCGACCTGCAACTCCTTGATCACCGAACGCCACAGCCGCGGTGCCCGCCCGGCCCAGCGCACACGTACGCCCAGCTCGTGCATCTCGTCGCGACGGCGACGGATCACGTCGCGGTTGAAGCCCATCAGGAAGCGCACCTCGTCGGGCGAGCGCGACCAGTTCTCGGTGGAGAACGCGTACGCCGAGATCGCCTTCACTCCGATCTCGATCGCGCCCTCGACGACGTCGAACAGCGCATGCTCGCCCTGCTCGTGGCCCGCGGTCCGTGGCAGCCCACGCTGTTGCGCCCACCGGCCGTTGCCGTCCATCACGATCGCCACGTGCCGCGGCAGGAGCCCGGAAGGTATCGCTGGTGGGGTCGCACCGCTGGGATGCGGTGTCGGGCTTCGCGGCGCTTCTCTTTCCGGGGCTTCCCGGGCGCCGACCCGGCTACGCTTGGCTCGGCTCCGGACCACGTCCCTAGACTAGAGCGTGTCTCTCATTCCCGCCGCCGCGAATTGCGAAACACGCTCGAGCCACCAAGAACCGGGAGGGCAGCCATGACGTCGTACGCACAGATCGAGCAGCAACTCACGATCCTGTTACGACGCAGCCAGAGCATCCACGTCAGCACCGTGGTAGGCGAAGTGGACCTCGACCGCTCTTCCTACGGCATCCTGTGCCGGCTCGCCGACGAGGGCCCCCAGCGATTGGGATCCCTTGCCCAGGCCTTCGGTCTCGACCCCTCGACGATCACCAGGCAGGTGCAGGCTCTGGAGCAGACCGGCCTGGTCCACCGCAACACCGACCCCAGCGACCGCCGGGCCGCTCTGCTCGACCTGACCGACGAAGGCCGCCGGGTGCAGTCCGGGATTCGCGAGCACCGGCGCGGACGGCTGCAGGCGATCATCGCCGACTGGTCCGAGCACGACGCCGCCGAGTTCGGCCGGCTGCTGCAGAAGTTCAACGACGTCGCGACCTCCCTTGCCGAGCGCACCACCAACTGACGGCACCCGCCCTTCAGCAAGCTTTCAGGGCACCTTGTGCTCTCCCATATCGGCACCACAGCCGTCACACAGGCTTGTCTCGCATGGTAAGGGGGCACCGTTTGAGGGAAGGACGCCGATGTACCCCACCGAACCTGACCAGCCGCAGAGCCCGCGGTCGTACGAGCCCCAGCAGCACGACGACCAGACACGCACCTATCCGGAGTACGGGCAGCAGCCGGCGGCGTTGACCAAGCCTCGCCGCAACCGCATCGCACTGGTCGTCACCGCCGCCGTACTGGGCGTGACCCTGGTCGGCGTCGGCGGCGCGTACGCCTATAGCCGCGGTCTCGACGCCGGAGCCGCTCGCGCCGACACCATGCAGTGGGACGGCGGAGCCGACAGCAGCCAGGGTTACGGCAACCAGGGTTACGGCAACCAGGGTTTCGGGGGCCAGAACTCACCCGGCAACGGTGGTTCCGGCACCGGCCAGGTACCCGATCTCGGCGGTCAGAGTCTGCCGGGCTACGGTCAGAGTCAGGGCCAGGACAGCTCCGAGGTCGACGTTCCCGACGCGACCGACGAGCAGGAGACGGGCATGGTCGAGATCAGTTCCACCCTGGCCAACGGCACCGCGGCCGGCACCGGCATGGTGCTCACCTCGGACGGCACCGTCGTGACCAACCACCACGTGGTCGCGGGCGCGATGTCGATCAAGGTCACGGTCGTCTCGACCGGGAAGACCTACACGGCCGACTACGTGGGCGGTGACTCGACCGCCGATGTCGCCGTGCTCGAGCTCGAAGACGCCTCGGGTCTCGACACGGTCGACATCGCCGACGACGCTGCCGCGACGGGCGACAGTGTCACCGCGGTCGGCGACGCGGGTGGCGACGGCGGCTCCCTGAGTGCCGCCGCGGGCACGGTCACCGCACTGCACCAGTCGATCACGGTGTCCGACGACGACGGCGGCTCCAACAACCTCACCAACCTGATCGAGGTCGACGCCGACGTGATCCCCGGCGACTCCGGTGGCGCGCTGCTCGACGCGGACAACGAGGTCGTCGGCATGAACGTCGCCGCCTCGAGCGGCACCGCCGACATCACCGGGTACGCGATCCCGATCAAGACCGCCCTCTCGGTGGCCGAGCAGATCAGCTCCGGTTCCGACGGCACCTCGGGCACATCGGGCTACCTGGGGGTCGAGCTGGGTGACTCCAGCGCGACCATCGCCGGGGTCGTCTCCGGCACAGCCGCCGACGAGGCTGGTCTGGCCGCGGGCGACACGATCACCTCGGTCGACGGCCAGCAGATCAGCACCGGCGAGGAGCTGCGAGCGGCGATCGCCGCGCACGCGGGCGGCGACCAGGTGAAGCTGACCTGGGTCGACGCGTCCGGCCAACAACATTCCGCAACCGTCACCCTCGGCTCGACCGTGAGCTGAGATCGTACGCAGGCGAGAGATCTCGATACACCACCGCTCGTACCTCGCGGCGGCACTCGATCACCGGCAACCTGGTCGAGTACCCGTCGAGGAACGAGCCGGGCGTATCCAGACGCCGACCGGACACGAGGCGCCGACGCCGCGGGCTCCCCCTGCAGACCTCGATCACCGGCAACCTGGTCGAGTAGCGGCGAGGAACGAGCCGGGTGTATCCAGACGCCGACCGGACACGAGGCGCCGAAGCCGCGGGCTCCCCTTGCAGAGCTCGATCACCGGCAAGCTGGTCGAGTAGCGGCGAGGAACGAGCCGCGTATCGAGACCTACCGCGCTACCAGGGCCAGGGACTTGAGTCCGCGTTCCAGGTGCCAGGAGAGGTACGCCGCGACCAGGCCGGTAGCCTCCCTGCGGTGCCGCGGGTCGGTGGTCTCGACGGTGTCCCAGTCGCCGGCGAGCAGGGCTCCCATCAACGTCACGGTCTCGGTCGCGGGACGTGCGGAGCCGGGCAGCCGGCAGTCGTTGCAGAGCATCCCCCCAGCGGCGACGTGGAACGCGAGGTGCGGACCCTCGAGACCGCAGCGGGCGCAGGCCTCGAAGGTCGGCGCGTACCCGGCGACCGCGAGCGAGCGCAGCAGGAACGCGTCGAGCACCTGGCTGGCCGGACGTTCCTGGTGGCACATCGCTCGCAGGGCGCCGACGAGCAGCAGGAACTGCTGGAGCGCGGGCTCCTTGTCCTCGACGACCAGCCGCTCGGCGGTCTCGAGCATGGCCGTGCCGGCGGTGTATCTCTCGTAGTCGCCGCCGATCGCACCCGCGAACGGGTCGAGTGTCTCGGCCTGGGTGATCACGTCGAGGGTGCGTCCTTCGGCGAACTGCAGGTCGACGTGGGTGAACGGCTCCAGCCGCGCCCCGAACTTCGAGCTGGTGCGCCGCACTCCGCGTGCCACCGCGCGGACCCGGCCGTGGTGGCGGGTCAGCAGGGTGATGATGCGATCGGCCTCACCCAGCTTCTGGGTGCGCAGCACGATCGCCTCGTCGCGGTACAGGGGCACCCCGCCATCCTCCCACCGCGCTCCCGCTCGGTGGTTGAGGCGCGAGCGAAGCGAGCCCCGAAACGGGTTGACGCGCACGACACCCTCCCGGCACACCGGGGGCACGGGATCGGCCGTGCCGTCCTCGACGCCGTCGTGTCCTCCGTGGACCCCGGCACCGGCCGCTTCGTGCTCGACGTGGTCGAGCGCAACCCGGCCGAGCACCTGTACGCGAGAGCGGGATTCACCCGCACCGGGCGTACCCGGCCATTGCGGCCGGGCGGCCCCGTGCGGATGAACGAGATGGAGTTGCGGGGTCAGCCGCGGTTGACCGCGGAGATGACCGCTTTGAGAGACGCGGTGACGATGTTGGGGTCCAGGCCGACGCCCCACAGCACCTGGTCGCCGACCGCGCACTCGACGTACGCCGCGGCGATCGCGTCGCCCCCGGCAGACAGTGCGTGCTCGGAGTAGTCCAGCACCCGAACGTCGTACCCGATGCCACCCAGTGCGTCGACGAACGCCGCGATAGGGCCGTTGCCGACGCCTTCCAGGGTGCGCTCCTCGCCGTGCTCGTAGATCCGCACGGTGAGCGCGTCCTTCTCGCCGGCAGCCGAGGAGGTGTGCACCGAGTTCAGCTTCAGGGGCACCTCGCGGTCGAGGTACTCGGCGCGGAACGCGGCCCAGATCTCGTCGCCGCTGATCTCGCCGCCGACGTCGTCGGTGTGCGCCTGGATCGCGCGGGAGAACTCGATCTGCAGTCGGCGCGGCAGGTCCAGCTTGTGCTCGGCCTTGAGCACGTACGCCACGCCGCCCTTGCCGGACTGGCTGTTGACCCGGATCACGGCTTCGTACGAGCGACCCAGATCCTTGGGATCGATCGGCAGATAGGGCACCGCCCACGGGTAGTCCGTGACAGGTACGCCGGCCGCGGCGGCATCGCGGTCGAGGGCCTCGAAGCCCTTCTTGATCGCGTCCTGGTGGGAGCCGGAGAACGCCGTGTAGACCAGGTCGCCGCCGTAGGGGTGCCGCTCGGCAACAGGCAGCTGGTTGCAGTACTCGACCGTACGACGGATCTCGTCGATGCCTTCGCCGCCGAGGTTGAAGTCGATCTCGGGGTCGATGCCCTGGGTGAACAGGTTCAGCCCCAGCGTCACCAGGCAGACGTTGCCGGTGCGCTCGCCGTTGCCGAACAGGCAGCCCTCGATCCGGTCGGCACCCGCCATGTACCCGAGCTCGGCGGCGGCCACCGCGGTGCCCCGGTCGTTGTGCGGGTGCAACGACAGCACGACGTGTTCACGGTGAGCCAGGTTGCGGTGCATCCACTCGATCGAGTCGGCGTACACGTTCGGGGTGGCCATCTCGACGGTCGCCGGCAGGTTGATGATCACCGGCTTCTCGGCACTCGGCTCGAACACCTCCAGCACCGAGTTGCACACCTTGACGGCGAACTCGAGCTCGGTGCCGGTGTAGGACTCCGGTGAGTACTCGTAGAAGACGGTGGTCTCGGGGATCGACTCCTCGAACTTCTTGCACAGCCGGGCTCCCTGCACCGCGATGTCCTCGATGCCGTCCATGTCCAGGCCGAACACGACCCGCCGTTGCAGCGTCGAGGTGGAGTTGTAGAGGTGCACGATCGCCTGCTTGGCGCCGCGCAGCGACTCGTAGGTGCGCTCGATCAGCTCCTCGCGGGCCTGGGTCAGCACCTGGATCACCACGTCGTCGGGGATCAGATCTTCCTCGATCAGCATCCGCACGAAGTCGAAGTCGGTCTGGCTGGCGCTCGGGAAGCCGACCTCGATCTCCTTGTAGCCCATCCGCACCAGCAGCTCGAACATCTTCTTCTTGCGAGCCGGTGACATCGGGTCGATCAGGGCCTGGTTGCCGTCGCGCAGGTCGACGGCACACCAGCGCGGTGCCTTCTGGATGCGTTTGGCCGGCCAGGTCCGGTCGGTCAGATCGATCGGGATGAACGGGATGTAGCGCTCGTACGGCATGCCGCTGGGCTGCTGGGGATTGTCCTTGGTCATGGGTTCCTCGCTGAATCGCTGTCTGTGGTTGATGTCGTGGCGACTGATCAGTCCGGCGGCAACACAAACTCCGCAGCGAGGGGGTCCGGCTCTATCGGGGCGAGACCTCGCTGCGGCAGCGAAGGAGGAGGCTGCGCAACATGATGGACATACCCTAGCACCGTGTCCCGGCTACTCGTGATCCACCACTCCCCGACGCCCGCGCTGGCGGCGCTGACCGATGCCGTGATCTCAGGGGCGACCGACCCGGCGCTCGCGGCCGTCACCGTGGTGTCGCGTCCGGCCCTGGAGGCAACTGCCGAGGACGTCCTCGCCGCCGACGGGTACGTGCTGGTCACCAGCGCGAACTTCGGGTACATGAGCGGCGCGCTCAAGCATTTCTTCGACACCACCTTCCTCGCGATCGGCGGGGCACTGGACGACACCGGCGCCGCCGGCGGTGGGCAGGGCGCGACCGTGGGACGCCCGTACGCGCTGATCGTGCATGGCCGGTACGACACCACCGGCGCCGTGCGATCGGTGCAGTCGATCGTCGGAGCCCTCGGCTGGCGCCAGGTCGCCCCGGTGCTGGAGGTACTCGGCGAAGTCGGCCGCGACAGCCGGGAGCAGGCCTACGAGGTCGCCGCAACCGTCAGCGCCACCGTGCTCGGGTAGCCTGGCGCCGGCTCACCCTCCGTCCTCGAAGGCTCTCCGTGCTCTCCCCCCTCCGCGTCGCGCTCGTGCTTGCCGCGCTGCTGCTCGTCACCTCCGCGTGCGCCGCGAAGAACCGTCCGTCGGACTCGACCACGCCACCGGAGATCGGCGCCTGCCGGACCCTCGCTCCCGCGGACCTGACCCGGTCGACCAACGACACTCCGACGGTCCCGTGCCGGGACGGACACACGGCCGAGACGTTCTTCGTCGGCGAGTTCACCGGCGCGGCCGACACCGACCAGCCGGAAGACACGAAACTCGGCATCCAGGCCCACGATCTCTGTCAGCCGGCGTTCATCGAGTTCCTCGGCGGCGACGAGAGCCTGGTGATGCGCTCGACGCTCACCTGGGCGTGGTACCGCCCCTCGGACAAGGCCTGGAAGAAGGGCGCCCGCTGGCTGCGCTGCGACGTCGTCGGAGGCGGCGAGCAGTCCAAGCAGTTCGTCGACCTCCCGGAGACCACCAAGGGCGTGCTGCTCGGCCGGCCCTCGGACCAGTGGCTGGTATGCGCCCAGGGCGACACCGTGGACGGTGCCGTCAAGGTGCCCTGCACCCAACAGCACGACTGGCGTGCGATCTCCACGGTCGTGCTCGGCCGGGCCGACGACCCCTACCCCGGTGACCGGGCCGTCGAGCTGAAAACCCGCGACTACTGCTCCGACCAGGTCGGCGCCTACCTCGGTTACCCGGTGACCGACTACGACTTCGGCTTCACCTGGTTCCACGAAGGTGAGTGGAAGGCCGGCAACCGGCGCTCGATCTGTTGGGCCAAGACCTCGAAATGATCGCGCGTACGTATGTGGCGGCGGCCCTGCTGGCTCTGCTGGCCGGGCTGACCGCGTGCTCGGGTGGCTCTGCCACACCTGCTGCTCAGGAGAGCCCATCGCCCTCCCCCTCTCCCCCGGCGTACACGCCGGCACCTGCGCCTCGGGTCGGTCAGTGCTACCGGTTGACGCCCGCCGACGTGCTCGCGCCGACCAACGCGGAACTCGCGGTGGCATGTACGACCCGGCACAACGCGCAGACGATCGCCGTCGGTCTGGTGCCCCGGCGCATCGGCGGCAAGCAGGTCGATGTCGACGCTCCCCGCGCCACGGCGTTCGTCGCGCAGCGCTGCCCGAAGGCGTACGCCCGGTTCGCCGGCGGCTCCCAGACCGATCGCGACCTGAGCCGGCTCAAGGTCGTGTGGTTCGGGCCGAGCCTGCAGGATGCCGAAGCAGGTGCCCGGTGGTATCGGTGCGATCTGATCGGATTCTCCCGCGGGGACACGCTGATGCGCCGCACGAAGCCGATCCGTCGCGGTGTGCTGGGCAGCACGGACCGCGACCTGTTCGCGTTGTGCGGCACCGCGGCTCCGGGCAAGCCGGGCTTCCAGCGGGTGATGTGTTCGCTCGACGACCGCTGGCGGGCGATCGCCACCATCCCGCTCGGCGACGGGAGTTACCCAGGATCTGCGGCGGTCCGTGAAGCCGGCGACCAGCCCTGCGCGGACCTCACCCGCGAAGCCCAGGACTTCGCGCTGACCTACACCTACGGCTGGGAGTGGCCGACCCTGGCCCAATGGCAGTCCGGCCAGCACTTCGGCTTCTGCTGGTCCCCCAGGGTCTAGCCGAGTTGGCACGAATCATCGCCGAGTTGGCACGAATCATCGCCGAGTTGGCACGAATCATCGAGGATTCATGCCAACTCGCTGAGGATTCATGCCAACTCGCCGTTAGAACCCGAGGCGCCGGAGTTGTTTGGGGTCGCGCTGCCAGTCCTTGGCGATCTTGACGTGCAGGTCGAGGTAGACCGGGGTGCCGAGCATCGCCTCGATGCCGTGCCGGGCCCGCTGGCCGACGTCGCGCAGCCGGGAGCCCCGGTGGCCGATCACGATGCCCTTCTGGGACGAGCGCTCGACGAACAGGTTGGCGTGGATGTCGAGCAGCGGCTTGTCGGCCGGGCGGTCCTCGCGCAGGCCCATCTCCTCCACCACGACGGCGATGGAGTGCGGCAACTCGTCGCGTACGCCTTCCAGCGCGGCCTCGCGGATCAGCTCGGCGACGATGATCTCCTCGGGCGCGTCGGTCAATTCACCCTCGGGGTAGAGGGCCGGGCCCTCGGGGAGACGCTCGACGAGGAGGTCGGTCAGCAGCGAGATCTGATCGCCCGACACGGCCGATACCGGGACGATCTCGGCCCAGTCGGTGTCGGTCTCGCGGCCGAGCGCGGCGATGTCGAGCAAGTGCTGGCCAAGCCTGTCGGGGGCGACTAGGTCGGTCTTGGTGGCCACCGCGAACTTGACGGTGCGCCTGACCTTGGCCAGCTCGCCGACGAGGAACCGATCACCCGGGCCGACCTTCTGGTCGCTGGGGAAACAGACGGCGACGACGTCGACCTCGGCCCAGGTCGCGGTGACCAAGTCGTTGAGCCGCTCGCCCAGGAGCGTACGAGGGCGGTGCAGACCCGGGGTGTCCACGAGCACCAGCTGCGCATCCGGCCGGTGCACGATGCCGCGCACGACCGTGCGCGTGGTCTGCGGACGCGAGGAGGTGATCGCGACCTTGGTGCCGACAATCGCGTTGGTCAGCGTCGACTTGCCCGCGTTGGGACGCCCGACGAAGCAGGCGAACCCGCTGCGATGCGAGTTCAAGACAACCAAGTCGGGCGCAACGGGAAGTCGGCGTTGCCGTCCTCATGCGGGAGCACGGCGAGCACCTGGTGTAGCTGGATCTCGTTGATCTCGAAGCCGATTCGCGACCCGGCGAGGTAGAGGCCCCAGATCTTCGCGGTGGCCTCGCCGACCTCGGCGACGCACTCGTCCCAGTTGTCGGCGAGGTTCTTGTTCCAGGCGCCGCAGGTCATCGCGTAGTGCTCGCGCAGGTTCTCCTCGTGCCGCACCTCGAGCCCGGCGTTCTGGATCTCGGTGATGATCCGGCCGGAGCCGGTCAACTCGCCGTCGGGGAAGACGTACCGGTCGATGAACGCACCGGTACGCACCTCCTTGTTGGTGTAGCGGGTGATGCAGTGGTTGAGCAGCCGGCCGCCGCGCACCAGCTTGGACTTGATGAAGGAGAAGTACGCGGGGTAGTTCTTGACGCCGATATGTTCGGTCAGGCCGATCGAGCTGACCGCGTCGAACCCGGTCTCGGCGATGTCGCGGTAGTCGCCGAAGCGCACCTCGGCGACCTGGTCGAGCCCCTGCCGCTTGATCTCGGTCTCGGCCCAGAGCGCCTGCTCCTGTGAGAGCGTGACACCGACGGCGGTGACACCGTAGTGCTTGGCCGCGTGACGCACCATGCCGCCCCAGCCGCTGCCGATGTCGAGCAGCCTCATGCCCGGCTGGAGGCCGAGCTTCTTGCAGACCAGGTCGTACTTGTTGAACTGCGCCTCCTCCAGCGTCGCCTCGGCGGTCGGGTAGCAGGCACAGGTGTAGGTCATCGACTCACCCAGCACCAGCTCGTAGAAGCGGTTGGAGACGTCGTAGTGGTGGTGGATCACCTCCGCATCGCGCTTGCGCGAGTGCAACGCACCTTCCATCATCCGGCGCCAGCGCGGCATGTGCTCCTGCGCGGGAGCCGGCGGGGGCACCAGATTCGACAGGCCCAGCCCGGACACGATCTTGGCTACCTCGACCGGGTTGGGCAGGGAGAACTTCGTATGGTCCTTGACGTAGGACAACGCGGGATACGGGTCACCCGGGTGCGCCCCGACCAGTTCGAGGTCGCCCATGATGTACGCCCGGGCCAGGCCCAGGTCACCGGGTGCGGTCAGCATGTAGCGCAGGCCGCGCTCGTTCTTCAGCACCAGCTTGAAATCGGCGCCCTCGGGCCCTGCCGCGCTGCCGTCGTACGCTTCGAAACGGTAGGTGATGTCGGGGATCAGCCGGCTCAGCGCTTCGCCGATGGTCATGGTCATTGGTGGTTCACCGCTTTCTCGTACAGGCCGGTCAGCCTGTCTTCAGGGTCGTACTTCTGCTTCACTTCGGCAAGGTTTCCGGTGCCGTAGAGGGCGTCGAAGGTCGCCTGGTCGTAGTACGCGTCGGAGTAGAGCGACTTGTGCCCTCCGAGCTCGGTCACCTTCGCCTCGATGGCGCGGTTCACGTCGCCGTCGGCGGCACCGGGCTTGCGGAACACCGTGCCCCAGAAACCGACGTTCACATAGGTCGTGCCGGCATGCAGCGGGTAGGAGGGCCAGGTCTTCTCGCCGCGCAGCCGCAGCGGGCACAGCCACACCGGACGCATCCCGACAGCCCCGTCGAACCAGGTCAGGAACTCGGGCAGCCGGTCGACCGGCACCTCGATGTCCTGGATCACCCGCTCGCGTTCCGGCAGCCGCTTGGCCTTGTCGAGCCATCTGCTCGCGCCGTGCCGCAGGTCGAAGCCGACGATCTTGTGGTAGACGTCACTGCGCCGGTAGCGCCGCGGCCACAGCCGCCGGATCCGGGGGTTGTGCAGGCCGAACGCACCGCTGCACCAGAACCAGTCGGTGTCCCAGCGCCACAGGTAGTCGTACATCCTCAGGTGGTCGGTGGCCTGTTCCGGGATCGACCGGAAGTACGGCTGCATGCCGGTGTAGTCCGAGGTGGGGCCGGCCCTGTCGGTCCAGGTCGCCAGCGTCAGATAGATCTCGCCCGGCTCGAAGACCGTGCCGTCCAGACCGTCGACGCGCTGCCCCTCCCACTCGCCCTGCTCGACGATCACCGAGATCGCCTTGGCGGCCGCATCGACGTCGCCGAAGCGCACGTGCCGCAGGTCGGCGTACCCAGGCACCTGCTCCAGTTCGATGCGCAGTCGGGTCGCGTAGCCGAGGGTGCCGTAGGAGTTGGGGAACGCGTCGAACAGCTCCTCGCCCGGGTAGGTGGTGAGGACCTCTCCGGCACCGGTGAGGATGTCCATCTCCAACACGGACTCGTGCGGCAGCCCGTTGCGGAACGAGGTCGACTCGATGCCGAGGCCGGTGACCGCGCCACCCAGCGTGATCGTGCGCAGCTGCGGCACCACGAACGGGATCAGCCCATGGGCCAGCGTCACGTCCACGAGGTCCTCGTAGGTGCACATCCCTTGCACGTCGGCCGTCTTGGCCTCGGCATCGATCGCAATGACTCCGCGCAGGCCGCTCACGTCGAGGCCGGGCACGTCGTTGTCGGTGCGGGCGCGGAAGAGATTCGAGGTCTTCTTGGCCAGCCGCACCCGCGCCCCGGCAGGGATCGCGGCATACGACTCGCGTAGCTGGCGTACGGCCCCTTCGTGGGCCTGCCAGCCTTGGACTGAACTCACGGGACCAACCTACTCCTTGCGGCTTACAATCAATTTGACCGGTCGTCTACGTCGAGGCGGACTCGGTGACGGTACCTGCATCGTCGGCCACGTAGACGGGTACGCCCGTCCCGGCGAACTCCCGCACCACCGCCAGGTCGGCCGGATCCAGCCCACCGCCCAGCACCACGGCTGCCTCCAGGCCACTCGCGCCACTGCTGATCGCCATCGACACCGCGACCCCGAGCGCGCTGACGACCAGCGAGTCGAGCGCGACGGTTGCACCGGCATAGGTGCGGCCGTCGGTGTCGCGTACGCAGGCACCCTGGGCCGCGCCGACACGCGCCCGGGTGGCACGTGCCAGCGTCAGCAGCTTGCGGTCGTCGGGGTCGGGGAGCTCGATCGGCATGAGTCAAGGCTAGAGCCATGCGGCGGGCCGCTGGATTGTGGCCGATCCCGACGGTGATCGCCGGCTTGTGGCCGATGCAGGCAGTGTTCCGGCAGCTCAAGCCGTCGCCAGCGGCCACAATCCGGGCCCTGAAGGAAGGCGTCACTCGCGGGCGTCGTGGATCCACGGCCGACCCAGCGCCAGCAGTCGCCGGTCTGCGGTGTAGAAGCGGAGCCCTTCGGTGACTGCCTGTGCCAGCAGCGACCGATCAAAGGGATCGTGCCCGAGCAACTCCGGAAAGTCTCCCAACCGACTGGCGTGGGTCGCCACAAAGGGAAGCTCTGCGAGTCCGAGCTCGTCGAACGCCGATCGGGTGAAGTCTGTCGGCATCGTGAGACGACCGCTGAGACGCTTGATCTCCAACTCCAGCATCGTGATCGAGGAGGCGAACACTCTTCCAGCGGACAAGATCGCCTCGCGTGCTCGCGGCCCGAGAGACGGATCGGCGGCGGCGAGCCAGAGCACGACGTGACTGTCGAGCAGCATCAGCGAGCCGCTGGCCAGATGTCGTCGTCGAACAGCGCCGCGACCTCGGCCTCGGTCTCCTCGGTGAAGGCCATGGAATAGTCGAGCTCTCCCCGCAGCGCACCGAACACGACATCGACGCGCTGATAAGGCCGCAGCTCGGCAACGGGTCGGCCGGCACGAGCGATGACGATGCGCTCCCCTTGCTCCACGCGCTCCACGAGACGCGAGAGATGGGTCTTCGCCTCGTGCATGTTCACCGTGGTGGTCATGCGCGCACTGTATCAGACTAAGTCGGACTAAGTTGATCCGGTGACACCGCTCGCCGGGCTGCTCCCGGCATGCACCAACCCACCCGTGACGGCTGGTTTGTGGCCGATCCCGACGGCCCCATCTGCGAAATCTCGCCGCCATCGGCCACAAACCCGCGACGATTGCCGGGATCGGCCACGATCCGGCTCGGGTCCGCGAAGCCCAGGCCGAAGACCGGCTCCGTGGCCCGGCGGAGTCGGGGCGGTCACGCCTCGGCGGGCTGGTCGATGCCCGCTTGCTCGCTGGGCTCGTCGACGCGCTCGATGAGCACTGTGCCGATCCGGTTGCGGCGGCCGATGGGGGCCTCGGCCTCGAACCGCAGTCCGTCGAGTTCGATCGTGGAACCGGCGATGGGGACCCTGCCCAGGTGCTTGGCCATCAGGCCGCCGACGGTGTCGACGTCGTCGTCCTCGACGGCGATCCCGGTGAGCTCCTCGAGGTCGTCGACCGAGTAGCGCGAGGCGACCCGGATGGCGCCGTTGGCGAGCCGTTCGACGTCGACCTCGGCCTGGTCGTACTCGTCGGTGATCTCGCCGACGATCTCCTCCAGCACGTCCTCGATCGTGACCAGGCCGGCGGTGCCGCCGTACTCGTCGACGACGACCGCGACGTGCTTGCGCGAGGCCTGCATGTCGCGCAGGAGTGCATCGACCGGCTTGGAGTCGGGGACGTACAGCACCGGCCGCATGACCTGCCCGACCTTCTCGGTCTGCTCGGCCTCGTGCTTGTCGAAGACCCGCTTGGTGAGGTCCTTGAGATAGGCGAACCCGACGATGTCGTCGAGGTTCTCCCCGATCACCGGGATCCGGGAGTAGCCCGACCGCAGCGCCAGCGACATCGCCTGCCGCAAGGTCTTGTGCCGCTCGATGAAGACCATCTCGGTGCGGGGCACCATCACCTCGCGCGCCATCGTGTCGCCGAGCTCGAACACCGAGTGGATCATCTCCCGCTCGCCCGACTCGATGACCTTGCTCGCCTCGGCGATGTCGACCAACTCGCGCAGCTCGGCCTCGGACGCGAACGGGCCCTCGGAGAAGCCACGACCCGGAGTGATCACGTTGCCGACCACGATCAGCAGCTGCGGCAACGGCCCGAGGACCTTGGTGATCGCGGCCAGCACGCCCGCCCCCCGCAGCGCGACGCGTTGGGAGTGCTGGCGCCCTAGGGTGCGTGGGGCGACACCGATGACCACGAACGAGATCACGAGCATGACCAGAGCGGTGACGAGTACGCCGACCCAACGTCTGCTGAACAAGGCACCGTGCTGCCCGCCGAACAGCACTTCGGCGACCAGCACGATCGCGGTGATCTCGCACAGCATCCGCACGAACAGCGCGGTGTTGAGGTAGCGCGGCGGGTCGGCGGTGATCCGGACCAGCCGCCTGGCGCCGTGGGCGCCCTCGGCGGCCAGCTGCTCCGCACGGGCCTTGGAGAACGAGCCCAGTGCTGCCTCGATCGCGCTGAAGACACCGGCGAGTAGCACCAGCAGGGCCGCCGCGATCAGCAGCCAGGTGTCATGGCCCGACATCGCGCCTCACTCTGGAGATGGGATCGCCAAGCCGCGGCAGCCGCAGCCGACCGCACCGCGGCCCTGGCGACCACCCGCCGCCACGATCAGCGCGACCCACGGGGCACCGGGCCATTTCCACCCGTGAGCGTGCGCTCTTCAGTCGACACCGGCTCGACGGGCGTGCCGCTGCGCACGGACGCCCACTCGGCAAGCAGCCTGGCCTGGAGCCCGAACATCTCGGCGTGTTCCTCGGGCTCGGCGTGGTCGTAGCCGAGCAGGTGCAAGATGCCGTGCACGACGAGCATCTCGGTCTCGGCTGCGGTGGTGTAGCCGGCCTGTCCCTTGTCGCGAGCCTCGGCCGCCTGTCGTTCGGCGACAGCCACGCACAGCACCAGGTCGCCGAGCACGCCCTCCTCGGGCTCCTCGTTGGCCAGGCCCGGCCGCAACTCGTCCATCGGGAACGCGAGCACGTCGGTCGGGCCCTGCTTGTCCATCCACTGCTCGTTGAGGGCGGCGATCGTCGGTTCGTCGACCAGCTTGATGCACAGCTCCGCTTGGGGATGCACCCGCAGCCGGTCGAGCAGGAAGCGGCTCAAAGCGGCCAGCGAGCGTTCGTCGACCTCGTCGCCGGACTCGTTGAGAACCTCGATGGTCATCGCCCGACTCCGCCCTTCGGGCTCGCGCACGCCGGCTTGTGGCCGATGGTGACGACTGGCGTCGGCGCGTCGCCGTCGCCATCGGCCACAAGCCTGCTCAACCTGCCAGTCATGTGCCCCGCCTGTGCTCACGGGTCGGGCCGCCGAGCTGCTCGGGTTGCCTGCGTGCCTCGTACTCGTCGTAGGCCGCGACGATGTGCGCGACCAGCTTGTGGCGTACGACGTCGTGGCTGGTCAGCCGGTTGAACGAGACGTCCTTGATGCCGTCGAGGATGCCTTCGACGATGCGCAGACCGCTCTGCACGCCGCCGGGCAGGTCGACCTGGGTGACGTCGCCGGTGACGACCATCTTGGAGCCGAAGCCGAGCCGGGTCAGGAACATCTTCATCTGCTCGGGCGAGGTATTCTGCGCCTCGTCGAGGATGATGAACGCGTCGTTGAGCGAGCGACCGCGCATGTACGCCAGCGGCGCGACCTCGATGGTGCCCGCGGCCAGCAACTTGGGGATCGTCTCGGGGTCGAGCATGTCGTGCAGCGCATCGTAGAGCGGACGCAGATAGGGGTCGATCTTCTCGCTGAGCGTGCCGGGCAGGAAGCCGAGCCGCTCTCCCGCCTCGACCGCGGGCCGGGTCAGGATGATCCGGTTGACCTGCTTGCCCTGCAGCGCCTGCACCGCCTTGGCCATCGCGAGGTACGTCTTGCCGGTCCCGGCGGGGCCGATGCCAAAGACGATCGTGTGCTTGTCGATCGCGTCGACGTACCGCTTCTGGTTCAGCGTCTTGGGCCGGATCGTGCGACCACGGTTGCTCAGGATGTTGAGTGACAGCACGTCCGCGGGCCGCTCGGTCGTCTCGGCCCGGAGCATCCCGATCGCCCGCTCGACCGTCTCGGCGCTCAGGCCCTGACCGGTGCGCAGGATGGTGACCAGCTCGTCCAGGAGCCGCTCGGCCAGCGCGACCTCGCCGGGCTCGCCGCGGAGGTTGATCTGGTTGCCGCGAACGTGGACGTCGGCTTGGAAGCTGCGCTCGAGGATCGCGAGGTGCTCGTCGCGCGGCCCAAGGAGGGACACCATGTTGATGCTCGCGGGCACGGTCACGGTGTGCACGGGATAGTCGTCGTAGCTCATAGGCATCTGCAGTGTACCGGGGCGGGGCTTAGCCGGGCGGCCACTGGAGCTGTCGGCCGCCGAGCACGTGGCAGTGCACGTGGAAGACCGTCTGCTGTGCGTCGGGCCCGGTGTTGAAGATCAGCCGGTAGCCGCCGTCGAGGCCCTCTGCGGCAGCCACCCGTCCGGCGCTGGCGATCACGTCGGCCATCACCGCGGGATCGGCCTCGGCGAGCGCGGCGGCGTTCTCGTGGTGCGCCTTGGGGATCACCAGCACATGGGTCGGCGCCTGGGGGTTGATGTCACGGAAGGCGAGCGTGGTGGCGGTGTCGAGCACGACGTCGGTGGTCAGCTCGCCCGACACGAACTTGCAGAAGAGGCAGTCGGTCACACGCTGAGGCTACCCAGCAGTGTGTACTCGTTCCTATGGGATATCGCCGTACATTTGCCCGCGGGCTCTCGAACGCCTGCTGCGCCACACTCACGCTCGTGACATTGAGCGCGTGCGGCGACAGCGACGACACCAACGGGTCACCGACGACGCCCAGCGAGACACCGGCGACCACCACCGAGTCACCTTCGCCCTCGGAATCAGGATCAGGCTCACCGAGCACGGGTACGGACACGCTGGTCGTCGCGGCGTACTTCCAGGGCGCGACGCCGAGTGGCCCCGTGTTGTACCGCGAGTTCAACCGCGTCGAGGGCACCGACCCCGGCGTCGCCGCGGTGCATACCGCGCTCAGTGGGGCGAAGGACCCCGACTACAGCACCCCCTGGGCCGACCTCGGGGTCGACGTCTCCGAGGTGGAGTCCTCCGGTTCGGTGATCACGATCGACCTGAAGGTCGACGACCCGGCCAGCATCGCTGCCGCGCCCGGCGGGATGGGCAAGCGCGTCGCGCACCTGGCCGTGCAACAACTGGTCCGCACCGCGCAGGGCGCGCTCGAGGCGGGGCGTACGCCCGTGCGGTTCCTGGTCAACGGGGACGCGGCGGTCACGCTGCTGGGGATCGACGCCAGCAAGCCGGTGCGCACCGGAGGAGACTTCAAGGACCTTGCGAACGTCTGGATCGACAACCCCGCCGAAGCAGCCACGGTCCGGCCAGGTGACAAGGTCAGCGGGCTCGCGCTGACCTTCGAGGGCACGGTGCGGTGGCAGGTCGTCACCACCGACGACACCAGCACGATCCTCAAAGAAGGCTTCACGACCGCGGCCGAGGGCATGAAACGGTCTGCCTTCTCGTTCAAGTTCCCCAAGGTCGAGCCGGGCACGTACGTCCTCTACGTCAGCGAGGACGACCCGAGCGACGGCGAGGGCAAAGGGGCACAAAGCGACAGCCGCGCCGTCGTCGTCCCGTAAGGCCGGGCTGTCGCAACTGGCTGGCTCGGCCCGCACTGTGGTCAGGTCTGCGGAGCAAGCAAGAGCGGCGAGTACGGCCGGCACGGGGTCTGCTTCCGCGGCGCGGCCGGGTGCAAGGCTTACTGATTCCAAACGGCTGCGGATCACGCCTCAGGACAACCATCTGGAATCAGTAAGCACGCGCCAACGCCTCCGCGGAGAAAATCGGACCAGGAGCGAGCGTGGCCGCCCCTCCTTGCTTCGGCCACTCGGCGGCCCGCGAGCCGAAGGCCCTCAGCGGCACGGGACTGGCGGCGCCGACTCGCCGACGATTCGTGCCAACTCGGCGAAGATTCGTGCCAACTCACCGACGATTCGCGCCAACTCGGCGGGAGGGCGCTTCGCGGAGCAACGTCGCCCGACCAACGCAACTCAAGCCCAGCGTCTGGTGACGTTGTTTCACATGCCGCCCGAAGACGCGCTCGACCCACGTAATTCAGCGCCAGCGGGGGGTGCGGGAGAGCAGGGCGGCCGCGGCGGCGACTCCGGCAGTCGAGGAGCGGAGCACCGAGGTGCCCATCCGCATCGGCTCGGCGCCGACCGCGGCGAAGGCCGCGAGTTCCTGCTCGGTGATGCCGCCCTCGGGGCCTACGACGATCACGATCTCGGCGCGACCGGGGATCGGGATGTCGGCGAGTGGACCGGAGGCGGCCTCGTGCAGCACGACGCGTACGCCGGCCCCGGCGAGCAGCGCGGCAACGTCGGCGGTTGAGGCGACCTCGGTGACCTCGGGGAACCAGGACCGTCTCGCCTGCTTCGCGGCCTCGCGTGCGGTACTGCGCCACTTGGCCAGCGACTTGGTGGCACGATCGCCCTTCCAAACCGCGACCGAACGTTCAGCGGCCCAGGGCACGATCACATCCACGCCGACCTCGGTCAGCATCTCGACCGCGAGCTCGCCCCGCTCTCCCTTGGGGATCGCCTGTACGACCGTGACGCGCGGGGCCTCGGGCTCGCGTACGCCCAAAGAATCGACGGTGCCGGTGATCGAGCTCTTGCCCAGCTCGGTGACGGTCACTACGGCGGTAGCGCCACGACCGTCGGTCAGCGCGATCTGCTCACCGACGCGGATGCGGCGCACCGACGCGGCGTGACGGCCCTCGGATCCGTCGAGGATCACCGTGTCGCCGGCCTGCCAGGTGGCGGCCGCGTCGTGGACGAACGTCGCGAGACTCATCGGTCTCCTCCCACCTGCCGAAAAGGGTCGGCGAGACCCGTGTCGCGGATGGCGCACACGTTGCGATCTCTGCCACTCGGCAGCGCCGTGGTGCGGTAGCCGGACCGTAAGAGATTGCGCCAATAGGCGCTGTCGTCGCGAGCGGCGCATCCGGTGGATGCATCGCAAGGCGGAGGAGAGAGGCGGGCCGGTGGCCCGTCGACCGACGACAACGCAGCGAGGCGCCGCCGGGGCGTCGCGCAGCAGGCATGGCCTATAGGCGCGAGCTCTAAGTCCGCGAAACCCATTTGCTCGCTCCGCTCGCTCATCGCGGCCCGAACGCGTCACGGAGCCGGCCGAACATGCCCTTGTTGTGCTGGCTGGAGAAGCTGACCGAGGGCGCCTCCTCGTCGCGTAGCTTGGCGAGCTCACGCAGCAACGCCTTCTGGGCCTCGTCGAGCCTGCTGGGAGTCTCGACAACCACCTCGACCACGATGTCGCCACGGCCACCGCCGCGCAGCGCAGGCACCCCGTACCCGCCGATGGTGACCAGTGATCCGGACTGGGTGCCGGGGCGGACGTCGAGCGGCACGGCCGTCACGACGCCGCTGTCGCCGTCGGTGACCAGGTCGGCCTCGAGCGTGGGCAGGCTCAGCGTGGTGCCCAGCGCCGCGGCCGTCATCGGCACGTGCACGCTCGCGTGCAGGTCGCGGCCGTGGCGGGTGAACACCGGGTGCTCGCTGACGCCCAGCTCCACGAAGAGATCGCCGGCAGGGCCGCCTCCCGGCCCGACCTCACCCTGCTCACTGAGCTGGACACGGGTGCCGGTATCGACGCCAGCAGGGATCTTGACGGTGAGAGTACGACGCGATCGCACCCGCCCGTCCCCGGCGCACTCGCGGCACGGGTCGGGGATGATCGTGCCGTAGCCACGGCAAGCCGCACACGGCCGCAGCGTGCGGATCTCGCCGAGGAACGACCGCTGGGTCGCCATCACCTCACCGCGACCCTGGCACGTCTCACAGGTGACCGGGCGCGTACCCGGCGCGCAGCCGGCGCCGTTGCACTGGTTGCACAGCACCGCGGTGTCCACCTTCAACTCGCGGGTGGTCCCGAACGCCGCTTCCGCGAGCTCGATGTCGAGATGGATGAGGGCGTCCTGGCCGCGACGCACCCGCGGTCGCGGGCCTCGACCCTGGCCGGCCGCGGCGCCACCGCCGAAGAAGGCGTCCATGATGTCGGTGAACGAGAAGCCGCTGCCCGCCCCGAACCCGCCGCCGTTGCCGCCGAACGGATCGCCACCGAGGTCGTACACACGTCGCTTCTCGGGGTCGCTGAGCACCTCGTAGGCGCGGGTGACCTCCTTGAAGCGCTCCTGCGCGCCGGGGTCGGGATTGACGTCGGGGTGCAGCTCGCGGGCAAGTCTGCGGTACGCCTTCTTGAGCGCGTCGGCATCGGCGTCACGACTGACGCCCAACGTCGCGTAGAGGTCTTGGCTCACAGGTGGTTCATCCTTCTTCGAGGATCCGGGACAGGTAACGCGCGACGGCGGCGACGCTGCCCATCGTGCCGGGATAGTCCATGCGGGTCGGGCCGACGATGCCGAGGGCGCCGTACGACTCCTCGCCGCGACCGTAGCCGGAGGCGACGACCGCGGTCGAGGCAAGCATGTCGTGGGGCACCTCGGAGCCGATGCGCACCGTCACGGTGGACGGGCTGGTGGCCTCGCCGAGGAGCTTGAGCAGCACCACGTGCTCTTCGAGAGCTTCGAGGAGCGGCTGGATCGACGACTCGTAGCCCTCGCCGAACCGGGTCAGGTTCGCGGTGCCGCCGACCACGACGCGCTCGTCGGAACGATGGTCGCTAAGGGCGGACACGAGCGAGGCCACGATGAGTGAGATCGGTGTCCGTTCGGTGTGGTCGAACCCGTCCGGCAGCGTCGCCAACTGCTCGGCGGCGTCGACCAGTCGCTGCCCGACGGCGGCCTGGTTGAGCCGCAGCCGCAGCGTCGCAAGCTGGTCCTCGTGAACCTGCTCGGGCAGCTCCACGATCCGCTGCTCGACGCGGCCGGTGGAGAGGATGAGCACGACCAGGATGCGGCTGCTGGTCAGGCTGACCAGCTCGACGTGGCGAACCGAGGATCGCGACATCACCGGGTACTGCACGATGGCGACCTGGCGAGTGAGCTGCGCCAGCAGGCGTACGCTCCGCTGCACCACGTCGTCGAGGTCGACCGCGCCTTCGAGCAGCGTGGTGATCGCGCGCCTCTCGGCACCTGACAGCGGCTTGACCTGGCTGAGCCGGTCGACGAACAGGCGGTACCCCTTGTCGGTAGGGATCCGGCCGGCACTCGTGTGCGGCTGGGCGATGAACCCCTCCTCCTCCAGCGTCGCCATGTCGTTGCGGACGGTGGCGGGCGAGACACCGAGGGCATGGCGCTCGACCAGCGCCTTGGAGCCGACCGGCTCCTGGGTGGCGACGTAGTCCTCGACGATGGCGCGCAGCACCGCGAGCTTGCGATCCTCCGACATCGGTCCTCCGTCATCGTTCGATGATCTCGATACGGCCGCTCGTTCCTCGCGGCCACTCGATCACCCTGATGGTGGTCGAGCCTCGCAGATACTCGATCGCGTCCGCTGGTCGAGCCTTGCAGATACTCGATAACGTCCGCTGGTCGAGTAGCGCCGAGGAACGAGGCGCGTATCGAGACCTTGGCACTCGTCGTTTCCGAGTGCCAAGTCTACTCGTCCGGGACGGCAGAGCCCGCGCTGATCTCTGCTGCCGGCGCGAGCGGCGTCGGGCGCGTGCGATGGCAAGGCAAGAACGGCGAGCCGGCGGTACGAGGAAGGCTCGTCGACCGACGACGACGCGGCCAGGTGCGCGCGGCGTCGGGTAGCAGGCAGCGACCCATCCGGCGCGGGCTCGAGACCCGCGTACGCTCACGGCGTGGATGAGATCGCCGAGCGCGTCTGGGTGGCGCGGCACGAGTACCTCGATGTCAACGCCGGGGTGGTCGCCGGGTCGCGGGGCCTGCTGGTCGTCGACACGCTGTGGTCGGAGCCGGCCGCTCGCGAGCTGGTGGACCGTCTCCCCCGTGGCCTCGGGCCCGTGGTCGCCGTGGTGAACACCCACGATCACTGGGACCACGTGCTCGGCAACGCGGTCTTCGCCGACGACGGGGTGACGATCCATGCCCACGAGGATGCCGCTCTCGCCGTCACTGCTCTCGAGTCGCGCGACGATGCGCGGGTCGTCGTACCCGACCGCACCCTCTCCTCCGTCGCGGTGATCGATCTCGGCGACCGCGCGGTCGAGCTCATCCATCCCGGTCGCGGCCACACGGCCGGTGACGTCGTGGTCCGGGTGGCCGATGCGGACGTGCTGTTCGCCGGCGACCTCGTCGAACAGGGCGCGCCGCCCGCGTACGGGAGCGACTGCTTCCCGCTCGACTGGCCCGCGGCGGTCGACCTGCTGGCCGACCTGATCGGCACCGACACCGCCGTCGTACCCGGACACGGGGCCGTGGGCGGCAAGGAGTTCGTCGGGGACCAGCGCGCGGAACTCGGCGTCGTGGCCGAGACGATCCGCGACCTGGCCGGGCGCGGCGTCCGGGTCGACGACGCGCTGGCTGCGGCCGACTGGCCGTATCCCGCCGACAAGCTGGCCGAGGCGGTGCGGCGTGGCTATGACCAACTGCCCCGGTCGGCCCGCCAGCTGCCGCTGATCTGAGACCGCTTGCCGACCTTCGCGTCGAGGTGGCGGTGCACACGGCGGACCAGCCGGAACATCCCGCCGGTGAACCAGAACCAGATAGCGATCATCCAGACCCACCAGGGCGCATCAGCCACGATCATGACGATGAACATCACACCGACGAACGGCCACATCGGCGGGTCGAAGCGCCGGCTCTTTCCGAGCGGTCGGCTCTGGGTACGCGAGCGCGGGAGCGCAGGCAGGTCACGGAACAGCGGGGCCAGGTCACCCTCGGTGCGCGCGGCCCACACCGCGGCCGCGCGCTCGTCGTACTCCTGCCGGGTGAGGCGGCCGGCGACGTAGTGCTCGCTCAGCGAGCTCAGAGCACGGTCGCGCTCGGCGTCGCCGATGCGGACGTTCGAGCCGACGTTGGGCATCGGGGTCATCGCGCCGACTCGGGATCTCCATCGGCCAGCAGCCCGTACAGTCTGCGGCGTGCGTCGGCCAGGATCTCGGCCGCTTCGGCCTGCTGCTGACGAGTCCCCGAGACCATCACCTGCCACACGGCGGCCATCACCTGACCGACCACCGGCTTCAGGTCGTTGGTCTCCCCTGCTGGGTCCTCGTCCTGGCCGAAAGGGCGCCAGGTCTCCGCGAGCTCTTCGACGTGCGCTACGACGTACTCCTTGCCGGCCTCGGACAGCTGGAGCACGCGACGGCCACCGGGCTCGGAGACGCCCTCGACCAGGCCCTCGTCCTCGAGCTGCTGCACCGTCGGGTACACCGAGCCGGGGCTGGGCTTCCACACCCCACCGCTGCGCTCGGCGATCGCCTGGATGATCTGGTAGCCGTTCATCGGCCCGGTCGACAACACGTCCAAGATCGCGGCGCGAACGTCCCCGCGGCGTACCTTCGGCCCGCCGCGCGCCTGCGCTCCGGCCTGGGCCATCCCGATCAGCCCCTGCACCCACGGCGGCGGACCCTGTCTCCACGGCTGGCCGGAGCCCGACCAGCCACCGCTCCAGCCCTGGTCCCAGCCGCGATGTCCGTGCCGTGCCATGCCTGCTCCCTCCGGTTCCGGCGTTCCCGTGTTCTGACGAGTTCGGGCGAGTGCTCGCGATACGTTGACGATATATCGCGACTGGTCGTTCGGACAAGCCCTGCCGGCTTGTGGCCGATCGCGACCGTTCCGCCGGCTTGTGGCCGATCGCGACCG
>JASGGG010000012.1:0-47694 GCA_047605165.1 Nocardioidaceae bacterium
TAGTCGGGTCTCGGTTCGCCGCATTGCCACTCTGACGATCTGAGCGGGCGTCCGGTGAGGGCGAGACCCCATCGGACCGGGCGCCCGGGTTCGAGACGCCCAGGTCGCCGACCGGCCGATCGCCGGATCAGCCGTTTGGATCCGTGCGGCGGGACGTTGGTCCCATCGTGTTCCCTGAAGGTACGAGATAGGTATCAATCGTATTAATTCGGGCAAATCCCCCTGTCATTGTTCTGAACGAAGCAGTCCGAAGGGGACTCGAAGAGGGGACAGGGGATACGAGATGAACAAGAGCACGAGGGGGGCCGTCGCGGCAGCGACGGGTGCCGCGCTCTTACTGGGCGGGGCGGGCTCACTGGCTTACTGGAGCGACTCGGTCGGGGCGGGGACCGACACGATCAGCTCCGGACAGCTGGGCATCAAGGCCGCGGGTGACGGGACCTGGACCGACAACACCAACGGCGCGAAGGCCGCGATCGAGGACGCCGGCAAGTTCCACATGGTGCCGGGCGACACCGTGACCTACAGCCGCGCCTTCACCGTCACCGCGGTCGGCGACGACCTGGAGGCCAAGATCGCGGCGGACGGCGTGGTCAGCTCGACCGACGACCTGAGCAAGTACGTCGACGTCGAGACGACGCTGACCGGCACCGAGACCGACGGCGTGGTCACCAGCGCCGACAACGGAAGCACGGTGACTGTCACGGTCGCCGTGGCCTTCGACCCGGGGGCTGAAGGCCAGGTCGGCGAGGACGACACGCTCGACCTGTCGAAGCTCGCGATCGACCTGCAGCAGGTCCAGGGCGACGGCCAGGGCAACTGATTCATCGGCTGATGTCGCGCTACCTCCTTTCCGCGGTCGGGGCGGTCTTGCTGGTCGTGCTCGGGGTCTTCCTGACCCCGGGCACGACGGGGGCGCTGTGGAGCGGCCGTACCGACCTCGGAGCGGGCACGATCGACTCGGGCAGCCTGTCGCTTCTCGTGGGCGACGCGGGCACCCAGTCGACGGCGTACGCCTTCACGGCGCTTGCCGCGGGCAACCTCGGCCCGGGTGGGTACGGGCAGGCACCGCTGACGATCGGTAACAGTGGGTCGGCCGCCCTGCAGTACCGGCTCAACTCGTGGACGGCCGTTTCGGCGGCCCTGGCCCACAGCCTGACGCTGACCGCGACCTCGGTGCCCTCGACGGCGGCCTGCCCGGCAGCCAGCGCGACGACGACCGAGGCGGGCTCCGCGCAACCCGGGACGGCCGTGGACGTGAGCGCCTTCCGGTCACTGGCGAGCACCGCTACCGAGGTGCTGTGCCTGCGCTACACACTCAACAGCGATACCAGCGCGGCAGCCGTCGCGGGAGCAGCCAGCCCGCTGACGCTGACCTGGTATGCGGAACAGGACCCTCGATGACGTTGAACGTGACTCTCCGGCCGGTGCCCGAACTCGTGTTCGGCACCACTTTCCCCCTGGAGGCAGCACCCGCGGGGCAATCCCGGTCGCCGCGGGTGCTGCGCGCCCTCGTGGTGCTGGTCGCCTGGGTGGTGATCCTCGGCTGCGCGGCGCTGGTGACCGCGATGGTCGCGATCCCGCGGCTGGCGGGTGCGACTCCGTACACCGTGCTGACCGGCTCGATGACCGGCACCTACGACCCAGGCACGCTCGTGGTCACCAAGCCGGTGCCGGTCGGCAGCCTGGTCATCGGTGACCCGATCACCTATCAACTCGAGTCGGGTGAACCGCAGGTCGTGACCCACCGCATCGTCGGCATCTCCGTGAACCAGGACGGAGAGCCCCGTTTCACCACCAAGGGCGACGCCAACCCGGTTGCCGACGCGCAGCAGGTACGCCCCGAGCAGGTCCGCGGCAAGGTCTGGTATGCGCTGCCCTACGTCGGGCGCCTCAACACCCTCCTCAACGGCTCCCGGCACGGGTTGTTCGTCGCTGCGGCGATCGTCGGGCTGTTCGGCTACGCAGCCGCGATGTTCGCCGGCGCGGCCCGGGACGCTCGGCGCGCACGGAAAGAGGGCAAGTGGAAAGAGGTCACCAGATGATCGGCTTCGGACGCACCAGCGAACGGGTACGCGCAGTGCTCGCCCTCGGCCTCGTCGCCGGTCTCGGTGCCACCGGCACGATGGCCGCCTGGACCGACGAGGCGACCGCCACGTCGGGCATGTTCAGCACCGGCACCGTCGACATCCTGCTCGGGAGCCCGCTGGCCGACGACAACCCCACCGACTTCAGCACCGGCTTCGCGATGACCGACATGGCTCCCGGCTCCAGCCAGGATGCCGTGCTCCAGGTGAACAACGCGGGCACCCTGCCGGTCACCTACGCCCTCTCCTCGGCGAGTACCGGCACCCTCGGCTCAGCGCTGACGATCTCCGTCTACGCCTCGACCTCCGGCGCCACCTCCTGCACGGGGACCGCGCTTGCCAGCGGCACCGCGTCGAGCGCCAGCCTGCTGACCGCCCGTGCGCTGGCCGCCGGCGCGTCGGAGTACCTCTGCTTCCGTGCCGCCTTGCCCGCCTCGGCCGACAGTTCGGTCGCGGGCACCTCGGCGACGCTGACGCTGACCTTCACGGCAACGAACGCATGACCCGGTCCCGCGAGGCTTTCCGCCAGGCAGTCCTTACGGTCATGGCCCTTCTGGGGGCCGTGGCGTTGTTGGCCGTCGTGGCGGGCTGGCTGTTCCAGGTGACGCCGCTGGTGTTCCGGTCGGGCTCGATGGGACCCGACATCAACACCGGGGCGCTCGGGCTGGCTCGGCAGGTGCCGGCCAGCGACCTGCGCGTCGGTGACGTGGTCAGCGTGACCGCCGCCGACGGCGTACGCATCACCCACCGCGTCACCCGGATCGCGGACGCCCCGGAGCGGGGCGAGGTATCCCTGACGCTGAAAGGCGATGCCAACGAGGTTCCCGACGCGGCGCCCTACGTCGTGTCGAGCGCGGACCGGGTGTTCGCGCATGTCGACGGCGTCGGCTACGTGGTGGCCTGGCTGAGCAGCCCGGCGGCGATGTTCGCCGGCGGACTTGTCGCCGCCTGGTTGCTGCTGACGGTGTTTCGTGGACGACGCGGGGAGTCCACGAAACCCACCGTCCCGATCGAAGTGCCCGCGACGCTAGCCGTCGCGGTCGTCGCGCTGGCCGCCGTTGTCGGTCTCGGCGGCAGCCGGATCGCGGGAACCAGCGCGGCCTTCACCGACGCCGCGACCGCACGGTCGGGCACCTTCACCGCCACGACCACCGGGTGGGACACGGGCAGCACCGAGGGCCAGGGGGGCATCTACCCCGGCAACACCAGCACCAGCCTGCCCAGCACCGCGTTCACCTGGACGGTGAACAACCCGGCGTCGTTCTGCGTGACCGTCCGGCCCGAGACCTCGTCGGCGACGTCGGTGCAGTGGCGGCTGAAGATCGACACGACCGAGCTGCCCTGGAACGGCAAGGCACCGGAGAACATCACCGGCGCGGTCGTCGACAGCAGCCCTGACGCCAGCGGTGTGATGTACCTCGAGGGCACCGACGCCTCCTGGCTGAGCTCGTTCGACGAGACCCAGGAGAACGCGACGATCGTGGCCGGGCAGCGCCCGTTGGTGACCTTGTGCGTCTACAACGGCGGCCTGCCGTCGGTGGTCGCGTCCGGGTCGGGCACCTACACGTACACGACAGTGCTGAGCTCCGGAGCCCAGGACTCCTACGCCTGCGCGGAGACGACGATCACCGGCTACTACCCGACGTTCTACGTCGGCTGGCAGATCCAGGTCGACTGGAAGGCCGTGCTCGCCCAGGGGGTCGCCGACGGCGAGATCACCTCAGCGGTGCAGACGGCGTTGCAGAGCCAGTCACTCGAGGCGTGGTACGGCTCCAGCGGCAGCTACTCCGTCAGCGACAACGGCAGCGGTGTCTACACCGCCCGCGGTGCCACCCCCTCGTCGAGCGGTGGTATCACCAACGGCCAGACACTGACCGTGGAGGCCTGCACGAGCTAGAGCGTGCCGTCGAGTGCGCCGAGCTTGCGAGGCGCGTATCGAGATGCTGTGCAAGTCGCTGGTCGAGTAGGGCGAGGAACGAGCCCGTATCGAGACCAAGATCAGGCGACTACGATTGGCCTTATGCCCACCACACGTCCGCGGATCGGCGTGCTCGCGCTGCAAGGCAACGTGCGCGAGCACCGCGCCATGCTCGAGCGGTGCGGCGCGACCACTCTGGCGGTGCGACGACCCGAAGAGCTCACCGGCCTCGACGGCCTGGTGCTGCCCGGCGGCGAGTCCACGACCATGCACAAGCTGGCGTGTGCCTTCGAGATCTTCGAACCGCTTCGAGAGGCGATCGCGGGCGGGCTGCCGGTGTTCGGAACCTGTGCCGGCATGATCCTGCTCGCCGACCGGATCGAGGCCGGCATCGAGGGACAGGAGACGCTCGGCGGGCTCGACCTCGTCGTACGCCGCAATGCCTTCGGCCGCCAGGTCGACTCGTTCGAGGCGGAGCTGGACGTCGTAGGCCTGGACAGTCCCTACCACGCCGTCTTCATCCGGGCGCCCTGGGTCGAGAAGGTCGGCCAGCACGTCGAGGTGATCGCGACCGTGGCCGCGGGGCCGGCTGTGGGTAGGATCGTCGCCGTCCGTCAGGACCACCTGATGGCGACCTCGTTCCACCCGGAGATGACCGGCGATCACCGTATCCACGGCATCTTCCTGGATCTCGTACGCACGTGTAAGAAGAAAGCTGACTGATGTCCGGCCACTCCAAATGGGCGACCACCAAGCACAAGAAGGCGGCGATCGACGCCAAGCGCGGCAAGCTGTTCGCCAAGCTGATCAAGAACATCGAGGTCGCCGCGCGGATGGGCGGAGGAGACCCGGCCGGCAACCCGACGCTCTACGACGCGATCCAGAAGGCCAAGAAGTCGTCGGTGCCCAACGACAACATCGACCGCGCCGTCAAGCGCGGATCGGGGGCCGAGGCAGGCGGTGCCGACTACCAGACGATCATGTACGAGGGGTACGCCCCGGGCGGCGTCGCGCTGCTGATCGAGTGCCTGACCGACAATCGCAACCGTGCCGCGATGGAGGTACGGACCGCGACCACCCGCAACGGCGGCTCGCTCGCCGACCCCGGCTCGGTCTCGTACCTGTTCAACCGGATGGGCGTGGTCGTGCTGGCCAAGGAACAGGCCGACCGCGAGATCACCGAGGACGACGTGCTCGAAGCCGTGCTGGACGCCGGTGCCCAGGACGTCAACGACCTGGGGGACTCCTTCGAGGTGATCAGCGAGGCGACCGACCTGGTCGGCGTCCGCACCGCACTCCAGGTCGCCGGGCTCGACTACGACTCGGCCGAGGCGCAGTTCGTGCCGTCGATGGAGGTCACCCTGGATGCGGATGGTGCAGGCAAGGTGATGCGCCTGGTCGAGGCGCTGGAAGACCTCGACGACGTGCAGAACGTCTTCGGCAATTTCGACATCCCCGACGATGTGCTCGAGGCGCTCGACGCCTGACCTCGGCGTGCTCTCCCGCGATCTCGATACACCCGGCTCGTTTCTCGCCGGCACTCGATCGGCCTGGTGGCGATTGGAGGCCGCGAGTTCGGCTGTGGTGCGGTTGCTTGGCGAGGACGGGCGACGAGTACGGCCGGGGCCGGCTCTGCTTCCGCAGTGCGGTCTGCGCAAGAGATTGGTCACAGACGACATGGTTTTCGGTGTCGGACTTGTCGTCTGCGACCACTTTCTTGGGCATGACGCCTGTCGAGCAGATCGTGGAGTCCTCCAGGCACATGCTGCCCACAGACTTCCACGATCTTCGCGAGACCGCAGCGCGGGGACAAATCGGACCACGGCCCGACGTTGGCCGCCCCTCGCTGCTGTTGGAACCGGGCCACGCAGGGACCTGTGCCCTCTCATCACGACAGCGCTCGGCGCGTCCCCTCGCGATCGGCGATGCTCGCGCGCTAGCCTGTCGAACACCTGTTCGGTGAAGCTGGCGGAGTGCGAAGGGTGAACGGATGCGCGTGCTCGGGATCGATCCCGGCCTGACTCGTTGCGGACTCGGGGTGGTCGACGGTGCGGTCGGCCGACCGCTGCGGCTGGTCGAGGTAGGTGTCGCGCGCACGTCGCCCGATGCCGCGATCGCCGACCGGCTGTGTGAGATCCAGACCTTGATCGGCACCTGGATCGAGCGGCACGATCCCGACGCGGTCGCGGTCGAGAGAGTGTTCAGCCAGCACAACGTGACCACGGTGATGGGCACCGCCCAAGCCAGCGGCATCGCGTTGGTCTGCGCGGCCAGCCGCGGGATACCGGTCGCGATGCACACCCCGAGCGAGGTCAAGGCCGCGGTGACCGGTAGCGGCCGGGCCGACAAGCGCCAGGTCGGGGCGATGGTGATGCGTTTGCTGTCCCTGGACGCGGCGCCGAAGCCGGCCGATGCTGCCGATGCCCTCGCGCTGGCCATTACCCATATCTGGCGAGGAGCGGCGCTCGACCGTTACGAGCAGGCACTTGCCAACCACACCGCCCAGCAGAGCACCCGGCAGAACACTCGGCTGGGCCCCCGGCTGGGGAGCAACGCATGATCGCTTTCGTGTCCGGCACCGTTGCCGGGTTGACCCTGTCCAGTGCGGTGCTGGAGGTCGGCGGAGTCGGTCTCGAGCTGAACTGCACTCCGGGCACGCTCGCGTCGCTGCGCGTCGGTCAACGCGCGACGCTCCCGACCAGCATGGTGGTGCGCGAGGACTCCTTGACCCTCTTCGGGTTCCTCGACGACGACGAGAAGGCCCTGTTCGAGCTACTGCAGACCGCGAGCGGTGTCGGCCCGAAGCTGGCGCAGGCGATGCTGGCGGTGCACGGGCCTGACGAGTTGCGTCGTGCGATCGGCAGTGACGACGTGCGTACGCTGACGGCGGTCCCGGGGATCGGCCAGAAGGGCGCTCAACGGATCATCCTCGAGCTCAAGGACCGGCTCGGGCCGGTAGCGGGCCCGGCGAGCGGGGTGCCGAGCATTCGGTTGTCGCCCGCGGAGGCTTGGCGCGACCAGGTGCGTACCGGCCTGGTCGGGCTCGGCTGGTCGGCCAAGGACGCCGACAAGGCGATCGACGAGGTGGCGCCTACCGCAGGAGAGCCCGCCGATGTCGCCCAGCTGCTTCGCGCGGCGCTGCAGAGTCTGGGCCGCCGATGACCCCGCGAGCGGAGCGAGCCAAAGGGGGTGGGGATCTGGTGCGCGCTGTCCGCACCGCGATACCCGGGAGCGGCCGAACCGGCCTCACCGAGAGCGAGGTGGCTCCGTGAGTGAAGCCGACGAGCCCCGCGAGCGGAGCGAGCCACGGGGCCCTGGGGAGCCGACGTGTGCTGTCCGCACCGCGGCGCTGGCCAGCCGCAGCGACCGGTGGGGACCCGCGCTACCCGAGTGCTGCCGAACCGGCGTCACCCACGGCGGGGTGGCACCGTGAGCGAAGCGGACGAAGAAGCCTACCTGGCTAGCCGCGCTTTGGTGACGGCTGATCTCGACAACGACGACGAGCGCGCGGTCGAGGCGGCGCTGCGTCCCAAGACCCTCGACGAGGTGGTCGGCCAGCATCGCGTCCGTGAGCAGCTCGGCCTGGTGCTGCATGCGGCCCGTGGTCGAGGGCGCGCGCCCGACCACGTGCTGCTTTCCGGGCCACCCGGCCTGGGCAAGACCACGCTCGCGATGATCATCGCCGCCGAGATGCAGGCACCGTTGCGCATCACGAGCGGCCCGGCGATCACGCATGCCGGTGACCTCGCGGCGATGCTGTCGGGTCTGGCCGAAGGCGACGTGCTGTTCGTCGACGAGATCCACCGCACCGCCCGGCCCGCGGAGGAGATGCTCTACATGGCGATGGAGGACTTCCGGGTCGACGTCGTGATCGGCAAGGGCGCCGGTGCCACCGCGATCCCGTTGGAGTTGCCTCCGTTCACGCTGGTCGGCGCCACCACGCGGGCCGGGCTGTTGCCCAGCCCGTTGCGCGACCGGTTCGGTTTCACCGCGCACCTGGACTTCTACGAGCCCCACGAGCTCGAGCAGATCCTGCGCCGGAGCGCGCGGCTGCTCGACGTCGATCTTCGTGACGACGGCGCGGCTGAGATCGCCTCCCGGTCCCGTGGCACGCCGCGCATCGCGAACCGGCTGCTGCGCCGGGTCCGCGACTACGCGCAGGTGCGCGCCGACGGCGTACTCACCGGTGAGGTCGCCCACAGCGCGCTCGACCTGTACGAGGTCGACCAGGCCGGGCTGGACCGGCTAGACCGGGCGGTGTTGCGCGCGCTCTGCGAACGCTTCGGTGGCGGGCCGGTCGGTCTGAGCACGCTCGCGGTCGCCGTCGGCGAGGAGCGTGAGACCGTCGAGGAGGTGGCGGAGCCATTCCTGGTGCGCCAGGGCCTGCTGGCGCGTACGCCGCGGGGCCGGGTGGCGACGCCCGCGGCCTGGCGACACCTGGGCCTGGCCCCTCCCGCGGTTCCGGCTTCGAGCGATGTGGTCGAACAGACCTTGTTCGACAGGTAGACTATTGCGGGCTTTTGCCCCCTCATGCCGCCAACGCTAGGAAACCTTCGTGGACTCGCTTGTTTCGCTGCTGCCCTTCGTGCTGATCGCAGCGTTGTTCTGGCTGTTGATGATCCGTCCGGCCCAGCGGCGGCAGCGAGAAGCACGGTCGGTGCAGCGCTCCGCCGATGTCGGTACTGAGGTGTTGCTGACAGCGGGCATCTACGCCCGGGTCGTGGAGGCTGGCGACGCCGATCTGGTCGTCGAGGTGTCGCCGGGCACAACCATGAAAGTGGTTCGGGCAGCCGTGCTGCGGGTGGTTTCCGACGAGACGGTTCCAGAGCCGGACCTGCCGGGCGCCGCAGCCGATCCCGACGCCCCCTCGGATGACCCGGTTGACGTCCAGCCGGAAGTCGAGGCCGATGTCCGGCCCACGGCCGAGGACACCGAGCACTGACCGTCCGCCGGCGCCGTCTGGCGTGGCGAAGAGAAGCGTGGAGTAGATCGTGGCAGCAAGGTCGGTCCATTACGGGCGCAGGCTGGTCGTCTTCGGTGTGATCATCGCGGTGTTGTACGCGCTGGTCGCGCTGACCGCCGAGTGGAAGCCCAAGCTCGGTCTAGATCTCCAGGGCGGTACGCGGATCAGCCTGCAGGCCAAGACCGAGAACGGCGAGAACCCACCGTCGGACCAGATGCAGGAGGCCCGCGGCATCATCGACCAGCGGGTCAACGGCACCGGCGTCTCCGAGGCCGAGGTCTCGGTGCAGGGCGGCCGCAACATCGTGGTGGAGATCCCCGGGCAGAACCGCACCGACATCGTCGACACGATCGCGCGCTCGGCGCAGCTGTACTTCCGCCTGGTCGCCGACGTTCCCACGCAATACATGACGGCGCCGAGCACCGGCGACAGCGGCACCAAGGAGAAGGGCACGGGCAAGAAGAACAGCGACAAGAAGAACAGCGACAAGAAGAACAGCGACAAGAAGAGCAGCGGCAAGAAGAACAAGGCGAAGACGGACGGCACCAAGAAGAGCTCCGCCAGCAAGAAGAATTCTGCCGGCAAGAAGAACTCTGCCGCCAAGAAGAACGCCGGCAAGAAGAACGCTGCTGGCCGGGCAGTGTCCGGTGGCCTGCTTCGTGCCGACGAGACGCCCGCCGCCTCGCCGTCCGCATCTGCCAGCAAGTCGCCCAGTACATCACCGAGCAAGGCAGCCAGCCAGACCCCGTCGGCGTCGGCCAGCCCGACCACCCAGCCGACTACTGAGCCGACGACCACCGCGGAGGGCGCCGAGGCGTCCGACTACATGGCCTGGCAGTCGAATCCCGGCACCGCCTGGCTGCAGAAGTACCAGGCGTACGAGTGCCCGGCCACAGGAGAGACCGACCCCGATCTGGTCGACAACCCGGAGAAGCCGCTGATCACCTGCGACGAGGACGGCAACAAGTTCCTGTTGTCGGTCGCGGTCATCGACGGCAAGGACCTCAAGAGCGCCAGCTACGGCACTCCGCAGAACGCCACCGGCTGGGTGGTCGACCTGAGCTTCAACTCCAAGGCCAGCAAGACCTTCGCCGACGTGACCCGTGACATCAACCAGGCCTACAACGCCAACGGCAGCCAGAAGGCGTTCGCGATCGTGCTGGACGGCCAGGTGTTGCAGACGCCGACCGTGTCCAACGGCGCCATCACCGGCGGCAGCGCGCAGATCAGCGGCAACTTCACCGAGGACTCCGCGCGCAGCCTGGCCACCAGCCTCAACTACGGTTCGCTGCCGCTCCAGTTCGAGGTTGGCGAGACCTCCAACGAAGGCCCGACCCTTGCCTCCGACCAGCTCACCGCTGGCCTCTGGGCGGGTGGGATCGGGCTGCTCGTGGTGATGCTCTACTGCCTGCTCTACTACCGCGGTCTGGGCCTGGTGGTGGTCGCTTCTCTGATCGTGGCCGCCGTGATGACGTACGCGATCGTGTTGTTGCTCAGCGAGGCCGCCGACTTCACCCTGACCCTGCCTGGCATCGCCGGCCTGATCGTCGCGGTCGGCATCACCGCCGACTCCTTCATCGTCTACTTCGAACGCATCCGCGACGAGATGCGCGAGGGCAAGTCGATGCGCGTCGCGGTCGAGACTGGGTGGGTACGAGCGCGGAACACCTGCCTGGCGGCCGACGCGGTGTCGCTCCTCGCTGCGGTGGTGCTCTACATCTTCGCGATCGGGGTCGTGAAGGGCTTCGCCTTCGCGCTCGGTGTCAGCACGCTGATCGACCTCGCGGTGTTCTTCATGTTCACCAAGCCGATGGTGTCGTGGCTGGCGCAATTCAAGTTCTTCAACTCTGGACACCGGCTCTCCGGGCTCTCACCCGAGACGATCGGGATCGAGCGCATCGGCTCGGCGGCACCGGCTGGAGCCGCGACAGCGGGAAGGAGGGCCTGATGGGCAAGCTGAGCAGGATCGGACACGACCTTTACCAGGGTCACGTCTCGATCGACTTCGTCGGCCGGCGGTGGCTCTGGTACGGCATCTCGGCGGTGCTCGTGATCGTGTCGGTCCTGGGGCTGACCGTCAAGGGCTTCAACCTCGGCATCGAGTTCGAGGGCGGTGTCGAGTATCAGGTGGCGGTGGCCGCGGGCACCGCGGACGACTCCGTGCCGGTGGTGCGCGACGCGATCGCCGAGGCTGCCCAGGAGCACGGCATCTCGGCGGCCGAGCAGCCGATCGTCAACAGCTCGGGCACCAACGGCGACAAGATCCGCGTCCAGACCGAGTCGCTGGACCCCGACGAGACCAACGTGGTCGCGAGTGCGATCAAGGACTCGCTCGGCGTCACCGACGACGACATCAACCGCCAGACCATCGGGCCCTCCTGGGGTCGTGAGATCGCCGACCGAGCGATCAAGGGCCTGGTCGTGTTCCTCGTCCTGGTCGTGCTGCTGATCGCCGCCTATACCCGGCAGTGGAAGATGTCGATCGCCGCGGTCGTCGCGCTGATCCACGACTTGTTGATCACCAGCGGCGTGTACGCGCTGTCGGGCTTCGAGGTCACCCCGGCCACGGTGACAGGTCTGCTCACCATCCTCGGCTTCTCCTTGTACGACACCGTGGTCGTCTTCGACAAGGTGCGGGAGAACACCAAGAACCTCGCCAAGACCAAGCAGACCTACCGCGAGGCTGCCAACCTTGCCGTCAACCAGACCCTGGTGCGCTCGATCAACACCTCGATCGTCGCGCTGCTCCCGGTGGGCGCGCTGCTGTACGTCGGTGTGTTCACGCTCGGGTCTGGCGCCTTGAAGGATCTCGCGCTCGCGCTGTTCGTCGGCATGGCGGTCGGGGCGTACTCCTCGATCTTCATCGCCACGCCGATCTTCGTGCAGCTCAAGGAGTTCGAGCCCGGGGTGAAGGCCGGTGACAAGCGGGCGATGAAGCACCGGAGCCGGCGTGAGGTCGATCCGTTCGCCAGCGTGCCCGCGTTCAGCGAGGACATGCCCATCCACGACGACCCGGGCGCGGCACCCGAGCACGAGGATGGCACCGCCGACGCGGCGACGCGCGGGGGCAACCGGCCCGTCCCGGCAGGCCCGGCCACCAAGTTCACTCCAGAAGCGCGCCCCTCGACACGCCCCGTGACCGAGAGCGCCTCCGCGAACCGGCCGCAGCCGAAGCGAGCGCCGCGTTCCCAGCGCAAGGGCTGACCGGCTACGACTAGCGCAACCGCCTAGACTTGCGCGTATCCCGAGGCTGAGACGAGGTGCGGCGTGACTGACGAGCGCGTGACCGAAGCGCCCGTCGTCGCTGCGCCCGAGGCCCCCCATAGCGGGTCCGGCGTCGGCCCGGGGATCGCCGCCAACTCCGCGGTGCGGATGCGGGCCAGGCTGGCACGGATCGGGACGCGTGGCACGACCAGCAATCCGGTGCTGGAGCCCTTGTTCCGGGCGGTCCGGGCCAACCACCCCAAGGCCGACCTCGCCCTGCTGGAGCGCGCGTACACGACCGCGGAGCGGCTGCACGAAGGCCAGCAGCGCAAGTCCGGCGACCCGTACATCACCCACCCGCTGGCCGTCACGACGATCCTCGCCGAGCTCGGTATGACCGAGTCGACGCTCGTCGCGGCGCTGCTGCACGACACCGTGGAGGACACCGACTACACCCTGGCCGACGTCACCCGCGAGTTCGGTCCCGAGGTCGCGCGGCTGGTCGACGGGGTGACCAAGCTCGACAAGGTCAAGTACGGCGACAGCGCACAGAGTGAGACGATCCGCAAGATGATCGTGGCGATGAGCCGCGACATCCGGGTGCTGGTGATCAAGCTCGCCGACCGGCTGCACAACATGCGTACGCTCCGGTTCGTCAAGCCGGAATCGCAGGAGAAGAAGGCCCGCGAGACCCTGGAGATCTTCGCGCCGCTGGCTCACCGCCTCGGCATGAACACCCTGAAGTGGGAGCTGGAGGATCTCGCGTTCGTCACGCTGCATCCCAAGATGTACGACGAGATCGTGCGGCTGGTCGCCGAACGCGCGCCGTCGCGTGACAACTACCTCGCCCAGGTGATCGAGCAGGTCGAGGCCGACCTGAAGAGCGCCAAGATCAAGGCGGTGGTCACCGGACGGCCCAAGCACTACTACTCGATCTACCAGAAGATGATCGTGCGGGGCCGTGAGTTCTCCGACATCTACGACCTGGTCGGCATCCGGGTGCTGGTCGAAGAGGAGCGCGATGTCTATGCCGCTCTGGGCGTGCTGCATTCGCGATGGAACCCGGTGCCCGGCAGGTTCAAGGACTATGTCGCGATGCCGAAGTTCAACATGTACCAGTCGCTGCACACCACCGTGATCGGCATCGAGGGCAAACCGGTCGAGATGCAGATCCGTACCTTCGCGATGCACCGGCGGGCCGAGTACGGCGTCGCGGCGCACTGGAAGTACAAGGAGAACCCGAACGCCGGGCCCGAGACTCGCGCCGGCGACCACGACATGACCTGGGTCAAGCAGCTGGTCGACTGGCAACAGGAGACCGAGGACCCCGGCGAGTTCCTGGAGTCGCTGCGCTTCGAGATGAACGTCTCGCAGGTGTACGTCTTCACGCCGCGGGGCGACGTCGTCCCGCTGCCGATGGGTTCCACCCCGGTCGACTTCGCGTACGCGGTGCACACCGAGGTAGGCCACCGCACGATCGGAGCGCGGGTCAACGGGCGGCTGGTGCCACTGGAGTCCCAGCTCGACAACGGCGACGTGGTCGAGGTGTTCACCAGCAAGGCCCCGACCGCCGGGCCGTCGCGCGACTGGCTGGCGTTCGTGAAGTCGCCGAGAGCGCGCAACAAGATCCGGCAGTGGTTCACCAAGGAGCGCCGTGAGGAGGCCATCGAGCGCGGCAAGGAACAGATCGCCCGGATGATGCGCAAGGAGGGCGTGGCGATCAAGCGGGTGTTGACCGCCGACAACCTCGCGGCCGTGGCCGCCGAGTCCCGGCTGGCCGACGTGTCGGCTCTGTACGCCGCCGTGGGGGAGGGCAACCTCGGGGCCCAGACGGTCGTACGCCGGGTGATGGCGCTCTACGGCGGCGTCGAGGGCGCGGTCGAGGACCTCGCCGAAGGGGTCCGGATCCCCGACCGCTCGGCCAAGGCGCGAGCCGGCGGCGACGCGGGCGTCATCGTCAAGGGCATCAGCGACGTGTGGGTCAAGCTGGCCAAGTGCTGCACTCCGGTGCCCGGCGACGACATCGTCGGGTTCGTGACCCGTGGCCAGGGCATCTCGGTGCACCGGGCCGACTGTGCCAACGCGGCCACGTTGCAGAAGGACCGCTTCACCGAGGTCGAGTGGGCGCCGACCGCCCAGTCGATGTTCATGGTCAACATCCAGGTCGAGGCCCTCGACCGCGCCCGACTGCTGTCCGACATCACCAAGGTGCTCTCGGACATGCACGTCAACATCCTCGCGGCGACCCTGCAGACCGGTCGCGACCGCGTCGCCAAGTCACGCTTCACCTTCGAGATGGCCGACCCCAAACATCTCGGTCACGTGCTGCGCGCGGTGCGGCACGTCGAGGGCGTCTTCGACGCCTACCGGGTCACGCAGTAGGCATATCAACGACGTTGCGGCGGCGACCCGGCTGGTGCCGGATCGCCGCCGCGATACCCCCTGTGGTGAGCCCCCCGGCTCAGGTCATTTAGAGCTTGGTGACCGCCTCGGTCAGCACACTGCGCAGGATCTGCTCGATCTCGTCGAAGTGCGACTGGTCGCAGATCAGCGGAGGCGACAGCTGGATCACCGGGTCGCCTCTATCGTCGGCCCGGCAGTAGAGGCCGGCCTCGAACAGGGCGGTCGACAGGAAACCCGCCAGCAGCCGCTCGGACTCGGCCTCGTCGAACGTGGCCTTGGTCGCCTTGTCCTTGACCAGTTCGATGCCGTAGAAGAAGCCCTCGCCGCGCACGTCGCCGACGATCGGCAGGTCCAGCAATTTCTCCAGGGTGTTGCGGAACGCGTCCTGGTTGGCCAGCACGTGCTTGTTGACGCCCTCGTCCTCGAAGATCTCCAGGTTGCGCAGCGCGACGGCCGAGGCGACCGGGTGCCCGCCGAAGGTGTAGCCGTGGGCGAACATCTCCGACCCGTTGCGGAACGGCTCGGCGATCCGGTCGCTGGCGATCATCGCGCCCATCGGGGCGTACCCGGAGGTGATGCCCTTGGCGCAGGTGATGATGTCGGGCTGGTAGCCGAATCGCTCGGCGCCGAAGTAGTGGCCCAGGCGCCCGAACGCGCAGATGACCTCGTCGCTGACCAGCAGCACGTCGTAGGTGTCGCAGATCTCGCGAACCCGCTGGAAGTAGCCGGGCGGGGGCGGGAAGCAGCCGCCGGAGTTCTGCACCGGCTCCAAGAACACCGCGGCGACGGTGTCGGGGCCTTCGTTCTCGATCGCGACCGCGATCTGGTCGGCGGCCCAGCGGCCGAACCGCTCCAAGTCGCCGGCGGCACCGGTCTGGAACTGCTCGGGCGCGCGGTAGAAGTTGGTGTTCGGGACTCGGAAGGTCGACGGCACGAGCGGCTCGAACTGCTGCTTGAGCCCCGGCAGCCCGGTGATCGAGAGGGCGCCCTGGTTGGTGCCGTGGTAGGCGATCGAGCGGCTGATGACCTTGTGCTTGAGCGGCTTGCCGACCAGCTTGAAGTAGTTCTTGGCCAGCTTCCAGGCCGACTCGACGGCCTCGCCGCCACCGCCGGTGAAGAACACCCGGTTGAGGTCGCCCGGGGCGAAGCTCGCGACGCGCTCGGCGAGTTCGATCGCGGCCGGGTGCGCGTAGGACCACAGTGGCATGAACGCGAGCTGGGCGGCCTGCTTGGCGGCGGCCTCGGCGAGTTCGGTACGGCCGTGACCGAGCTGGTTCACGAACAGGCCGGCCAACCCGTCGAGGTAGCGCTTGCCGGCGGAGTCGTAGATGTAGGCGCCCTCGCCCTTGACGATGATCGGCACCTGACCGGCGTCGAAGGCGGAGAGTCGGGAGAAATGCAGCCACAGGTGGTCGCGTCCGCTGCTGGTGAGATCCGCGTGCTGCTCGGCGGTCATGGTGCTCCTGTCCGGGGTCGCTTTATTGTGAACCCGAGACGCGCACAAATCAAGGGAATCCGTTGCAAATTTCTCCGAACTTTGGAGAATCACGCGAATTCGTTGGGTTGAGCAACGGAATTAGTCGCCAGCGGCCCTTCTCGACCCGATCCTGGGGTGACTACGCTCAGCGGCATGACTCAGACCATCACCAACTTCATCGACGGCCAGGCCGTGCCAGCCGCGTCCGGTGCGACCTACGACGTGTACGACCCCACCACGGGGGAGGTGTACGCCCAGGCTGCCCAGAGCGGCCAGCAGGACGTCGACCGTGCGTACGCCGTGGCCGCGAAGGCGTTCGAGTCCTGGCGTACGACGACACCGCGAGAGCGCAGCGAGATCCTGCTCAAGATCGCCGACGCGATCGACACGCGCGCCGACGAGATCCTGGCCACCGAGGTCAAGGACACCGGCAAGCCGATCGGCATCACCGCGTCGGAGGAGATGCCGCTGAGCTCGGACCACTTCCGGTTCTTCGCCGGCGCGGCCCGCGTGCTGGAAGGCAAGAGCGCGGGGGAGTACCTCGCCGATCACACCTCCTGGATCCGGCGCGAGCCGATCGGCGTGATCGGCCAGGTCACGCCCTGGAACTACCCGCTGATGATGATGATCTGGAAGATCGCGCCGGCTCTGGCGGCGGGCAACACGATCGTGCTCAAGCCCAGCGACACCACGCCCGCGTCGTCGCGGCTGCTCGCCGAAGTCTGCGCGGAGTTCCTGCCCCCGGGCGTACTCAACGTCGTCACCGGCGATCGGGACACCGGCCGCGCGCTGATCGCCCACCCGACGCCCCAGATGGTCGCGATCACCGGCTCGGTGCGCGCGGGTATGGAGGTCGCGGCGTCCGCGGCGACCGATCTCAAGCGGGTGCATCTCGAGCTCGGCGGCAAGGCGCCGGTGATCGTCTTCGACGACGCGGACATCGAGAACGCGGCGGCTGCCATCGCGGGTGCCGGCTACTTCAACGCCGGACAGGACTGCACGGCCGCGACCCGGGTACTCGCGGGGCCGGGCGTACACGACGACTTCGTCGCGGCGCTGGCCGAGCAGGCCAGGAACACCAAGACCGGGATGCCCGACGACGCGGACGTGCTCTACGGGCCGCTGAACAACACCGACCAGCTCGCCCGGGTCGCCAGCATGGTCGACCGGCTACCGGACCACGCCGTGCTCAACACCGGCGGCAAACAGCAGGGCGAGAAGGGCTACTTCTACGAGCCCACCGTGCTTTCCGGGCTACGGCAGGACGACGAGCAGATCCAGACCGAGATCTTCGGGCCGGTCATCACCGTGCAGCGGTTCAGCGACGAGGCCGAGGCGCTGCGGTGGGCCAACGGCACCCAGTACGGGCTGTCCTCCAGTGTGTGGACCAAGGACCACGGCCGTGCCATGCGGATGAGCAGAGACCTGGACTTCGGCGTGGTCTGGATCAACACCCATATCCCGTTCGTCTCCGAGATGCCGCACGGCGGCTTCAAGCACAGCGGGTACGGCAAGGACCTGTCGATGTACGGGCTCGAGGACTACACCCGAATCAAGCACGTGATGTCCTATCTCGGCTAGCGGCGTCGGCCACGAGCACGGCATCGCGTCCTGACGTTCGCGTCGATCACCGCTTCACCAGGAGGTTCACCATGAATGCGCCCCTCGCCCTCGCCGGCAAGGCGATTCTCGTCACCGGAGCCGGACAGGGCCTCGGCCGGGCCTACGCCGTTCAAGCCGCGCAGGCGGGCGCGTCGGTGACCGTCAACGACATCAACGAGGCCACGGCGCGGAGCGTCGCCGAGGAGATCCGGGATGCCGGGGGAGCGGCCATCGCCGTCGCCGGGTCGGTCTCCTCGTGGTCCGACTCCGAGCGCGCGGTCCAGGAGACCGTGCGGGCGTTCGGTGCGCTCGACGGCGTGGTCGCCAACGCGGCGATCATGCACATGGGCAAGCCGTGGGAGGAGGACGAGGTGCGGCTGCGGCGCATCGTCGAGGTCAATGTCCTCGGCGTGCAGTTCAGCGTCGGGCACGCGCTTCGGGCGATGGTCGAGGCGGGCACGGGCGGATCGATCGTCAACGTCGTCTCGGGCGCGCAGCACGGCGTCGCCGGGATGAGCGCGTACGGCGCCACCAAGGGTGCCGTCAACGCCATGACGGTGAACTGGGCGATCGAGGGCAAGGAGCACGGCATCCGCGTCAACGCCGTCTCGCCGTGGGCGCTGACGCAGATGACGATCGACCACCTCGACCAGAGCCACGCCGATCCCGAGAGCTTCCCGACGGCCGACGCCATCGCTCCGCTCGTGCTGAGCCTGCTCTCCGATGCGACGAGCACCGTGACCGGTCAGATCCTGCGCTTCGACGGGCGCCGGGTCAGCCGCTACGGCACCGATCTCACGGTGCTCGGCGAGCAGCCGGAGTGGTCGACGGCAGAGCTCTCGGCGCTCCTGCTCGCAGGCGGTTCGTGACCCAGACGCGGGGTCAGAACGGGTTGGTCCACCAGCCGAGGGACGTGGAACCGCGGGTGTCGGGACGCAGGTCGGTGCACTCCCAGTGTGGGAACGTGAAGTCCAGATTCATCGGGGGAGACCAGCTCGGGAGGGTCCACGACAGGTAGTAGTCGCGATAGTCCGACCCGGTACGCGCGTTGCATTCCGCGTGGGCGGCGTTGCGCAGGCCGGGGGTCAAGGGCGGGCCGACCATCCAGACCAGCACGATCAAGAGCGCCAGGAAGCCACCGAAGAGCCAGGGAATCGTGCCGGGCTGCACGCCCCGATTCCCGACAGCTGACACGCCCATCGGTGCCTCCGTTGACTGACGATCCATGTCGGATCTCTCCACCGGCAGCGTAGGGGACCGAACGGGGGCCGCGTGGCGGTTTCGGCAGACTCGTGGCCGGTTGGGAGAATGCCCAGGTGAGCAGTGCTTCCGTCCGTGACGTCGTGATCCTCGGCTCGACCGGCTCGATCGGCACCCAGGCGCTGGAGGTCGTCCGGGCGAACCCCGACCGGTTCCGGGTCGTCGCGCTGACCGCGGGCGGCTCCCAGCGCGAGCTGTTCGAGGCGCAGGTGTCCGAGTTCGCGCCCGCCTACAGTGGCTTGGGCGAGGAGGCGTCCACACACGCGGCCGCGCTCGGCTGCGACGTCGTGCTCAACGGGATCACCGGTGCGGTCGGGCTACGGCCGACGGTGGCGGCGCTCGAGGCCGGCAACGTGCTGGCGCTGGCCAACAAGGAGTCGCTGATCATCGGCGGCCCGGTGGTGACCGGCAAAGCGGCGCCCGGCCAGATCGTGCCGGTGGACTCCGAGCACAGTGCGCTGGCCCAGTGCCTGCGTGGGGGGAGCGCCGACGAGGTACGCCGGCTGGTGCTGACCGCGAGCGGCGGCCCGTTCCGCGGCTGGTCGGCCGAGCAGCTGGCCGAGGTGACCCCGGACCAGGCCCTGGCGCACCCGACCTGGGACATGGGCCCGGTCGTCACCGTCAACTCCGCGACCCTGGTGAACAAGGGACTGGAGGTGATCGAGGCGCATCTGCTCTTCGGGATCGGCTTCGACCGCATCGAGGTCGTCGTCCACCCGACCTCGGTCGTGCACTCGATGGTCGAGTTCACCGACGGCTCCACGATCGCCCAGGCCAGTCCGCCTTCGATGCTGATCCCGATCGCGCTCGGGATGGCCTGGCCCGACCGGGTGCCCGACGCGGCACCGGCCGTCGATTGGAGCCGGCCCCAGGCCTGGGAGTTCTTCCCGCTCGACGACGACGCCTTCCCGGCGGTACGCCTGGCTCGCAGCGCGGGCAACGCCGGAGGCACCGCGCCCGCGGTCTACAACGCGGTGAACGAGGTCTGCGTGGCCGCGTTCCTGGACGGCCGGATGCGCTTCGCCGACATCGTGCCGACTATCGCTTCCGTGCTTGCGCTGCCCATCCCCGGCGTACGCTCGGAGGGGCTCACCGTCGACGACGTGCTCGCCGCGGACGCCTGGGCCCGAGCCGCCGCCGTCGACCTCCTGGAAGGCACCCCCGCGTGACCACTCTGCTCTACCTGCTGGGCGTTTTCGTCTTCGTGCTCGCGCTCGTGGTCAGCGTCGCCCTGCACGAGATGGGGCACATGATCCCCGCCAAGCGGTTCGGTGCGCGCGTCAGCCAGTTCTTCGTCGGTTTCGGCACCACCGTGTGGTCGCGGCAGAAGGGCGAGACCGAGTACGGCGTCAAGGCGCTGCCGCTGGGGGGCTACGTCAAGATCGTCGGGATGCTCCCGCCCGACCCGAAGGGCGATCCCGCGGTGCTGCGGCAGTCGAGTACCGGCTTCTTCTCGCAGCTGATCTCCGATGCCCGCACGGCCGAGGCCGAGCACGTACGCCCCGAGGACGCCGACCGGCTCTTCTACAAGCTGACGTGGTGGAAGAAGGTCATCGTGATGGCCGCAGGGCCGTCGGTGAACATCCTGATCGCGTTCCTGCTCTTCTGGGGGATCTTCGCCACGGTCGGGAACGCGCGCGACGAGCACGCCACGCTCAAGGTCGACGACGTGTCCCCGTGCATCGTTCCGGCCGCCGAGACCGGACGAGCCTGCACCGCGAACGATCCGGCGACACCGGCCTACCAGGCCGGCATCCGGGCCGGCGACGTGATCGACTCGTTCAACGGCACGACCGTGCACAGCTGGGAGCAGCTGTCGGTGCTGATCCGCGCCAACGGCGACGACAAGGCGGTGATCGGCTACACCCGCGACGGCGTCGAGAAGACGGTCGAGACCAGCACCGTGGTGACCCCCCGCCCCAAGTCCACGACCGACGACTCGCTGGTCAAGGTCGGTTTCCTCGGCGTGCAGCCCGTGACCGAGATCCCGACCGGCGGCCCGATCTACACGCTGCGGCAGATGGGCGAGATGACCAAGAACACCGCCGAGGCGTTCCTGCAGATGCCGGTCAAGGTCTGGGGCGTCGCCAAGGCGATCGTCGGCGTCGAGCCCCGCGACCCGGAGAGTCCGGTCAGCATCGTGGGAGGCGGTCGCCTCGCCGGCGAAGTGGTCTCCGAGCACGACACGACCATCCAGGACAAGATCGTGTTCCTGGTCGTACTCGTCGCCGGGTTCAACTTCTTCGTCGGCATGTTCAACTTCATCCCGCTGCTGCCGCTGGACGGCGGCCACATCGCCGGTGCCCTGTACGAGGGCCTGCGCCGCGGCATCGCCAGGCTGTTCGGCCGCCCCGACCCCGGCTTCGTGGACATCGCCAAGCTGATGCCGATCGCGTACGTCGGAGCGGGAGCGTTGATGCTCATGGGAGTCGTGCTCATCGTCGCCGATCTAGTCGTGCCGCTGCACGTGACGGGCTGACCGCGCGGATCTCGATCTGACCGCTCGTTCCTCGCGGTCACTCGATCAGCGCTTGCGCGTGGCCCGCTCGGCGAGTGCGCCGACGAAGGAGGCGTGTATCGAGCCGCTCCCGGTCGTCGAGTGCGCCGAGCTTGCGAGGCGTGTATCGAGACGCCGGCCGGACGCGAGGCGCCGAAGTCGAGGACTTCTCTTACAGACGACAGCCCCACCTAGACTTGCCCCATGACCTCGATCTCGCTGGGCATGCCCGAGGCACCGCCGCCGGTGCTGTCTCCCCGCCGCAAGAGCCGCAAGATCAAGGTCGGCAAGGTGGAGGTAGGCGGCGACGCGCCGATCTCGGTGCAGTCGATGTGTACGACCCTGACCGCCGACGTGAACGCGACGCTGCAGCAGATCGCCGAGCTGACCGCTGCCGGCTGCGACATCGTCCGGGTCGCCTGTCCGAGCCAGGACGACGCCGACGCGCTCCCCGAGATCGCCAAGCACTCGCAGATCCCGGTGATCGCCGACATTCACTTCCAGCCGAAGTACGTGTTCGCGGCCATCGACGCGGGTTGTGCCGCGGTGCGGGTCAACCCCGGCAACATCCGCAAATTCGACGACCAGGTCGCGCAGATCGCGGCGGCTGCCAAGGATCGCGGCACCTCGATCCGGATCGGCGTCAACGCCGGGTCGCTCGACCCGCGGTTGTTGCAGAAGTACGGCAAGGCTACGCCCGAGGCGCTGGTCGAGTCGGCCAAGTGGGAGGCGAGCCTGTTCGAGGAGCACGACTTCCACGACTTCAAGATCTCGGTCAAGCACAACGACCCGGTCGTGATGGTGCGGGCCTACGAGCTGCTCGCCGAGGCCGGCGACTGGCCGCTTCACCTCGGCGTCACCGAGGCCGGTCCCGCCTTCCAGGGCACGATCAAGTCGGCGACCGCGTTCGGCGCCCTGCTCTCCCAGGGCATCGGCGACACCATCCGCGTCTCGCTCAGCGCGCCGCCGGTCGAGGAGGTGAAGGTGGGCCTGCAGATCCTCGAGTCGCTCAACCTGCGGCCGCGCCGCCTCGAGATCGTCTCGTGCCCCTCGTGCGGTCGTGCCCAGGTCGACGTCTACACGCTGGCCGAGCAGGTCACCGCCGGGCTCGACGGTCTGGAGGTCCCGCTGCGGGTGGCCGTCATGGGCTGCGTCGTCAACGGCCCCGGCGAGGCCCGCGAGGCCGACCTCGGCGTCGCCTCCGGCAACGGCAAGGGCCAGATCTTCGTCAAGGGCGAGGTGATCAAGACCGTGCCGGAGTCGCAGATCGTCGAGACCCTGATCGAGGAGGCGATGCGCATCGCCGAGGAGATGGAACCCGTCGACGGCGGCGCACCGAGCGTGAGCGTCAGCTGAAGTAGCGCTCGAGCAGGCGCGTCACCGGATCGCGCGGCCGGGCCTTGATCTCGGCCAGCAACGGAGCCAGCGCGATATCCGGCGTACGCCGCGCCTTGCGTGGCCGTGGCCTCGGCGGCCGGTCGCCGCTCCACCAGATCGGTTCGAGCATCCGGGCCACGAACTCCATCCCCTGATCCATCGAGGCCTCACCCCAGCGTACGGACTGCTCGATCGCCTCCGGGCCCGGCGCCAGCGTCGCCGGTGACAGGGTCGGGTTCATCCGGATCAGCTGGTCGGCATACGGCGCGTTGCGCACCATGGCCAGTTGCACGGCCCTGGTCAGCGGTGTCAGCCAGAGGTGCTTGGGATCCCAGCGCGGATGGAAACAGTCCAACGCCAGATAGAGCACGTTGCGGGTGCCGATCCGGCCGCGCTGGACCATGATCCAGGCCTGTTCGACCGGCACGTTGCTGGCCGCGCCTCCGTCGACCAGCGCGGCGACCTGCTTGCTCTCCATCAGCTCGTCGAGGATCGGCACCATGTCGGGGTCGTCGGTCTCGTGGTGCAGCACGCCCGGGATCGCGGCGGAGAACGCCGCTGCGTCGACGACGTTGAGCCGGCGAGTCAGCGCGTCTCCGCCGAGGACGATCGGCTTCACGACCCGGGAGTCGAAGAACGAGGCCGCCTGCCAGAGCCGGCTGACCATCATCGGGCCGAGCCCGATGGGCACGACCGGCAGTGATCGCAGCCCGGCCATCGCCATCTCCTGCCGGCGGAACCGGGCCGGCAGCCGCGAGAACAGTCCGCGGTGTACGCCGGCCACGACCGAGTCGTAGGGGATCGCGAGCTCGTCCATCGTGATCTGAGTGCCGTCGGCCTTGGCGAACACCGGGCGCCCGACCTCGTCGATGCGCACCGACATCACGCTGGTCAGGCCGTGCCGGCGGCGCATCGGCTCGGGGCCGAGCACGGCGCGGTAGCTGATGGACTTGGTGAACTCGATGTAGTCCTCGATCGGCACCGGTCGGGACCGCGCGAACAGCGAGCCCAGCACCGCACCGATGGACGAGCCGATGATGTACGAGGGGGTGATGCCGGCAGCCACCAGCCGCTTCATGGCACCGAGGTAGACGAAGCCGGCGCCGCCGCCACCGCCGAGCACCAGCGCGAGACTCTTGTAGGCGATCTCCGCGTCGAGGTCGGTGGCGGTGAACTCGCCCTTGTGGTTGGCCAGCAGCGTGGCCCGCTGTTCGTCGGCTTGTTCCTCCAGCGCGTAGAACACCTCGCGGGCCCGAGCCAACCGGCGAACGTTGCTGGTCTCGCGGCGTAACGGACCGCTCAGCTTGTCGACGACCAGCTCGCGCCAGGGCGCCAGCTCGGCGGTCAGATCCACCTCGGTGCGCGGCGTCGCGGCCGGGACTGCGCCGCCGGGCCGGGCCGCACCCGGCTCGAACCGGGTCAGCCGGGCGAACGCGATCAGGTAGCGGAGCCTGCGTAGCTCGGTAGGGGTCATCGCATACGGCGCCTCGAGGTGAGCGCGCACCAGCGTCCGCTCCATATGGTGCAACAGCAGCACCGGATCGTGGGCTATGTCGGGCGGCGAAACCTGTGCTGGTGCCTCGCCCGCCAGCTCCGGGAGCAGCGGGGGTGCCTGGCGCAGGCCGGGGACCGGCAGGCTCGGCAGTGGCACTCGCATAGACACCACCTTGTCGCATCTTGGCCCCGAAGAGGGCAGGAGGGGTCGTAGGCTGCCGGTGTGCCTCCTCGTGCGCCCTTTCGTCTGTCGGGGACTCAGACCGGTCTGCGTGTCCTCGGGCCGACCGATCTTCCGGCATTGCTCGACCTGGTTTCGCGCGACCCCGTCATCCACCTGTTCGCCGAATTCCGGGCGCGTACCACCGACCTCGACCGGCGTCGCCTCGCGGGCGAGTTCTGGGGGTACGTGGAAGACGGTGAGTTGGTCTCGGCCTGCCACGCGGGCGCGAATCTGGTCCCCGTCGAAGCGACGGAGGCGGCTCTGGACGCCTTTGCCGCCCGTGCCATCGTGCAGGGCAGGCACTGCGCCACGATCGTCGGGCCGCTGGGCCAGGTGCGAGGTCTGTGGGACCGTGTCAAGCCGTCCTGGGCGCCGGCCCGGGCGTTCCGCTGGCACCAGCCGCACCTGGAGCTCGCGCGACAGGTCCAGGTTGCGCCCGATCCCTTGGTACGGATCACCACCCTTGCCGACCTCGACGCCGTCTACCCTGCCTGCGTCGCCATGCACACCGAGGAGCTTGGCGTCTCGCCCGAGGCGGGCGGGAGCAGCATGTATCGCGCGCGCGTATCCCAGCTGATCGAGAAGCGCTGGTCTTTCGCCCGCATCGAGCAGGGCAAGGTGCTGTTCAAAGCCGAGGTCGCCTCGGTCACCGAGCACGCCTGCCAGGTGCAGGGGGTGTACGTCGACCCCGCGCACCGCGGCCAGGGCCTGGCCACCGCGGGCATGGCCGCCGTGGCCGAGTACGCCCGCCACGAGATCGCTCCGATCGTGTCGCTCTACGTCAACGAGCACAACCTCCCGGCCCGCCGCGCGTACGAGAAGGTCGGGTTCGTGCAGACCGCCGAGTTCGGCACCGTGATGTTCTGACGCCGGACGGGAGCCGGTTTGTGGCCGATAGCGACCGTTTAGCCGGTTTGTGGCCGATGGCGACCGCGACACGCCGGTGCGGTCTGCCTCCATCGGCCACAATCCAGCCCTCGACCTTACGCGGTTGCTGACTGGCACATGCTGCCAGCTGGCAACCGCACAGGGCCGGTGCCGCGGCGCGTGATTCCTTAGGCTGGTGCCGTGGACGACATCACCGACGTGCCCGGGCTCCGGATCGGTCACTGGAGCGACCAGGTCGGGCTGACCGGCTGCACGGTCGCGATCTTCGGTGCCGAGGGCGCGATCGCAGGTGTGGACGTACGCGGTGCGGCGCCGGGCACCCGCGAAACGGACCTGCTTGATCCCACGCGCATGGTCGAGCGGGTGCACGCGATCGTGCTCAGCGGTGGCTCCGCGTTCGGGTTGGCCGCCGCCGACGGCGTGATGAGCTATCTGGCGGAGAAGGAGATCGGGCTGGATGTCGGCCCGGCGCGGGTGCCGATCGTGCCGGGCGCGGTGATCTTCGACCTCGCCGTGGGCGACCCGCAGGCTCGCCCGGACCGCGACTCCGGCCGGCATGCCTGCATCGACGCCGAGCCAGGCTCGCCTTGCGGCAACGGTCGCATCGGCGCGGGCACCGGAGCGACGGTCGGCAAGCTGCTCGGCCCGGAGACCGCCGCCCCGGGCGGCATCGGCACCGCGTCGCGCCTGCTCCCGGGTGGCGGCGTGGTCGGCGCGCTGGCTGTCGTCAACGCGGTCGGCGACATCGTCGATGCTCGCGGCCAGGTCCTCGCCGGCCCAGGCGTCGTCGACTTCTTCACCGCACCGACCTCGGGTGCCAACACCACTCTCGTACTCGTCGCCACCGACGTCGCCCTCACCAAAGCCGAGGCCACCCGGCTGGCGACGGTGAGCCACGACGGGCTGGCGCACGCCATCCGGCCGGTGCACACCTCGTTCGACGGCGATACGGTGTTCGCGGTGTCGACCGCAACATCGATCGGCGGGCCGGAGCAGGATGCGCTGACGCTCGAGATCGCCGCGGTCGAGGTGGTCGCGCGGGCGGTTCGCAACGCGGTGTCGGTCTAGACCGATATCCGTTTTATGTGTCTTGTCCCGTGGGGTTCGGTAGGAAGGGAGTGCGGCCGGCCCGTCGGCCGTGAAGGTGCCCATCTCGGGGCTTGCCACAAAGCAAGGGGACGAACATGACCGCGCGGCTCGCGCACTCCCGCACTCCTCCGATGACGTCGCAGGACAGGCGGCGTACCACCGACCGGCTCTACACGCGCTGGCCTCGCGCCGGTGAGGCCGAGCGCAACGACATCGTCGACCGCGTGGTCGGCATCAACCTGCCGCTCGCGCGCCGGCTCGCCAACCGGTACGCCGGACGTGGGATCGCCCACGAGGATCTCGAACAGGTTGCCTTCCTGGGTTTGGTGAACGCCGCGCAGGGGTATGACCCCCAGCGTGGTTACGACTTCGTGTCGTACGCCGTCCCTACGATCCGAGGTGAGATCCGCCGCCACTTCCGGGACGCCGGTTGGGTGGTGCGACCGCCGCGCCGGGTCCAGGAACTGCAGAGCCAGGTGTGGGTGGCCGACGGAGAGCTTACGCAGACCCTCCATCGGTCGCCCTCGGCAGAGGAGATCGCCGAGCACCTCGGCGCGGATCCCGAGCAGGTGGCCGAGTGCCTGGCCGCCGACGGCTGCTACAGCGCGCTGTCGCTCGACACTCCCCTGGGGGACGAGGAGACCCAGTCACTCGCGGAATCGCTGGGCACCCACGACCCCGAGCTGGCCAGAGCCGAGACCCGCCACCTGGTGCGGCAGCTCTGCTCCGGCCTGGCTGATCGGGATCGGGAGATCCTGCGGCTTCGTTTCGTCGACGAGTTGAGCCAGAGCGAGATCGGCGACGCCATCGGCGTCTCCCAGATGCAGGTATCGCGGCTACTGACCCGGATCCTGGGCGACCTGCGAGCCCGCGTCGAGGGCTACGTCATCGCCTGAGTTGTCGTTCCCGAGTCGTGTCGGCACGAGTCGTGTCTTCGTCGTGCCCAACAGCGGTGGCGCGCACGCTCCTGTGCCCTACGCCGGCAAGCTCGTGAGGTGGAAACGCTTCCGTGAGCACATCGATCAAGTGAGCGCGGATTGGTGCGGCGCGCTCTGAGAACTGACGTTGAAGGTCGGCATACTCGCGCTTGCCCTCGGTGGTCTCGACCTTGATGGGTGTCCACTCGATCCCGTAAGGGTCGATGCTGATGCCGGTCAGGTCGTAGGGAGCCGCTCTCATGTCCATGATGCGCACGTCCCAGGCCAACTCGAAGGCATCAGCGATGAGGTCCGATCCGACGACAGTCGCCAGCCGATAGGCGTGCTTGTAGAGATCCATGTTCGTGTGGAGACAAGCGGGCTGCTCGAAGTCGGCTCGGTCGTCACTAGCGGGCCGAAGGGTGTTGAGCGGTAGCGAAGACGGGGTGAAGAACCTCACCGCGTCCCAATGACTACAACCCAGCCGGTGGACTTCCACTACCTCGTCGGTTCCCTGATGGCCAAGACGTAGAGGCTGAGGGTGCCGCGTGTTCGGCTCGCGATAGACCATCGCCCACTCGTGGAGTCCGAAGCAGCCGTAGTTGCCTTGGCGCCCTGCTGTTGCCTTCAGGATGGTGAGGATCGCCGCAGCAAGCGGCCTTCTGGCGGCGTCGAGTCCGCCGGGCGGGCGCCAGCGCAGCAGCTGGGCCGGACGGTAGGAGTAGTAGGTGAACAGGAAGTCGTGGATCGGATGCTTGATGCCTGCGCGCCGACGTTCGAGGTGCGGGCCGACGAAGGGAAGCAGCCGTTCGCGATGGGCGAGGTCCGGTGTCACTCGCGCACCTCACGCCAGGAAAGGAATCGGAGTCTGCGCGAACGCATCACAAGGATGAGCATCCCACGATCCTAGAAAGAGCATATGACTGTCACAGGCTGCGGCCAGGACTGCTGGCCACCGTGATCCCATGGACACGAACACTTCCGACATCAGCACCTCCGCGACCGGGACCTTGGACCCGTCGGCAGAGACCGTCGTGTACGCCGCGGCACCCGAGCGTACGCCGAAGGTTCCCTTCGGGGAGCGGGTCACCAAGTTGTGGCATACCCTCGCCGTCGGCGCGGCGTCCTTGATCATCGGACTCGGCGGCGGGTTCGCGATCGGTCATGCCACCGCAGGCGGCGGCCAGCAAGGCCCCGGCGGCCAGATGCAGCCTCCCAACGGAGCGCCCGGCCAGTCGAATGGCCAGATGAACGGCCAGTCCACCGACGGCACCGGACAGGGAACTTCCGACCAGTCCGGCACCGACGGCTGACCGTCTTCCAACGGAGCGCCCGGACGGTCGAGTGGCCAGGCGAATGGCCAGGCTGGCACCGCGCCGGTGGCTGACCGCTACCGCGGGCCCGTAAGAATCGGGTCATGCCCGAGTTGACCAGCAGCCGCCCCGTCCGGATCGTCGTCTGGGTCTTGGTGGCCTTGCTGGTGCTCGGCATGGCCGGTGCGCTGCTCGCGAACGCGCTGTCGCGCCAGCCCGAGGCGACGACGGAGACGGAGGTCCCGGAGTCGACAGCCAGTGCCTCGCCCAGCCCGCAGTTGGACGCGGCCGTGCGGGTGGCGGTCAAGTACGCCCGAGCCGTACGCGACCACGACGCCGGCGCGATCTGGGACATAGCCGCCAAGGAGGTTCAGAAGACGCCACGCAAGAAGTTCGTCGCCGGCTACTCGTTCGCGGGCGTCACCAACGCGCGGCTCAGCGGGGTCGGCGAGGTCGGCTGGACCACCACCGGGCGACATCTGGCGGTCGTACCCGTGACCGTGACCGTCGACGACGCCCCGCAGATCGGCCGCATCCTGATCCAGAAGGAAGGCGGCAGGTGGCGGTTCTTCGATGCGGTCACCATCGACCAGGTGCCGGCGCTGAGCGACCGCCCGCCCGCGGACGATAAGTCCGGCAAGTAGGCTTCGCGGGTGCGCATTGCCAGGTTCACCACGGGTGACGACCCCCAGTTCGGCGTGATCGACGGCGAGCTCGACGAGTACGGCGAACTCGACCCCGACTCCGATGTCATCCTGCTCACCGGCGACCCTCTCTACTCGGGGATCGAGCTCACCCAGACCGTGCTCAAGCTGGCCGACGTACGCCTGCTCGCTCCGGTGCTGCCGCGCAGCAAGGTGGTCGGCATCGGGCGCAACTACGCCGCGCACGCCGCGGAGATGGGTGGCGACGTGCCGGACGAGCCGCTGATGTTCATCAAGCCCAACACCAGCGTGATCGGCCCGGGTGAGCCGATCTTCTACCCTCGCCAGAGCGAGAATGTGCACTTCGAGGGCGAGCTCGCGGTCGTGATCGGCCGGATCTGCCGTGACGTGCCCGTGGAGCGCTACCGCGACGTGGTGCTCGGTTACACCGTCGGCAACGACGTGACCGCGCGCGACCTGCAACGCAAGGACGGTCAGTTCACCCGCGCCAAGGGCTTCGACTCGTTCTGCCCGCTCGGCCCGTGGATCGAGACCGAGCTCGACCCCGCCGCACTCACCCTGGAGACCCGCCTCAACGGCGACCTCATGCAGGAGGGCACCACCCACGACCTGATCTTCGACGTGCCGACGCTGATCGCACACGTCAGCTCGGTGATGACCTTGTTGCCCGGCGACGTGATCCTGACCGGCACCCCCGAGGGCGTCGGACCTATGCAGGTCGGCGACGAGGTCGACGTGACCATCGCCGGAATCGGCACCCTGACCAACAAGGTGGTTTCGCGTGACTGACGCGCCCGCACCGGCACCCGTCCCGGGGGTTCGCGTCCGGTTCTGCCCGTCCCCGACCGGCTCGCCGCACGTCGGGCTGGCCCGCACGGCCCTGTTCAACTGGGCCTTCGCCCGACACAACCAGGGTACGTTCGTGTTCCGCATCGAGGACACCGACGCTGCCCGCGACTCCGAGGAGTCCTACGACACGATCGTGGAGGTGCTGCGCTGGCTCGGCTTCGGCTGGGACGAAGGCCCCGAGGTGGGTGGTCCGCACGAGCCCTATCGGCAGAGCCAGCGGATGGACGTCTACGCCGACGTCGCCGCCCGACTGCTGGCCGCGGGGAAGGCGTACCACTGCTTCTGCACCACCGAGGAGCTCGACGAGCGCAACGAGAAGGCTAAGGGGGAGGGCCGTACGCCGGGGTACGACGGGCACTGCCGTGAGCTGACCGCCGAGCAGCGCGCCGCGTACGAGGCCGACGGCCGCAGGCCGGTGCTGCGCTTCAGGATGCCGGGCGAGGCGATCACCTTCGACGACTTGGTGCGCGGCGAGATCACCTTCCAGGCCGAGCACGTGCCCGACTACGTGCTGGTGCGCGGCAACGGCCACCCGCTCTACACGCTGGTCAACCCGGTCGACGACGCACTGATGGAGATTACCCACGTGCTGCGCGGGGAGGACCTGCTGTCGAGTACGCCCCGGCAGATCGCGCTGTACGGAGCGCTCGCGGACATCGGCGTCGGCAACGGCACCGTGCCACGCTTCGGGCACCTGCCCTACGTGATGGGCCAGGGCAACAAGAAGCTCTCCAAGCGCGACCCGGAGTCCAACCTGCTCGGTTACCGCGACCGGGGCTTCCTGCCCGAGGGTCTGCTGAACTATCTGGCCTTGCTGGGCTGGGCGATCGCCGAGGACCGCGACATCTTCAGCATGGCCGAGATGGTCGAGGCGTTCGACATCGCGCGGGTCAACCCCAACCCGGCCCGCTTCGACCCGAAGAAGGCCGAGGCGATCAACGCCGCCCATCTGCGGGCGCTGCCGGTTGACGAGCTGGCGACGAGGATCGTGCCGTACTTGCAGGCCGGTGACGTGCTGCCCGAGGTACCGACGCCAGCCCAGCTGTCCCTGCTGCGGGAAGCGACCCCGCTCGTGCAGGAGCGGATGACGACCCTGGCTGAGGCCGTGGGGATGCTCGGGTTCCTGTTCGTCGACGAGCTCCAGCGTGACCCTGCCGACGTCGAGAAGCAGCTTGCCACCGACGAGGGCCGGATGATCGTACGCGCCGCGCACGACGCGCTGTCCGGTCTCGACGGGTGGAGCACCCAGGCCATCGACGAGGCGCTCCGGGCCAAGCTGGTCGACGAGCTCGGGCTCAAGCCCCGCAACGCGTTCGGTCCCGTGCGCGTCGCGATCACCGGCCGCCGGGTGTCGCCACCGCTGTTCGAGTCGTTGGAGCTGCTCGGCCGCGACGCCTCGCTCGCCCGACTCGCCGACGCCGCGGATCTGTCATGACCTGGCCGCCGGGGCCACCTCCGGGGCCGCCCGTGTACCCGGTCTACGGCTATCCAGCCGTGGCGCCGCCCCCCCGGCCGGGCTTCCCGCACGACCGTCCCCGGCCCTACCAGCAGATGCTGCGCACCTGGACCTACGCCCCGTGGCGCTCCACCGTCGGCATCGTCGTGCTGCTGGTCGGCTTCATCGTGGCCGTGCCGGTGCTCGCACTCCCGGTGCTCTTCGTCGCGGTCGCGTTCCAGTCCGGCGACTACTGGCAGAACGTCTCGGACGCGGCGTCGATGGAAACCATCACGCCGGCCGCGATGCTCTATCTGAACGCGACGCTCGGCGGCATGATCCTGCTGGCCTGGCTGATCATCCGGGTGCTGCACGGGATGCGCCCGCGCTGGCTGGCATCGGTCACACCGCGGCTGCGCTGGGAGTTCCTCTTCGCCTGCCTGGGGCTCTCGGTGATCGCGCTGGTGCTGTCACTCGTCGTCGGCGCGGTGTTGCCGTCCACCGGAGACGACGTGGACCTCTCCGGCGGGCTCAACCATCTCAGTGCCTCGTCGGCGATGATCGCGTTGATCGTGCTGCTGACCACGCCCTTCCAGGCGGCGGGGGAGGAGTACGTCTTCCGCGGCTACCTGTTGATGGCGGTCGGATCGTTCGTCGAGAAGCCGTGGGGGCGCTGGTTCGCGATCCTGCTGACCGCGTTCATCTTCGCCTGCGCACACCTGCAGTTCGACCCGCCCGTGTTCTTCGACCGGTTCGGGTTCGGCGTCGTCGCCGCGTGGCTGGCGATCCGCACCGGTGGCCTGGAGGCCGGGATCGCGCTGCACATCCTCAACAACTACCTGGCGTTCGGCTTCGCGCTCGCGTTCGGTGACATCACCGAGAGCCTCAGCGACCCGCAGGCGAGCTGGTGGAACATCCTGGTCACACTCACCCAGTCGATCAGCTACGCCTTGCTCGTCGCGTGGGTCGCGAAGAAGATGTCGATCCAGCAGCTCACTCGCCCCCCAGTGCCCGCCGCTCCGACTCCTTGAGGCGCTCGGTTCGACGGGCAGCTCATGTCTTGGGCGGCTTCTGCGTGTCGTCGAAGAACAGGATCACGACCAGCACGTAGACGACCGGCCCTGCCATCAGGAGAATCACCAGCACCGCCGCCGCCATGATGTGGCCGCTGTAGTACAGCAGCGCGAAAAGCGCCGTAAGGGCTGGGCCCAGCCAGAGGGGCAAGGTCTTCACCTCCCGTAGTCTGTCAGACGCCGCGAACGATCGCCGCCGCTCGGTCGTCGCGCCGTGTCTGGTAACGCTGCAACGGCGAGAGACCAAGAAGAGACATGACATCGGAGCACTCAGTTGCCGTACGCGACATCGGCACGGACCCGGACGCGCTCGAGGCCTTCTATCGCGAGCATCTGCCGGCCGTGCGGCGTTTCCTCGCCAGGCGGATAGCCGATCCGCATCTGGTGGCTGACCTGACGGCCGACGTGTTCGTCGCGGCGATCGACGCGGCCCACGGGTACCAGCCTGACCGGGGGAGTCCGGGCGGCTGGCTGATCGGGGTGGCCAGGAACGTGCTGGCCGCAGAGGTACGCCGGCAGGTGCGTCAGCGCGAACTGACCCGCCGTATCTCCGGCCGCCGACTTCTCGACGCCGACTCGCTGACGCGGATCGAGGAGCGGATCGACGCCGAACGGGAGAGCCGCCGCCTGTACGCCGCGCTCGCCCGCCTGCCGCGACGTGACCGTGCCCTGATGGAACTGGTGGCGCTCGACGGCCTCAGCGTGACCGAGGCAGCAGCCGTCCTGGGAGTGAAGCCGGGGACCGCGCGGGTCCGGCTGCACCGAAGCCGGCGCCTGGTCCAATCCCAACTCGGGCCCTCGTACGAGATGGCCGCACACCCGGAGGTCCAACCATGACATCATCTGCCGACACACTCGACTACTACGAGCAGGCCCTTCTGGTGGAGCTGCGCGGCGAGGTCGAACGACGCGCACACGAGCCGCAACGAGTTCGCTCGCCGAGATTCCAGCCAGGCCCCAGGAGCGGGGTGCGCCGCTGGGCCGCCCTGGGCGCCGCAGCCGCTTCGATCGCGGTCGTCGGCGTCGTCGCGACCGTGAGCCATCCACAGGCTGCGTTCGCCGTCGACACCGAGACGGACGGCGACATCGTCGTGACCGTCACGAGCCTCAGTGACGCCGACGGCTTGGAGCGTGCCCTCGCCGCCCACGGCATCGAGGCTCGCGTCGATTACTCCCCGGAGGTGTCCGCGGACTCGAACGACGGCCGTGCGACACCCCAGGAGGGCACCGGCGACTCGGCGGGGACCGACTCCGGAGGCGACGGCGACGGCGTACCGACCGCTCCGTTCGCCGACGGCGGCCCCGACTGCGGATCGGTTCAGGTCGAGATCAAGACCGACTCGGTCTCGTTCCGGCTTCCGGCCGACTCTGCCGACACCGACTCCGTGCTGATGATCCAAGCAGCCGGTGCGGTCGAGGACCTCGCCTCGATCTCGGTCAACTGGGATTCACCGGGCTGTGATCAGCCCGCGGAGCCCCCCACGTCGAAGTAGCGGACACACAACTCGGGCCGGTCCCTGGAATCCCAGGGCCGGCCCGAAGTCATGCTCGAACGAGCGGACGTGTCCCGATCACTTCCAGACCAGGTAGCCGCCCAAGTCTTCGGCGCCCAGCGGGCTGTTCTGGGTCTGGAGGGTGGCGAACCAGCCGTCGTGCACGTCACTCCACTGCCGACGTGACACTCCCATTTGAACAGCGGCCAGAAATGCAGGCAACCCTCGCCGGAAACGGCCTTTCCACGCCCGAATCGGGGAAGGTTGCTTGCAGAAGTGGCCGCTTGGAACCAACCACCGCTGCTGGGCGGTCGTAAGGGTAAGGCACCGATTCGACAGGGGAGCGATGGAGTTCAACGACTACGTGGCGGCGCGGCGCCCCGCGCTGGTGCGCACGGTCGTGCTGCTCGGGTGCCCGCAGTCCGATGCCGAGGACATCGTGCAGACGGCGCTGGCCCGGTGCCTGCGGCACTGGCGGCGCGTGCAGCGCGCCGACCGGCCGGAGGCGTACGTACACAAGGTGCTGGTCAACACGCTGGCAAACGCGCGGAGGCGGCGGTGGAATGCCGAGGTGCCGACCGAGTTGCTCCCGGAGACCGAGTACGAACCCGACGTGACGGCGGGCCTCGCCGTCAGGCAGGCGCTCGCCGCCATGGACAGCGGTCAACGGGAGGTCTTGGTGCTGCGGTACTTCGCCGACCTGTCCGAGCGGGAGATCGCCGACCTCCTGGGCATCGCGCCCGGCACGGTGAAGAGCCGTGCGTCACGTGGTATCGCGGCACTGGCCGCCAGCCTGAGGAGTCCCGATGTCTGCTGATCAGTTCGAGATGGAGGACCGTGAGCAGTGGGTACGCGATCGGCTGGCCGAAGCGGGGGAGACGATCACGGTCGCACCTGCCGCGCCACCGACCAAGTCGTCCCCGCCTGCCTGGGTGGTTCCGGCGGTGGCAGCCGCGGCGGTCACGGGGATCGTGGCCGGCTCGCTGGCCTGGTGGCACGGCACCTCGGCTGAGCCCGACCGGCCGATCGACACTCCGTCGGTCAGCCCGGCACCGACGTCCTCGTCAGAGCTGGTAGCGGTGCCCGCTCTCGTCGGGCTTGTGAAGGGAAAGGCAACTCGGATACTCGAAGGGAGCGGGCTGGCCGTGGAGGTGAGAGCGACTGCTGGATCGTGTGCCACGCCCGTCGTCTTGGCGCAGCGCCCCGCCAACGGCACCAAGGTTGAAGGCGGCACGCAGGTGCGGCTGGAGGTGGGCTGCCCGAACGACCCCGACGATGAGCTCAGTGCGATCGCATCGCGCTTCGCCTCGGCCGCGCATTCCCGGAAGGTCAACCTCCCGATCGACACTCCGGTCGGCCTCTACCTGGGAGGTCACCATGTGACCGACATCAGCGCTGGAGAAGCTGCGAGGTGGGAGGCCTGGAACATCTGCGTCGACGGGTATGCAGCCCGAGTCTGTCCGTTCAACGCACTCGAGCTCGTGGCTGGCAGCGACGACGTCAGCATCAGCACCGAGACGCCGAAGCACTCCTGCGCTCACTGGCCGGGCCGGCCGGCCGAGCTCGAGGCCTACCGTGCGGTCAGCCTCACCGTCGGCTCGGACTGCGTCAGCTGGGGTGCGGTGACCCTCTACGTCAACGACATGGGCCAGATCGTCGCAGTCGACCAAATCGTCGCCGAGCCGTAGCGGCGCGTTCGGTTCGCGGACTCCCCGCATAGGCTTATGCGGACGCGGACGTGGTCGCCTCACGTCGCTCGGACTCGATGTCGGCCGTTGAGGCCGTGTCCTCGCCGACTTCGGGCGAGGTCGTGAGGCGGGCAGCAAGCCGACGCGGGTCGTCGGGCGGGAGCGACTCGATCAGGATGCGCTGCGGGTGTGCCGACGAGCCGCTGATGAGGTACTTCTGGCCCGGTCGCACCCGACTCGCCTCGGCGAGCAACTCGGTAGACGCCGAGGTCGTCACGGACACGGCTGGATCCTCTTTGAGGGCGTCCTGCACGATACGGCGGGGGTCGTACTGGCGCAGATCCCACTCGGCGCGCTGCAGCGACACGCCCATCTCCTGCTCGGCCGTGGAGCGGGCCGTCTCGACCATCGAGCGCAGTCCGCGGATGGTCTCGGCGAGCTTCTGGGCATAGATCGGGAGCCGCTGCGGCCCGATCACGACGCCGGCGATCACGGCGACCAGGAAGAGTTTCTCGAAGGTCAGTCCGAACATGGGTGGAGTCCTCTCACCAGCGTGGTGTCAGGAGGTCAGGGACCGATTGGTGGCCGCCAGCGCCTTGCGCTCGGAACCTCGGTCGTGCAGGTGGCAGATGATCAGTGCAGTGCCGAAGAGCGCCGACATGGGTACCGCGACGAGGAACATCGACATCAGGTCGGCTGCCGGGGTGACCAGCGCGCTGAAGAGCACGATGGCCACGACGATGAGCCGCCAGCTCCTGCGTAGCGTCCGCGCCGGCAGCAGGCCGAGGAGGTTGAGCATCACCAGGAACACCGGCAGGACGAACGCGATGCCGATGGCCAGCACGATCTTGGTCACGAAGTCGACGTAGTAGCCGGCGGTGAGGATGGTGCTGTCCTGGTCGGAGGAGAAGCCGGTGAGCAGCGTGACCATATGCGGGAACAGCAGGAACCCGAACGCACAGCCCGCGGCGAAGAGCGGGACAGCAGCGGCGAGGAAGCCGTAGGTGTACTTCCGTTCGCGGCGGGTCAGGCCCGGGGTGACGAAGGCGAAGAGCTCGAGCAGCCACACCGGACTGGACAGCACGACCCCGGTCATGATCGCGAGCTTCATCTTGAGGTCGAACGCGGCCGTGACGGTGTCGTAGTTCAGGCTCGCGTTGCGGGACGCGGCCAACTCCTCAATCGGTGCGCGCAGCACGTCGAGGATCTGGTCGGAGAGCAGATAGCCGACGACGACGCCGGCCAGCAGTGCCACCGCCGCGCGAACGCCGCGCCTGCGGGCCTCCTGCAGGTGGTCGCCCAGAGGCATGGTGCCCCGCGCGACGGTGGCCGACGTCATGACGCCCTGCGGTCCGCGAGCGGGTCGACCACGTTGGTGGCAGGCACCGTGGCAGGCACCGTGGCCGGGGCAGCGGTCGCGACAGCGGACGCCTGCGTGTTAGTGGCCGAGTCGCGTACCTCGTCCTTGAGGATCCGCATCGACTGGCCGACGCTCTTGGCGAGCGCAGGCAGCTTCGAGGAACCGAAGACGAGGAGCACGATGGCGAGGATGACAAGGGCGTGCCAGCCCGTGAGGTTCTGGAACATTGGTTTCTCCTGGTGTGTGAGTTGGTTACGGTCGGAATCGGGTCGAGATCAGTTGCTCGGGGCGTCCGTGGGCGCACCGCTGGGTGGCGTACCGCCACCGCCACCGCTCGGCGGCTCACCACTCGGCTGGCCGCCACTGCCGCCGTCACCGCCACCACCACTACTGGGTGCGGTCGCGAGGGTTGGCTCGGTGGTCGTGTCCACGCCCACGGCGAGCGAGCCGACGTACCCGGACTTCACATCGCCGGTGAAAGTACCCATCTCGAGGTCGTAACCGTCGCTGAACACGTTGTCGGTCGCGAGCGTCACCTGAGAAAGGTTTTCGGTCGAGCCCGAGTAGGTGTCGAGCTTGTAGACCTTGGTGAGCATGTCCTCGGGGAACGCCATCTGCGAGGTCGCGATGGAGTTCTCGACGTTCGTCGCCGAGTCCACGTCGGGATAGACCTCGAAGTGGATGTGGGGCCAGCGGCCCGAGTAGCAGCCCGGCACGATGGTCTCGAACGTCACCTTCCCCTTCGCGTTGACGACTTGGATTCCGCGCAGATAGGTCTCGTCCTCCAGGCCCTCGGAGTACATCGAGTAGTCGCCCTGCGCGTCGCAGTGCCACACGTAGACAGCGGCGCCCTCGAACGGCGCGGAGTCGTTGGCCATATCGGTCACGGTGAAGGTGAGGCTGAGTGGTACGCCGTCCACCGTGGCGCCGCCGTCGAGGCTCGAGGTGATGTCGCTGCGGACGATCCCCGACTCCTCCAAGACGTTGACCCCGTTGGTGCCGTCGGCCGGATAGGGGCCGTTGGTCTCCTGCGGGATCTCCCCGCTGGTCTCAGCAGCAGTGGTCGAGCCGCTCGCGGTGCTGGAGCTGCTGCTGGCGCTGTCGCTGTCGCTGCCGCAGGCCGCCAACGCGAGTGCACCCACCCCGGCCCCGACCACGCCCAGCACCCGCCGGCGCGTCACCAGCGTCGCGATGTCGAAGCCAGCACCCTGGTCGACCACCTCGTCGTCCGGGCGCGCCAGCAGGCGGCCTTCGTATGCCGGCCCTTCGGGGGTCTGCTCCGGCTCGGGAATGCGGCCCATGGAACCGTCTCCTTCAGATCGTTGTGTCAGGTCTCTTGATGACCAACAATCTGCAGGCTCCGGCGGTGGGCGCTCTTTGAGATATCTGTGCGATATCTGTGAAAGGCGGGCGCCGGTGGGCGAAACCGGGGCTACGCATCGGGTGCCAATCCCAGGGGCAGGAGCTCAACTCGGATCGGGCGACCCGGTGCCAGCGAGAAGAGGCGCCCGCTGGTATGAGAGCCGCGAGCACTCCTCCGTCAAGGTCGCCTCTGACCGGAACTTTGTTGCCCCACACGCCTACGATCTATGGGCTCCCACCGGGAGCCACTCCGCTCGGTCCTTGCGCCGCGATGCGCCGCGGCGCATCGCGAGGGGGCTCTGGGAAAGACTAAACCCGCCTCTGGCCTGCATGTCTACAGATCTGAGCCGGGCTTGTGCTGGTACCCCCGACCGGATTCGAACCGGCGCTACCGCCTTGAGAGTCGAAACGGCCGACGATGGGTCGATATTGATCGTCATCGAAGATCGTTGAACATGCAGGTCAGAGGCCGTGTCGGGCGCTTGGTCGCGTGAGCCGTGATGAGCTGTTTCTAGTTCTCGTGTTGCCAATCTGTTGCCAGATCGGCCCGCTCCGCCGAGGCGTTCCGCCACGCATGGCATCGGTCGCATTCGGTGGAGCGGGCCCGGCCTTACACTGGATGACATGGTGTCGAACGTGGAAGAGGCCGTCGCCGCAATCCTCGCGGTCGAGGATCTCGATGAGCGCGCAGTGCTCGTGCACCGACTCGAGGACAGCCTCCACCCGGCGAAGCCCCAGGCGGTGATCGCCGCCGCATGGCGCGCGGAGATCGGCTCCCGAGTCGACGCCATCCTCACGGGCAAGGTCGAACTCGTCGATGCCGAGGAGACGGACGGTCTCATCGCGGCTGAGCTCGACGCGCTTGATCATTGACCGGACCCAGGAGGCCGCGCGAACACCCGGCAGCCCGCGCCGAGCGCGCTGCGGCCGCCCGATGGTACGAGCGCCGCGAACGCGGCCTCGGCCGCCGCTTCCTCGACAACACCATCGCAGCCCGCAAGTCCGTCGAGGACTCCCCCGAAAGCTGGGGCAGGTACCACCAATGGGACCTCGACGCCCCGGTCGTCCGAGCACGGAGTGTCGCCAAGTTCCCCTACGACATCATCTACTTCGTCACCGACGGCGGCGAGATTGTGATCGTCGCGTACGCGAGTGAGAGCCGCGAGCCCAACTACTGGGCCGACAGGCTCGACGACTGACACATGCGGCGAGTCCGATCAGCCTCGCTGATGCGGCGGGCGGGAGCTTGTCTCGGAGGTCGAGCCAGGATGGCTGGAGTTCGGACGGCAAGTTCACCCGCACGGAAGAGCTCACAGACACCACCTACGGAGGACATCGGCCTCCGTCGCGACTACAGGTACCACGACGACGATAGACAGAGCGGCAAGTCTCGCATTTGGTCAAGGACGCCAGAGGAATCTTGAACTGGGCGAGGGGCGGCCAGCAGCCGGAGAGTCTTCGATCGCCCTCCGATACGAGTTCGGACCCACCGATCACGATGGGGGGTTGGACATGGCGACCCTCGTCAGCGAGTTTGCCCACAATAGGATCAGCCTCGTGCCTCCCCTGCTCGGTCTGCTCAAGTCGACGGCTCTGTACGCCTTCTTGCTGGCACCTATCAGTGTGCTCCTCCTTGGCATCGACTTCGCCGATGCGAGGGAGGCCGCCCTGAATCCGAACACGCTCGCCGGATGGTTCATGCATGCGGCGCTCGTGGCTTTGCTTCTGCCCTTCGCCACGATGGTGATCGACATCCTCCAGCACACTTTCTGGCGCGTGTTTCGCCCGAATAGGCCCGGCAAGATGAGTCTGGCCGAACTGATGCTCGGCCGGCTCTGGGTTGCGATTATCCAACCCATTCACGGAGTCAGAGCCGTCGTTGGAGGATTCACTCACGACCGCGTGGATGGCTCTCGGCGGCCTCTCCTGTGGCAGGTCGAATCCTGGATTCACTTCCTCTGGGCAATCGCGCTGTTTGGGTATCTGGCGGTCGGTTTCATCAGCGTGAGGTTCGGGACCGTCGCGTAGCGACGGCGGCTGGAGACATGTGTGGAGCAAGGGACTTGGCCGCCACAAGGACGGCATCGCCTGCGGGAAGGCTTGAACCCACGTCATGCGAGCTGGTATCTCGCCACCTTGGGCGTCGTTGTCCTTGCCTCCGCTTGCACCTCTGCTCCCGACGACACGCGTGTACCTGGCTCCGACTCGACGGCATCTGCTACACCGATCGGTCGACCGGAGGTATCGGACATCGCGCCGCCTGAACTGATCGAGCCCGGTCCTGCGCAAGCCACGTTGATGGCCCTACCCCTGTCTCCGCGAGTAGTGCCGCGTGAGGTCGGGTACCTGCGGAACGCATTCGGAACCAACTGGATCGACACCGACGGTAACGGCTGCAATCAGCGGGACGATGTCCTGCTGCGCGATGGCACACCTGGCACGGTGTTGGTCGTGACGCAAGGAACATGCGACCACGATGTTGTTGCTGGTAACTGGGTTGATCCGTACACAGGCAAGGAGCTTGTCTTCGGCAATCTGAAGGACCGAGTTCAGGCGCAGGGCATCCAGATCGACCACGTTGTTCCGTTAGCTGAGGCGTGGGTGTCTGGGGCAGCCGAGTGGCCCGAGGCACGCAGGAAGGCTTTCGCAAACGACCTCGATGCCCTCCTGGCGGTGGATGGGCCTACAAATGCAAGTAAGGGTGATGGGGACCCGGCTGCCTGGCGTCCGAAGAAGAAGTTTCAGTGCGCCTACGCGCGGCGGTGGATCGGCATCAAGGCAGCATGGAACCTGGCTGTCGATGAGAGTGAGCGACGCGCGCTAAGCGAGATGCTGTCAATCTGTCGAGGCCGGTGACCCCCCGCAGTGCCTTGGCGACGGGGAATCGCAATCGACGACGCTTCGTGTCTCCGACCAGTCGGCCGGTACGCTGGCTCACCCGACCGGCGCGTGCCGCCGTCATCATCGAAGGAGAAGAAAAGATGGACAGGGAGGAACTGAAGGCCAAGATCGACGAGCTCATGCGTCAGTACAAGGACGAGGAAATCGACGGTGAGACCTACGCTCGCAAGATGATGGAGCTGACCGCCTCCGCGCAGGAGTAGCGGTCCGCCTTGTGAACCTCTCGAAGCTCGTGCCCTACATGCGCAGCGCGCAGGTGCCGTCATGGAAGAAGCTCTTGGGCGTGCTCGGGGTCATCTACATCGTGTCGCCCGTAGACGCCGTACCTGACCTGATCCCGGTTGTCGGCTGGCTGGACGACATTGGCGTTGCCGCCCTTGCTCGTGGCATTCGTGCGACGCGAACTAGCGAGGTTCGCCGAGCTGGAGTAACTCAGGCCGACGTCGTTACCGACCGTCGCGATCAGCGGATGTGCCCACGGCCGATGGTGGGTGTCATTCCGTCGAGCAGCTCGTCCAAGACTGCGACATCTGCCCATCCGTTGATCCTGATGTCGCCGCCGGCACTGACGCGAATCTCCAGTCGGTCGCTCAGGGTACTCAGTTCTGCTGTGAGATGTGCGTAGCGGTCGGTGAGGAGATGAAAGCCCTGGTTGCGTGATCCGACCCAAGGTCGGGCATGGTCGGGATCGTCGGCCATATAAGGGCCATCGACGAGAAGGTCGGTCTGAGCGAGCAGCGCAGCAGCGCCGGGAGGGGCTTGGATGCCGGTGAGTGCATCGAGGTAGTGGCCGGTGAAGGTCATCACGCTCAGCCCTGCTGTGCGCACCGCGCTCGCGAAGACCGCGAATGCCTCGGCTTGGTCAAACGGCTCGCCGCCCAAGAGCGTCACGCCTTCGACGTCCTGGGCGATTGCCTGCCCGGCCAGCTCCTGCGGGTCAATCTCCATACCGCCGCTCGTTCCCCAAAGGTGGGGGTTGAAGCAGCCGGAGCAGCGGATTGTGCAACCCTGTGCCCACACAGCGAATCGCTGCCCGGGGCCTTCGGCCTCGGTCGTCGGCGTTAGAGCCCCGATATGGAGCTGCGGCCCCGGCTTAGTAGTCAAGAATCCTGCCGTTGCCGGGTGCGGTTGGCGGTTCGGGCGTGGTGCTTTCCGATGGCGGAGTGGCCGCAGCGATGAAGGGGCCGAACGTGACCCTTCCCTGCACCTTCACAAACTCGTGCGGCTGGAGAGCTGCTGCCGCAGCAAGCTCGTCGATGCTGCGGAATCCGCCGCGCTCAATGCGCGCGTTCACGATCCGACGGACGGCGGCATCCTCCAAGGTCGTGGCGACCGCAATCTCTCCCGGAGTCGCCACGTTGATGTCGATCGGCCTCGTGCTCGCCCGTGACGGTGCGGCCACGGGCGGTGACTGACGAGGGGGTGGTGGTGCTGGCGCAGTCGGTGGCGGAGTCTGCGTAGGTGCGAAGTATTGACTCGTGTCGACCCCTAGAAACGGCTGCGGTGGCGTGGCCTGCGGCATCACGGGAGCTGTCGGGCCGTAGTTGGGGCTGGCTTGTCCGCCCGCGGGCTGGTGGTACCAAGCGTTCGCGCCTTCCTGAGCAGCGCGCCAGCGGAGGTAGTCGCGATTCAGGAACAAGCCGTAGACCAAGAGGCCGGCCCAGATTGCAATGGCGATACCAGCGCCCCAGGAGCCACCCTCGCCAGCCTTTGTGGCAGTGGCTCCTCCAACCTCGTCACTTGTTTCACTGAGAAGCGCCACCGCGGTCCACGCGATCGCCGAGCCGATGGAACTGATGAGTGCGGCGGTCCAGAACTTCTTCGTGCGAACTCGGATGGCCGCGTAGATGAAACTAATGAACGAGAGCAGACCACAGCAGAGGATGGCTGGCAGCAGCCAGACACTGTGACGGAGGCGCCAGTTCCTATCGGCAAGCGGGTTGCTTGGGCTACTGCTGGTGTAACTCATCATCTACCTCAGTCGAACTGATGCTGGTCGTCTCGTTGTATTCGTGTGTGAAGGCGCTCGTGATCGCTTCAGCATCCAACAGGTCTTCTAGGAGTTGAATGCTATCCAGACAATTCGGGCCTTTGATCCCCTTGGTCTCCGCATGGACCTGGCCGTCGCTGGTGACGCGGACGATGATCTGCTCGTTGCTCATGCGCCTGGGCCCATGTTGAGTACGAGCGTGACGCTGCTGTCTGCTTCGACCGTTTCGGACGCGACCGTCATCCCCGCTGTCGGTGCACGCTCTCGCAACTTAGCGAGCACTGCTTGTTGCACCTGCCTGCCGTAGGCAACGTCGATAGCAGCGACGATGCCCGAGGCGCGGTTCACGTCGACGTCGCCAGTGAAGTTCGCTTGCCAGATGCCCTGCTCGTCGCGCTGAAACATCGCCTCGACTCCTTGCCAGCGCGCGACAAGTGCCTCTGGCGAGACCGTGACGTTGGCTCGCGTGTCGCGGAGCGCGGCAGCGAGCAGACCTTGATCCTTCATCCGGGTCTGAACGTGGCAAACGGTGCGACCTTCCGCATCCTGTTCTTGGCGACTGGCCTGCCAAGCGCTGATGGCTGCAACGGCAAGCGGCACAAGCACTATGGAGATGCTCATCAGAAGTCGACCACCCTTCCGCCTCGGGACATCGGGTCAGCCGGGGGCGCGCTAGGAACCGCCTCCGGTGCGGGCGGTGCCGAGGACGTCGGCGCCGATGTTTCGTAGCCTGAACGGTCCTCTGTGGCCGTGGCTGCAACGGCGCGGTTGGCAGCCCAGCCGCGAACGACGGCGATCTCCTCGGCCTGGGTGACGCTCAGCGGCACCATGTTGTGGACCGCGCGGAGGAGATCATCCTCAGAGAGCGTCCGTCGCTCGGAGAAGGCATCGAATAGCCCGGCTACGACTGCCTGCTCCAGCTCCGCACCGGCGTAGCCCTCCGTGGCATCAGCGAGCCGATCGAGTAGGTAGTCCGAAACCTCAATCCCGGCAGCCTTGCTTGACTTCAACCTCTTGGTGAGGTGAAGAGACCAGATATCTCTGCGCTCATGGTGGGTCGGAAGGTCAACGAAGAAGATCTCGTCGAACCTGCCCTTGCGCAGGAACTCCGGCGGCAGGCGGTCGACCTTGTTGGCGGTAGCAATGACGAAGACGGGGGCCGTCTTCTCCTGCATCCATGTCAGGAATGACCCGAACACACGGCTCGAGGTGCCAGAGTCGCCCTCGCCAGAGATCCCGGAGAAGCCCTTCTCCACCTCATCGAGCCAGAGAATGCATGGCGCCGCCGCCTCGGCGGTCCGGATCGCTGAGCGCATGTTCTGCTCGCTGGACCCGACGATGCCGGCGAAGACCTTGCCAATGTCGAGTCGAAGGAGCGGCAGCTCCCACGCCGCGGCGATCGCTTTCGCTGTCAGCGACTTGCCACAGCCCGGGATGCCAGTCATCAGAACACCCTTGGGGGCGGGGAGGCCGTAGTCGGCAGCTTCAGCCAGCCAAGAGTTGTTCCGTTTGTTGAGCCATCGCTTCAGATTCTGCAGGCCGCCAACGTCTTCGAGGTCGAGATTGACGTCGACGAACTCCAAGAGGCCCGCCTTGCGCACGGCCTGCTTCTTCTCCTCCATGATGACGTGAACATCGTCGTTCGTGAGAGTGCCGTCGTTGACCATCGCGCGTGCGAATGCGTTGGTGGCTTCGTTCAGGGTCAGGCCGAGGGCAGCCTTGGCCAGGCGTTCGCGTCCGAGGTCGTCCACCTCGATGCGGATGCGGTCGTTGGAGGTGTTGCTCGCGATGATGCCGTCAAGGACACCTCGGATTTCCCGCTCGTTGGGAAGCGGAAAGTCGACGATGGTCACATCCTTTTCGATTTCGCTGGGGATACGAAGGATCGGGGAGACTACAACCAAAACCCGAGCTGCGTTCCCGACCTGGAATCTGGAAGCCACGTCGCGAAGTGCCCGAATGAGGGTCGGATCGGCGGGCCGGCGGTCGTCGCCGAGATGTGCATGGAGGTCAAGCATCACGAAGACGCCCGCCCCCTCCTGACGGAGCATCCAGTCGACAGCCTGCTTAGGATCTGTCGTACCGGACTGTGCCTTGCCGTCTGGTGCGACGAAGCCGCGAGTGGCGCTCCAGACGTAGACCGGCCGCACGGTGCGCATCAGGTTGGCGTCTCCAGCGACCGCCGTGATCTCGGCGAGCACGCGAGGCTCCTCGAACGACTCGACGTACAGGACCGGGAAGCGGGCGCGGAAGAGCAGGGCCAGGTTGTCGCGGAACGACTTCTTCACGGGTACGGTCACGGCGCTGTCCTCTGATCATGTGCTTGGCGGCCAGCGCGGGACGCCAGCTTTCACATTCTGGCGGAAGGCTCCGACAAATTGGCTAGGACCCTCGAAGTTCCGCCTCGAAACTCCCCGAAGGGGACATCCTGACCACGACGGAAGGCGGGCAGGAGCACGTTCAACCTGATCTCCTGAAGATGCATCGATTCGGTGAGTGCCTCTGGAACCAGACAACATCCTCACGGCTGCTCCCGGCTCCAGCACTCCCCGCTACCGTCGCCTACTAGCGCCAACGCATCAGCACTCGTCATGTCTCTCGACACTTTGCGAGAACGCGCTATCGCGGCATCCGCCACTGACGTGCGGCACGAATGCTACGAAGGACGTAGATCAAAGGCCGCCCTTCGGGGCGGCTCTCGTCGTTTCAGGGCGTCTTCGTTGGTTGGTGAGAGTTGTGCACGGTGGCATCAAGGTCTATCGAGGTGGTGCGGCAGCGGCCCGTCACTATGTCGAGGCCGATCACAGCCGCATGGACGACTACTACCTGGCGGAGGGAACGAGCCTCGCCGAACGCTTCACCGCCACCGGAACCGGCGTGGTGGCGAGTTTGGGGATGCTCGACGGCGACGGCTATGAGACGTGGGTCGGCGGCCGTGACCCGATCACCAACGAGCCGAAAGGGCAGGCTGCGCACCGACGCGCGGGCCGTCAGGTTTGTCGAGGTGACGGTGAACCGCCCGAAGTCCTGGTCGCTGGCCGCCGCGTTGCACCCCGAAATCGCGGCTGCCTACGACGCCGCGCAGGACCGCGCCGCCGAGCAAGTGATTGGCTGGCTGGGCCAGCACGCGACGACGCGAGTGGGGCCGCGAGGTGGGCAGGTCGCGGTCCCGCTGGAGCGCATCGAGGCCGTGACAGTGCGGCATTACACGTCGCGGGCGGATGACCCGCACCGACATCTACACCTTTAGATCAACGCCCGCGTGTGGGCGGCGGGGAAGCGGCGGGGCCTGGACACCGCGGCCGTCCGGGAGTCGATCGACGCCCTCAACGGCATCGGCCACGCCGCCGTCATGTCCGACCCCCAGTTCCGCAGCATCATCGCCGCGCACGGCTTCACCCTCGACCCGGCGAGCGAGGAGATCGACCAGCTCGCCCCATTCGTCGGATCGTTCTCCGCGCGCCAAGCAGATCGGGCGCAACACCGCCCGCTACGAGGCCGACTGGCGGGCCGACCATCCCGGCGAGGAGCCGGGGCCGTCGCTGCTGCGGTCCTGGGACGCGCGCGCCTGGGCCGACGACCGGCCGGACAAGGTGATCCCCGCCGACGGCCAGACCATGACGACCCGGTGGGTCGAGGAGCTGCACGCCCTGGGCTACCACGACCCCGAGCCCGACCTCCTGGCTGGCGTGTTCGCCAAGACCGGCGAGGTGGACCGCGACGCCGCCGTGGAGGTGATCCTGACCCGGCTCGGCGCCAAACGATCGGCCTGGAACGCCGCCGACGTGCGGGGCGAGGCCGAACGCCTGATCACCAGGGAGAACGTCGTGGCCGAGGCCGCGGTGCGGCTCGAGCTCGCCGAAGACCTCACCGCCCGCACCCTGGCCGCCAGTGTTCCCCTCCTCGGCGGGCGCGTGGCTGCCGGTGTGCCGGAGCACATCCGGGCGCTGACATCGGCCGAGGTGCTGGCGGTTGAAGCCGATCTCGTTGCCCGGCTCGCAGCGCGTGCAACCGGCGACGTGCAGCACGCGCAACCCGTTGCGGTGCCAGGGATTGCTGAGGCGCGACTGGATGCAGCGCAGATACAGGTGGTCACGGAGCTGGCCGGCGACGCTCGCCTGCTAGACGGTATGACGTGACCCCCTCAGGGTGATGGGGGTTGCGGG
>JASGGG010000013.1:0-46905 GCA_047605165.1 Nocardioidaceae bacterium
TCGCCGTTATTGCCACATCTCTGCCACATCTGGCGACCCAAACGTCGCCTGACCTGCGCAAACATCCTCAGATCAGTAGTACCAGGGGTACGGCGACCAGTCGGGGTCCCGCTTCTCCAGGAACTGGTCGCGACCCTCTTGGGCCTCGTCGGTCATGTAGGCCAGCCGGGTGGTCTCACCGGCGAACAACTGCTGACCGACCAGGCCGTCGTCGATGAGGTTGAAGGAATACTTCAGCATCCGCTGGGCCGTCGGGGACTTGCCGTTGATCTTGCGGCCCCAGTCGAGGGCGACCTTCTCCAGGTCCGCGTGGTCGACGACCCGGTTGACCGCGCCCATCCGGTGCGCGTCTTCGGCCGAGTACTCCTCGCCGAGGAAGAAGATCTCGCGAGCGTACTTCTGACCAACCTGCCGGGCCAGGTACGCCGACCCGAAGCCGCCGTCGAAGGAACCCACGTCGGCATCGGTCTGCTTGAAGTGGGCGTGCTCGCGGGAGGCGAGCGTGAGGTCGCAGACGACGTGCAGGCTGTGGCCACCACCCGCTGCCCAGCCGTTGACCAGGCAGATCACGACCTTGGGCATGAAGCGGATCAGCCGCTGGCACTCCAGGATGTGCAGCCGCCCGAGTTTCGCCTTGTCGACGGACTCGGCGGTCTCGCCCTCGGCGTACTGGTAGCCGGTCTTGCCACGGATGCGCTGGTCACCGCCGGTGCAGAACGACCACTTGCCGTTTTTCTCCGACGGCCCGTTGCCGGTCAACAGCACGCAGCCGACGTCGCTGCTCGTACGCGCATGCTCGAGAACCCGCAGCAACTCGTCGACCGTGTGCGGCCGGAACGCGTTGAGCACGTCGGGCCGGTCGAAGGCGATGCGCACGGTGCCCTGGTCGACCGCGCGGTGGTAGGTCAGGTCGGTGAGGTCCTCGAATCCGGGCACAACCTTCCAGGCAGCCGGGTCGAAGATCTCCGAGACGTTCGGCAGCGCAGACATGCCCGCAGGCTACCGAGCGCGAGCACAGAGCGACCGGACGGCCCAGTCGACCAGGCTGAGTTGTGGCCGATGGCGACGGCCCGGCGACCGGGAATACTGTCGCCATCGGCCACAAACCAGCCACAATTGCCACCATCGGCCACAATGCGGCGTCAGCGGTTGCCGGAGATCGAGACCGCCAGAGCAGTCAGGTGCTGAAGTCGGGCGAGCTCGGAGTCGAGGATGTCCGGGCCCCCTCGGCGACCGAAGGCGATCAGGTCCGACTCGTTCGCGACCTGAGCCGCGGCTACGACTGATCCCCACTCTTCCGGTGCGTCGACGCACTGTGCCTTGGTGAGGGGAAACCATGCGGCCTGGGCGTCGGTGATATCGGGCGCGGCAGATGTCGCGTACACGACCTTCACCCCCCCACTCACCGATGCGATCCGGGCAGCCCAGTCGGAACGGAACGTCAGCGGCGCAAGCTCCACGAGCCGGTCGAGTGCGTGTTCGGGCGACTCGGTGAGCGCCTCGACTGCCTCGAGATCCAGGAACAGGTTGCCTCCGGCTCCGTAGCGCGAAACCCACAGCACGCGTACGCCCGCCAAGGCATTACACGCGGACACGATCGAGTCCGGCATGACACCGGGAGCGGGTTCGAGGAGCACGTCGTCGACGGCCGTGCCGTCCGGTCGATGCTCGACGATCTCGATGGCATCGATATCGCCGCCTGCGGTACCGATCGCGGTCGCCACAGCACCGAGCGACCCGGGTATGTCAGGCAGCTCGACTCTGAGCAGATACGGCACGGTTCCTCCTCGATCCGGCTGCCGTGCAACTGCTCCCACGGTAACCCGTGCCGGTTACGGTCCCGTTTCGCGGCTCAGCAGACATCGGGGATGATCGCTCTATGACCGCAGCAACTGCGACCGATGCTGGGCATCGGGCCGGTCTGCGTCGGTTCTGACATCGCATTCACCGCACTCTCCTGCGCTATCGCGGCACCGGCCGCGCTCTGCGGTGCGCGGTCCTCATCGCACTCTCCTGAGCGCTCCGTTGAAGATCCACAGCTTCATGGCGGCGAACCGTCCGGCCGTGACCACCAGGTTGGCCACGGTGAGCACGACCATCTCGGCCCAGGTCGGTCCGTCGGGCACGAGCCGCAGCGCCAGCGTGGTCACGACAAGCCCGACAGCGAACACCACCAGGCCCTGAATCTGATGCCGGGCCAAGTCCCGAGTGCCGCGGACTCCGAAGGTCAGCCGCCGGTTCGCCGACGTGTTCGCGACAGCGGTGATGACCAGTGCCGTCGCATTGGCCCAGAACGCCTCGACGCCGATGCCCTTGAACAGCACGAACAGCACCGCGTACGCCAAGGTCGAGACGATGCCGACGGCCACGAAGAGCGCGAGCTGAGGCGTAACCCGGCGGCGCGGCGTGAGTCCCAGATCGGGCAGCCCGCCGCGCAGCAACGCAAGACGAAGCCGGCCGATACCCAGTAGGTCGTCGCGAGCCGTCCGCACCACGTCGACGCGGCTGTCGGGGTCGTCCACCCAGTCGACCGGCACCTCGTGGATTCGCAGCCCCGCGTGCTCGGCGAGCACCAGCAGCTCGGTGTCGAAGAACCACGAGTTGTCCCGCACCTGCGGCACCAGCGACCGGGCGACGTCGGCGCGGATCGCCTTGAACCCGCACTGGGCATCGGTGAATCCGGCGTGCAGCGCGCTGCGCAGGATCAGGTTGTAGGCACGCGAGATCAACTCACGCTTCGGTCCTCGGATCACCCGGCTGTCGGGAGAGAGCCGGGTGCCGATGGCGATGTCGGAATGACCCGACAGCAGCGGCGCGACCAACGGCAGCAGGGCGTTCAGGTCGGTCGACAGGTCGACGTCCATGTAGACCAGCACCTCGGCGTCCGAGTGTGTCCAGGCCTGCTTGAGCGCGCGTCCACGTCCCTTCTCGGTCAGATGCTCGACCCGCACCTCGTCGTACTCACGCGCCAGTCCGTGCGCCACCAGAGCAGTCGCATCGGTGCTCGCGTTGTCGGCGATCGTGATGCGGAAGGAGTACGGCAATTGGCTCAGGTGATCGTGCAGTCGCCGTACGCTGGGGGCCAGGTCGCGCTCCTCGTTGTAGACCGGCACCACGACGTCGAGGCTGACTGTTGCGACCTGGGCCTCTGATGCCGCGAGCGCGCTCACGAGTTGCCTCCGCTCAGGTCGTAGACGGTGACCCCGCCGACCGTCGTCGCGGTGAAGTTCTGTTCGACCCAGGACGTGATCTGGCTGGAAGTGCCGGACCCGCTCGATCCGCCAAGCCCGCCACCGGCGATGAAGTAGTGGATCTTGCCCTCGCTCACCCACTCCTCGAACTGCGCAAGCGTGGGACTCGGGTCGGTCCCGTTGAAGCCGCCGATCGGCATCACCGAGTAGCCGGTGGCCAACTGGTAGCCGGAGGCGCTGTTGGAGCCGACCGTTGCGGCGACCCAGGTGAAGTCGTCGGCGTTCTCGCTGAGCAACTGCACCATCTCGCTCGACGCGGTGCTGCCGTTGAGCAGGCCGCCCACGCTGTTTCCTCCCCGGCCGCCATCGGTGGCACCCGTAGCACCACCGGGCGATCGGGACGGACCCTGCTGGCCCGTGCCCTGCTGGCCCGTGCCCTGCTGGCCCGTGCCCTGCTGGCCTTGCTGGGTACCGGGACCGCCATTCCCGCCGCCAGGTCCGCCACCGTTCCCGCCACGGAAACCACCGGGGCCTCCACCATGCCCACCACCGCCCCGGCCGCCGCCGGTGCTGGTGCTGGCCGTGGGGCCGGCGCTCGGGATCGAGCCCGAGTGCGAGGTGGCGGCCGTGTCGATCGCGAAGGCACCGGGTGCCGCGAGCGCGGAGATCAACGCGACTCCGGCAAACATCAACCCGACCTTGCGGTTCAGGATCGGCAGGAACGCCAGCCCCGCGGCGGCGGCCAGGCCGGCCACCAGGACGGCCCAACGCAGCCAGGGCAGGAAGTCCGGGTAGCGGCCGAGCAAGGTGAACGCGAAGCACGCCGTGAAACCGGTGACGACGGCCAGTCCGACCGAGGCCAGCAGGTGGTTGCGGTGCTGCCAGGCGACGTAGGCACCGGTGCCTACCAGTGCGGCAATCGCCGGAGCGAGCGCGACCGTGTAGTAGGCGTGGAAGATCCCCGCCATGAGGCTGAACGTGAGACCGGTGACGAGCAACCAACCGCCCCACACGATCAGCGAGGCACGAACGAGGGACCGGGTACGCCAGGTGAACGCGATGCCGAGCACGAGCAGTGCGAGCGCGGCCGGCAGCAGCCAGGCGATCTGACCGCCGATCTCGGAGTTGAACAGCCTCAGCAGGCCGGTCTCACCCCACTGTCCGCCCGTGCCGCCTCGGCCACCTCCGACCGAGCCCGTCTCGTTGCCGGTCAGCCGGCCGAATCCGTTGTAGCCCAAGGTGAGCTCGAGGATCGAGTTGTTCTGCGAGCCGCCGATGTAGGGCCGGCTGGACGCCGGCCAGAGAGCCACGATCGCGACCCACCAGCCGGCGCTCACGATCATCGCGCCGAAGGCGACCAGCAGGTTGCGCAGTTTCCGCAACCACCCCAGCTTCGCCTCGACGGCGTACACCAGGGCGAGCGCCGGCAGCACCAGGAATGCCTGGAGCATCTTGGTCAAGAAGGCGAGCCCGACCAGCGCACCCCCTAGCGCGAGCCAGCGCAGTGCTCGGCGAGGACTCTCGACCGCCCGCAGCGTGGCGTACACCGACCCGACGAGCAGCAGAACCAAGAGCGCATCGGGATTGTTGAAGCGGAACATCAGCGCGGCCACCGGGGTAGCGGCCAGGACGACTCCGGCGACGAGGCCCGCGCCCGCCGATCGCGTCGCGCGCTTGACGGTCGCGTACAGCAGAGCCACACTGCCGACGCCCATCAAAGCCTGCGGCACGAGGATGCTCCACGAGCTGAGCCCGAAGACCCGCACGGACAACGCCATCACCCAGATCGAGGCGGGTGTCTTGTCCACAGTGATGGAACCGGCTGCGTCGGATGCCGCGAAGAAGAACGCCTTCCACGACTCCGAGCCTGCTTGCGCGGCCGCGGAGTAGAAGGAATTCGCGTACCCGGAGGCGCCGAGATCCCACAGGTAGAGGGCTCCGGTGCCCAGCAGGAGCACGACGAGCGCCGCACGGTGCCAAGCAGGCGCCCGCCCCCGGTGGGGGAAGTCGGGTGCGGGCGCCTGGTCGGGAGAGGACGCTTGGCGGGGTGGCGCCTGGGGCGGTGGGGCCTGATCGACTGCGGACCGGCCGAGGAGCGTCATGCAACCAGGCTGACGATCGCGGGTAGGACCGGGCCGTGCTTGCTCTGTGGGCAGTCTGTGAGACTGCGAGGGTGAGCCTCGCCATCTCTGTTCCCAACCCCCATCTGCTCAAGGCACTCCGGGAGCAGATGCCCGACGCCGACCTAGTGCTCTGGGATCTGCGTACGCCAGCTCCTCGTCAGCGATTCGACATCGTCGTGACGCCCTATCTCCGGGGGCCTTCGGTGCTCACTGCCCTTGCCGGCTTGGAGATCGGACTGGTGCAAAGCCAGACCCTCGGGTACGACGGAGCGGCTGACTTCCTGCCCGAAGGCCTCCGATACGCCAACGCCGTCGGCGTCCACGAGGCATCGACTGCCGAACTGGCGGTAGGGATGATGATCGCGATGCAGCGGCGATTCCCCGAGTATGTGCACGCACAGGACCGGAGCGACTGGGATCACCAGCGATCGAGAGCCTTGGCCGACTCGCGGGTCCTCGTGGTCGGCATCGGCGGTGTCGGTCAGGCGATCATCGACCGGCTCCTCCCGTTCGAGGTCGAGGTCGTGCGAGTCGCCTCGGGGGCGCGCACCGACGCCGTCGGCCGGGTACATGGCACCGACGAGCTACCCGCCCTGGTCACCGAGGCCGACATCGTCGTACTCGCGGTGCCGCTGAGCACCGCTACGACCGGCATGATCGGCGCCGGGGTGCTCTCGGCGATGCGTCCCGGCACGCTCCTGGTCAATGTCGGGCGAGGTCCGCTCGTCGACACCGACGCGCTCGTCGACGCCGTGCAGTCGGGTGGCGTCCGCGCGGCGCTGGACGTGGTCGACCCCGAGCCGCTTCCACCGGGGCACCCGCTGTGGTCCCTGCCCGGCGTGTTCGTCACGCCCCATGTCGGCGGGCATACCGAGGCCATGGCCCCCCGGGTGGTGCGGCTCGTACGCGACCAGGCCGAGCGGATGCGCGCCGGCATGCCGCCTCACAACGTCGTCCTCCCGGCTCCCGGATGAGGCTTCGCCGCCGCATTGTGGCCGATGGTGACTGTTTCTGCTGGCTTGTGGCCGATGGTGGCAGCAACTCGGCCGGGAATGATGTCGACATCGGCCACAAAGCAGCGATCACCGTCCGGATCGGCCACAATCCGGCAGGTCAAGCCAGCGGAAGGGTGACGGTGAAGGTGGTGTTCCCCGGGTGGCTTGTCACGGCGACGTGCCCGCCGTGCGCTTTCGCGATCGCGCTGACCAGCGAGAGACCGAGGCCGGCACCGCCGGATTTCCGCGTACGCGAGGAGTCGCCTCGGCTGAACCGGTCGAAGACGTCCACGCCGGCGGGCAGCCCGGGGCCGGTGTCGTGCAGGGTGAGGTCGACCTGCTGGCCGCGCACGTGCAGGCCAGCCGTCACAGTCGTACCCGCACCGGTGTGAGCGCGCACGTTCCCGAGCAGGTTGGTGACCACCTGGTGCAGCCGTAGATCGTCGCCGACCACCGTGACCGGCTCCTCGGGGAGGTCCAGCTGGTAGTGCCGGTCTCCGTCGACCACCCGCGCGTCGTCGACCGCACTCACGACGAGCTCGGTCAGGTCCACCGGCTCGGCCCCGAGCGGGCGGCCCGAGTCCAGCCTGGCCAGCAACAACAGATCGTCCACGAGCGCGGACATCCGCCGGGACTCCTCGTACACCTTGGTCATCGACGTCGGCAGCGCCTCGGGGTTGCGGCCGGCGAGCTCGGCATAGCCGCGGATCGTCGTCAGCGGCGTACGCAATTCGTGCGATGCGTCGGCAACGAACTGGCGGACCTGCTGCTCGCTGCGCTCGCGCGCGTCAAGAGCCTGCTCGACGTGGCCGAGCAGGCTGTTGAGCGAGGCGCCGACCTGGCCGACCTCGGTGGACTCGTCGGTCAGCCGATCGGGTACGCGCACGGTCTCGCCGACCGATCCGGTAGCCAGGTCGAGACGCGTCACGTCCTGCGCGACTCCGGCGACCTCACGCAGCGGAGCAAGATTGCGGCGGACCAGCCACAGCGAGCCGGCCAGGGCAAGCCCGACGCCCGCCAGCCCGAGGGACAACTCGATCCAGCGGAGATTCCTCAATGTGGCTTGGACATCGTCCATTGGAAGCCCCGCGACGACGGTGACGTCGCTACCGCTCATCTCACCTGTGCGGGCCTCGACTCGGAAGGTGCCCAGACCGGGAACCTCGACGCTGCGCCGATGGCCGTCGGCCGAGACATCGGTGAGCGCGGCGAGCTGCTCGTCGTTCAACGTCGAGGAGCGGGTCGCACCGAGGGAGACGCGATAGCCACCCTGCACCAAGTCGCCGCTCTCGTCGAACACAGCGGCAAGACCGACGACCGGCGGGCCCCCGCCCTGCCCGATAGCCGAGTCGACCAGGCGCTGGTAGGAGTCCTGGACGTCATTGTCGAGGCGGTCGACCAGGTAGGTGCGCATGGCCAGCGACGTCGCCACGCTGACCAGCAGGGACACCAACGCGACCAGGCCGACCGACGTCAGCACCAGTCGCGAGGTGAGGGAGGTCGGCCGCCTCACGAGCACGACCTCACGTGGCCGGCTTCAAGACATACCCGGCGCCGCGCATCGTGTGGATCATCGGCTCGCGGCCGTTGTCGATCTTCTTGCGCAGGTAGGAGATGTAGAGCTCGACCACGTTGGCCTGGCCGCCGAAGTCGTAGGACCAGACCCGGTCGAGGATCTGGGCCTTGGACAGCACCCGGCGCGGGTTGCGCATCAGGAACCGCAACAGCTCGAACTCGGTCGCGGTCAGCGAGATGGGTTCACCGGAGCGCTCCACCTCCCGGCTGTCCTCGTCCATGGTGAGGTCGCCGACCGTCAACAAGTTGCGCTCCGCGCTCTGCTGGGCGCCGGCCCGGCGGAGCAGACCGCGCAGCCGGGCCACGACCTCCTCCAGCGCGAAGGGCTTGGTGACGTAGTCGTCACCACCGGCCGTCAGCCCGGCGATCCGGTCCTCGACCGCGTCCTTGGCGGTCAGGAACAGCACCGGCACGTCCGGCTCGGCAACGCGGATCCGTCGCATCACCTCCAAGCCGTCGAAGTCGGGCAGCATGACGTCGAGCACCACCACGTCCGGGCGGATCTCCTTGGCCTTCGTGACCGCCTTCGTGCCCGAGTGGGCAGCGCTCACCTCCCAGCCCTCGTACCGCAACGCCATGCAGAGCAACTCGGCGATGTTCACCTCGTCGTCCACGACGAGTACCCGGATGGCGCTGCCGTCGGGTCGGGTCAGTTCTGTCGTCATTCTGTCGTCCTTCATACGTCAACCGTCTGATCGTGACATGGAAGGCCACTGTGCGAAACCTATGTCTTATCTGTGAATAAACGGTACGGGGCTCACGTGCTCGCTGTGCGGCCCATGTCGATGCGACCCGCTGGGACTGACACGTGTCCCGGCTCGATCGCGAAAGATCGGCCGAACGACGGGTTACCTGGCCCCGCCGGAGCGCTTAGGATCGGCACCACTGTCGGTTTTCCGACTCTTCCCCGACTGGGCTTGGAGGGGTTCCGTGGCGACCCGAGCCATCGAGCGTGAGCATGCATCCGCGCGGGCAGCGGCAAAGTTCGAGTCACGCCGGGCCGACCTGGCTCGCGATGCGATGGCGGTGCTCGCCCAGCACGGCTACGCCAACACCAGCCTGCGTGACATCGCCCAGGGATCGACGTACTCGCACGGCGTGCTGCACTACTACTTCGCCGACAAGAGCGACCTGATCGCCGCCAGCGTCCGCGAGTACAAGGCGCGTTGCGTGCGACGCTTCGACGACCTGGTCGTCGCGAGCGTCTCACCGGAGGAGTTCGTCGCCGAGTTCCTCGAACTACTCACCGACAGCCTGCTGACGGACGGCCCGATGCACCGGGTCTGGTACGACCTGCGCGCACAAAGCCTGTACGACGAGACCCTGCGCCCCGAGGCCATGCGCATCGACGCCGCGCTGGAGGACATGGTGTGGCGAGTGGTCAGCCGCTTCGCCGAGTTGCGGGGAACCGCGCCAACCTGCTCACCGGCGATGGCGTACGCGCTGGTCGACGGACTCTTCCAGCGCGCACTTCTCGGCAGCCTGACCAGCGACAGACTCGCCGTCAGCCAGCTGCGCCACGAGGCCGAGGTCGCCCTCCGAATGGCCACCGGCGGTTGACCGCGCGACAAAACGATGGGCCTAATCTCGACTCATAAAGGTGATATCGGGATATACCATCACCCCAATCTCGGTGCTGGTTCAAACCAGTCTTTTACCTTGGGTATCCGCATGACAGACTTTTGGACAGTTGTCGAACTCCTGAGGCGCCCCAGACCTGACCCCCAACCGGCAAGGCAGCCCGGATTCCGGCCCTGAGTTCGTCTCGAGCGGCCGGACGACAACTGCGGTGGCTCGGCGCAGGTCAACCCCCAAATCTGCGCCGGGCCGCGGACCGCTCAGTCGAGCGAGAGTCTTCTCCGGCTTCGGCATCTCACGTCCGGCCGGCGCCTCGCAGCCGGTCGGCGTCTCGATACCCGCCTCCTCCGTCGGCGCACTCGACGACCCTTCGGTGATCGAGATCTCCCAGCGGTCAGGAGCGTTTACCGGACAGGCGTTCTCTCACCGCGTTGGCGGCGAGTACGCCCGCTGTCGCGAGCCCGGTGGCGAAGCGCTGCCTGTGGACCCGGGCCGGGATCTCGGCGTAGGGCATCGTGGAGAACGACACCAGTTCGTAGCGGGACACGAACTTCCCGGGAAGGCGCCGTTCGAGCCAGTGCTCGGCCGCCGACTTGGCCTGGAAGACCTTGGAGTTGACGCGGTCACGCATCTCGACGAAGTTGTCCAGCGCCATGTCGGCGATCGCGTCGCAGTTGGCCTTGCGACGCTCTTGGTAGGCCGCGAGCGCCTTCGCCCAGTCGTCGCCGAACTCGTCGAGGCAGCGGTCGATCTCCACGCAGTCCTCGAACGCGCAGTTGGCGCCCTGACCGAAGAACGGCACGATCGCATGCGCCGCGTCGCCCAGTAGCGCGAGAGTGGCACCCGACCCCTCGTGGACCCACGGATAGCTGCGGATGGTGGCGAGCGAGCCGACCGGGTTGTGGGTGAAGTCGTCGACCAGGTCGGGCGCCAGATCGACCACATCGGGGTAGTGCTCGCCGAAGTAGCGCACGATCTTCTCGTCGGTGTCGAGTGCGTCGAACTCCGCCCGAGTCCAGAACAGCGTGCAGGTGAAGGACTTGTCGAGGTTCGGCAGCGCGATCATCATCGAGCCACCGCGCGGCCAGATGTGCAGCGCGTCCGGGTCGAGCGCGAAGTCCCCGTCGTTGTGGCCGCCGTTGTCGCCGGCCCGCGGCGGGATCGTCAACTCCTTGTAGCCGTGCTCCAGATAGTCCTGGCTGAAGGTGAACCCAGTGGTGAAGGTGACCGCACGGCGGGCCGCGCTGAAGGCCCCGTCGGCGGCCAGCACGATCGACGCTGCGACCTCGACCGGGCCTTCGGCTGTGTCGAAACAAAGTACGCCGGTGTCGAGGTCCGTGCTGACCAGCCGATGCCCGAAGAACAGCTCGACCCCGGGCGTCTTCGCCGCCTCCTCCAGCAGCGCGAGGTTGAGCTCGGACCGGCTGATCGAGCTGATCGCCCGTTTCCCGTCGGCGCTGTAGGACTGGAACGACTGCTCGCCGGTGGGCGCGTGCACCATCCGGCCATGCATCGGCAGGGCACGGGAGAGCGCGTGCTCCTTGAGGCCGACCTGGTCGAGGGCGGCGAAGCCTCGAGCGGACACGGCGAGGTTGATGGACCGGCCGCGCTCCGGCTCGGCGACACGAGGGTCGTCGCGTCGCTCGTACACGGTGACGGCGATCCCCCGGCGGCCCAGCAGCGTGGCGAGCAGACAGCCCGCGAGGCCGGCTCCGACGATGACCGCGCGGTCGTTGCCGTTCTGGTCAGGCATCGAGCACCTCTCCCAGTGTCCGATCCAGAGCCACGGCCGCGCGCCAGCAGTCGTGGTAGGTGACATACATCGGCACCGGGGCAAGCCGGATGACGTCGGGCTGGCGGGCGTCGGCGTACACGCCGTGTTCGTGACGCAGCCGTTCGGTCAGCTTGCCGACGTCCGCGTCGTCGAACTGGACCGAGAGCTGGGTGCCGCGCAGGTCGGGATCGCGAGGCGTGATGACCTGAGCCGGCCGGCCGGCGAGAACCTCGTCGAGCAGTTCCAGCAGGTAGGCCGAGAGCCGCTGGCTCTTCGCCCGCAGCGCCGCCATCCCGGTCTCGTCGAACATCCGCAGGCTGAGCAACACCGGCGCCATCGCGAGGATCGGCGGGTTGGACAGCTGCCAGGAGTCGGCGGTGTCCACCGGAGTCACGACCGGGCCCATCTGGAACCGGGTGGCCTCCCTCGTCGACCACCAGCCCTGGAGCTTCGGGAGGGTCCGGTCGGCCAGGTGCCGCTCGTGCACGAAGGCTCCGGCGAGGGAGCCCGGGCCGGAGTTGAGGTACTTGTAGGAGCACCACGCGGCCCAGTCGACGTCCCAGTCGTGCAGCTTCAGCTCCACGTTGCCGGCGGCGTGCGCGAGGTCCCAGGCCGCGACCGCACCGGCCGCGTGGGCGGCGGCGGTGATCGATGCGATGTCGAGGAGTTCGCCGCTGTAGTAGTTGACGCCACCGAGGAGTACGAGTGCGACGGTGTCGCCGTGCTCGGCGAGATAGTCGACGACATCCTCGCTGCGCAGACTCGACTCACCCTCGCGCGGGGTCAGGCGTACCACCGCGGCGTCGGGGTCGAAGCCGTGCAGCGCGGTCTGGCTGCGCACGGCGTACGAGTCGGACGGGAACGCGGAGTCCTCGATCACGATCTGGAACCGCGCGGGCGTCGGTCGGTAGAAGCTGACCATCATCAGGTGCAGGTTGACGGTCAGGGAGTTCATCACCACGACCTCCTCCGGCTTCGCGCCGACGAGGCGAGCGGCCGGCTCGCGCAGCAGGGAGTGGTAGGGCATCCAGGGACGGGTCGCCTCGAGGTGACCCTCGACCCCGAGCCGCGCCCAGTCGTCCAGCTCCGTACCCAGGAAGCCGGCCAGGGCCTTGGGTTGCAGACCGAGGGAGTTGCCGGCGAAGTAGGCCGCCTCGCCATCGCCGTACGGCGGGAGGTGGAACTCGTCGCGGCGGGTACGTAGCGGGTCGCTCGCATCCAGGGCGAGCGCGCGGCTCTCGTCGATGGTCATGTGGCTCCAGGCTCTACAGGGTGGTCAGGTTGAGGAACTCGCGAGCGTTGCCCGCCAGGACTCGCTGGCGGGCCGGCTCGTCGAGGAAGTCGGCCTTGCGGACCACCTGGCCCGCCGGGCGTTCGCCGAGCGGATAGGGGTAGTCGCTGCCGACCACGACCCGGCTGGTGCCGATGGTGTCGACCAGCAGCCGTAAGGCACGCTCGTCGAAGACGACCGAGTCGACGTAGAAGCGATCCAGGTAGCTGTCGGGGGGGAGCTCCGATGTGCCGATCACGTCGTGTCGTTTGTGCCAGGCGTTGGTCACCCGGCCCAGCCAGAACGCGAACGAGCCGCCGCCGTGGGCGAAGCAGATCCTCAAGCTCTCGTCCACGCGGTCGAAGACGCCGCCGAGGATCAGCGCGAGGATCGAAAGGTGTGTCTCGGCAGGCATCCCGGTCAGCCATTGGGCCATCCAGCGTTCGAGGCGTGGCCCGGTGGGCAGGTCCCAAGGGTGTACGAAGACCGGCGCGCCCAGCGACGCGGCGTGCTGGAGGAAGGTCACCACGCCCTCGTCGTCGAGGTCCCGGTCGCCGACGTGGTTGCCGATCTCGACGCCGACGTGCCCGTTGGCCAGACAACGCTCGAGCTCGGCGCACGCGGCGTCGGCGTCCTGTAACGGCACCTGAGCCATCGGCAGCAGCCGACCCGCGGCAGGCGCGCAGATCTCCAACGCGAGGTCGTTCATGATCCGTGCGACCTTCGTGGCTTCGTCGGTCTCGGCGTCGTAGGCGAAGAAGACCGGGGTCGGCGAGACGACCTGCACAGCGACCTCGTCGGCGTCCATGTCGGCGATGCGAACTTCGGCGTCCCAGCAGTCCGCACCGATCCGCCGGAACTCCGAATCGCCGAGCATGATCATCGCGTCGCGTTCGCTGTCGACTCGTAGCCACGGCCGGCCTGGCCCCAAGTCCGGCCAGCCCTTCGGAACGTAGTGCGAGTGAACGTCAATCGCGTCCGGCATGCTCAGCCCTTGCCGGGGTGCACAGCACCGCAGTTGGGGCAGGTGCGCGCCTCGACGCTGTCGTAGAAGGCCTGGAAGACCGGGGGCAGGTCGACCACGATGTCGGTGACCTGGAGCTCGACCTCGTGGACGAGCGTGTCGCAGTCGAGGCAGTACCACTGGAACTTCTCCAACGTCCCGGGCTCACGGATGCGCTCCATCACCAGCCCGATCGAACCGGCCTCGGGACGGATCGGCGAGTGCGGAGTGTTACGCGGCAGCAGCCAGGTCTCGCCCTCACGGATGTCGATGCGCTGCACCTTGCCGTCAACATGCACGTTGACGTGCATGTTGCCCTTGATCTGGTAGAACCACTCCTCGTACGGATCGACGTGGAAGTCGGTGCGGTCGTTGGGGCCGCCGACGATCATCACGATGAAGTCGTCCCCTTCGGCCATGCACTTGTTGCCCACCGGGGGCTTGAGCAGGTGCTGGTTGTCCTCGATCCACTTCGCGAAGTTGATCGGCTGCATCACGGTCATGACGGCTCCTCTGTAGCAGGTTGGGAAGTGACAGGTAGGTAGGCGACGGCCTGGATCTCGATGAGCAGGAGCGGGTGCGGCAGCTGGTGCACGGCCACGGTCGTACGCGCCGGTCCGGATTCGTCGAAGAACTCGGCCCAGACCTCGTTGTAGCAGCCGAAGTCGTTCATGTTCACCAGATAGGTCGTCGCGGAGACGAGATCGGCCAGCGTGCCGCCGGCATCGGCGAGGATGTCGGCGATGTTCTCGACGACCGCGCGGGTCTGCTCGCGGATGTCGAGCGTGGTGGTGCCCATCTCGTCGACCGACGCGCCGGCGAAGGTGTTGTCGGGCCGGCGGGAGGACGTACCCGAGACGTAGACGTAGTCCCCGGCCCGGCGGGCGTGCGGGAACCGGCCGCGCGGCGTTGCCTTGCCCTCGACCAGATGCGCCGATCCGGTGGTGGGTGCGTCAGCCACGACGCCCCCTGGTGGAGACCCTGCCGAGGCCGGCAACGCGGGCTTCGACCTGCTGCTCGCCGAGGAGTACGGCGGCGGTCGCGGCGCCGGCCAGGACGACATCGCCGGCACGCAAGGCGATTCGGTGCCTGGCGGCGAGGGGCACCAAGGCGCGCAGGGCGTCGGTCGGGCTGCCGAGGATGTCGGCGGTCGATCCCTTCTGCACGACGTCACCGTCGAGGACGAGTTCAACTGCGAGGTCGTCCAGCTCGGTGTGGTCGGCGGGCAGTGGGCTCCACGGGCCGATCACGTAGCCGGCGGCCGAGGTGTTGTCGGCAATCACGTCGGTGACGGTGAACTTGAAGTCGCGGTAGCGCGAGTCGATGATCTCCAGCGCCGGGGCGACCGCGTCGATCGCGGCCACGATGTCGGCGTTCGCGTCGGCGGGGTCGAGGTCGGCCGCGAGCCGGAAGGCCACCTCGGGCTCGGCCTTGGGGTGGATGAACCTCGAGAGGTCGAACTCGTCGGCGATGGCCATCTCGTCGGTGAGCACACCGGCGATGACCTCGTTGACACCCATCTGTTCCCACTTGGCCTTGCTGGTCAGGCCGAGCTTGCTGCCGACCACGCGCTCGCCCCGCGCGAGCCGCAGGCCGACCAGCTCACGCTGGACCTCGTACGCCGCTTCCATCGAGAGCTCGCCGAGCTGGTCGATCTCGTACCGGCCCTGCTGGGCGGCATCGAGGTAGGCAGCGAGCCCGGGGATGTCGGGGGTGAGGTTGACGGGGCCGACGTTGGCGCCGGTCACAGCTGCACGCACACGTTCGTGGTCTCGGTGTAGAAGTCCAGCGAGTGCTCGCCGCCCTCCCGGCCGATGCCGGACAGACCCACGCCCCCGAACGGCGAGCGCAGGTCGCGCAGGAACCAGGTGTTGACCCAGGACATGCCGACCTTCATCTGCTGGGCGACGCGGTGCGCCTTGGCCAGGTCGGTCGTCCAGGTGGCGGCGGCCAGACCGTAGTCGGTGTCGTTGGCGAGCCGGATGGCTTCCTCCTCGGTGTCGAACGGTGCGAGCGCGGCGACGGGTCCGAAGATCTCCTCGCGCAGCGTGCGGTTCTCGTTGGTGAGGCCGGTCCACAGCGTCGGCGCGAACCAGGAGCCGCCGTCGAGCCCGTCACCGAGGACGGGCACGGCGCCGCCGATCAGGGTCTCGGCGCCTTCCTCCTCCGCGATGCGTACATAGGAGAGCACCTTGTCCCGGTGCTTGGCGGAGATCAGCGGGCCGGTCGTGGTGGCGGGGTCGTCGGGTCGGCCGAGCTTGAGGTTGCGGGCGCGTTCCACGAGTCCCTGGGCGACGTCGTCGAAGATCGCGCGCTCGACGTACACGCGCTCGGTGCACAGGCAGACCTGGCCGGTGTTGGCGAACACCGACCGGGTGAGGCCGTCAAGAGTTGCCTCCAGGTCGGTGTCGGCGAAGACGATCGCGGCGTTCTTGCCGCCGAGCTCGAAGGAGACCGGCTTCACCCGCGGCGCGACCGTCTTCATGATGTGTACGCCGGTGGCCGACGAGCCGGTGAAGGTCACGCCGTCGATGCCCGGGTGCTCGGTGAGGTACTGGCCGGCGGAGTCGGGACCGAAGCCGTGTACGACGTTGTAGACGCCGTCGGGTACGCCTGCCTCGGCGAGTGCTTCGGCCAGCAGCGTCGCGGTGGTCGGGGTGTCCTCGCTCGGCTTGACCACGACGGTGTTGCCGCAGGCCAGCGCCGGGGCGACCTTCCAGGTCAGCAGCAGCAGCGGCAGGTTCCAGGGCACGATGATCGCCACGACTCCGAGCGGGTTGCGGACCGCGTAGTTCAGTGCCTTGCGACCGGCAGGCAACTCGGTGAGGAACGAGGTCAGGCCCGCGGCGCCGACGGTGTCGGCGAAGGACCGGAAGTTCGCGACTGCCCGGAAGACGTCGAGCTCGCGAGCCAGTTGCAGCGGCTTTCCGGTGTCGTTGCTCTCGGCGAGCACGAACTCCTCGAACCGCTCCTCGATCCGGTCGGCGACCTTGCGCATCAGCCGCGTACGCTCCTGGACCGTCGTCGAGCCCCACGGACCCGCCAACGCTGCCCGCGCGGCTGAGACAGCCCGATCGACCACGTCCGCATCGGCCTCCTGGACACGGTTGGCGATGCTGCCGTCCACGGGGTTCAGGTTGTCCCAAGCGGCCCGGCTGGAGTCGACGTAACTGCCGGCGACGAAGCTCCGCAGCAGCTTCGGGTCGTCCGTGCGATGGTCGGTCTCGGCGACACTCGTGTCGCTGGAGGGGGATGTACTGAGGCTCACGCCCCTAGTCTGGTGCGATCTTGTCATGCACTGCCAATGCCTCTTTGCCTGATTCTCATGTCCATTCAGGCATATCTTGATGACTGTGGATCACCCTCAGCTTCTCGACGGCCGCCTGAAGATCCGGCATCTCGTGTACCTGGACACGCTCGCGGCTGCCGGCAGTGTCGTCGGCGCCGCCGAGCGCTTACGGGTGACCCAGCCGGTGATGACCCGGGCCCTGCAGGAGGTCGAGACGATCGTCGGCGTGCCCCTCTTCGAGCGAGGCCGCCACGGCACCACGCCGACCGCGTACGGGACGGCGTTCATCAGCCATGCCCGCACGGTGCTGGCCGAGCTGCGGCTGGCCGCCGACCACCTGACCGAGCTCGCCGACGCGACCACCGGCACCGTGACGGTCGGGACCTATCTGTTCGGCTCGAACCGGCTGTTGCCGATGGCGATCGAGCGGCTCAAGCGCAAGCACCCGAAGGTCACCGTGATCGTGCGGGAGGGTACGCCGGAATCGCTGGTCAACGAGCTGCTCGCGGGCGAGCTGAACCTCGTCGTCGGCCGGCTGACACCGCTCGACGACACCAGCCGGCTCCGGCAGCGCACCCTCTACCAGGAGCCGGTGCGACTCATCGCGCGCGTCGGCCACCCAGCCGCGGCCGACCCGCCGCTCCCGCTGGCCGAGCTGACGGCGTACCCCTGGGTGATGCCGGTCGCCGAGACCGGGCTGCGCCGCGAGCTCGAAGCCGCTTTCCTGCACGCGGGCAGTCGACTGCCCGCGAACCGGGTCGAGTGCATGTCCTACCTGACGACCCGGCACCTGTTGATGCATTCCGACGCGATCGCGGCATTGCCCGAGCTGATCACGACCGACGACAGCCAACTCACGCTGCTGCCGACCCCGCTCCCGTCCTTCGGCACCTCGGTCGGCATCACCGAGGCCCTCGGCCGCACCGCAAGCCCGACCACACAAGCGTTCCTCCACCACCTCGACCGCGCTGCGCACGAGGTGCGTGCCCAGGTCACGGATTGAGCCTCGCCCTGTTTGCAAGCAAAGTGCTAGCATCAGACCATGGCAACGCTCTATATCCGGGACGTGGCGGAGGATGTCGCCACGGCGCTCAAGGACCGGGCCGCGGCCGAGGGCAAGTCGCTGTCTGCGTACGTCGGCGCCGAGTTGGCCAAGATCGCTGCGCGCCCGACGAACGAGGAGGTCGCGGCCAGGCTCAAGGCACGAGACCGTTCGGCCGGGCCGACGACCGACGAGATCGTCGCCGCGGTCGCGGCCGGCCGTCGTTGATCGTCCCCCGTGATCGTCATCGATGCCTCGGCCATGATCGAGGCGCTGGTCGGCCGCGATGCCGACGACGAGTTGCTCGAAGCACTGGCAGGCGACGTGTGCGCACCCCACCTGCTCGACGTCGAGGTCTTGTCGGCACTGCGCGGCCTGTTGCTCGGAGGGAAGCTCGACGAGGCCACCGCGGAGGAAGCGCGCAACAACTACTTCTCCTTGACGATCGCCCGCTACGAGGTGTCGCCGCTGGCCGATCGAGTCTGGGCCCTGCGCCACCAGCTCACCAGCTACGACGCCTGCTACGTCGCGTTGGCCGAGGCGCTGGATGCCCCGCTTGACACCTGCGATGCCAAGCTCCGGCATCCCGGCCACACCGCTGACGTACGCCTGCTCCCGCACACTCACGGACCGGGGACGAGGTGCGACTCAAGTCTCGGGCGTGTTGTCCGGCCGTGAATGCCGGTCGTGGCCGTGGTCCGGATACTCGGCGAAGATCTTCTCGTAGAGGTCGTAGACGAAGGCAGCCTTGGCGTTGTTGTAGAGTATTCCGTCGCTGAAGCCGCGCGCCGCCAGTTCGCGCTTGGTCGCGGCATACGCGGCGCGGTCTCGAGGTAGGGAAGCCAGGCACCTTCGTCGCCGGAGTCGGCGACCGTGAGGTCGATGTCGATCACCGGCTTGGCCCACAGGCCGGGAACGGCGGTCGATCCGATGTGCTCGACGGCGAGAACCCGGTCGCCGAGAGCCGCGCGGATCCGGTCGCGCGCGACCAGATAGGACTCCGACCAAGAGGGATCTGGAGCAACGACCTTCACGGACACAGAGGGCCAATTGTCGGGTTCGACCCGGGCCGCGTTGATCTGCTCTTGGGATGGCACCTCGAACGGCCTCCAGAGCGGATGGGTGCAGACGGCACCGACACTAGCCGCCAGTGTTCACCACCAGATGCTCCCGACGTGTCACCGATGTCTTGATGCAGAACTGTCACCGATGTCCTGCGACATAACAGGCGCAATCCGGGGAACAAGACCTTGTACTCGAACATATGTTCGAGTACGATGGGGTGATGGTGAACGCGATGTGTGCAGGGCTCTCGACCGAGGTCGGGGCCCGGTTGCGGGCGTTGCCATGTTCGCTCGACGACGCGGACTCGTGTGCCCGGGAGCTGACTCGGGCGCGCGATGACGTGCTGGAGGCCGAGGCCCGCAAGCTGGTGCTAGTGGCGCATTGGGTGGATCTCCATCCCTCTCCTGAGGAAGGACCCGGGCCGGGGTACGCGGGTCGCGCCACCTCGGTCGAGGCAGGCGGCGACGGTACGCCCGCGGTGCACGAGTTCGCTGCCGCGGAGTTGGGCGTGCTGCTGGGAGTCAGCACGGCCTCGGCGCGCTGGGTAATGGCCGATGCGGTCAACCTGCGGCACCGGCACCCGCTCTTGTGGGCTGAGATCCTGGCTGGCCGGGTCCCCTCGTGGGCGGGGTCGAAGACCGCCCGGATGTGCGCCCACCTGTCCCGGCGTTGCGCCCTCGCGGTGGATGCCGCGACCGCGGCGTATGCCCACACCCTGCCGATAGGCCGGTATCTGCCGTTGGTGGAGGCCGCGATCATCGACGCCGACCCGCCGACCGCCCAGCAGCGCGCCGACGATGCCGCTCGGGCGAGGTTCGTGCAGGCCGGGCGTGCCAACGACCACGGCATCGCCACGTTGACCGCGCGGGTCGAGGCGGGGCAGCTGGTGTACCTGATGGCGGTGATCACCCGGATCGCGCAGATCCTGGGTGCTCGCGGCGACCAAGACTCTCTGGACGTGCGTCGAGCCAAGGCGTTGGTCATTCTGGCCAACCCAGCCGCAGCGGTGGTGTTGCTGGCCGCCAGTGAACGGTTCGGCGAGGGTGTCCCGGTCTACCCCGACGGCGACCCCGCCGAAGCACCCGCCCCCGACGTCTCCAGCGGGCAAACCAACGACCCGGGGCTGAACCAGGCCATCGCCGAAGTCGTACTCCGCGCCGTAGCCGGTGATCTGGACCTGCTCCGGCCCGCCGCGACCGTGTATCTGCACATCTCCCACCGGGACTTCGTCCGCGAGAACCCCGACGCCGGGTACCCGCCGGGCTGGGACCCGCTCACCCGGGGGACCCGGGGCAGTGTGGTCCGGATGGAACGCGCCGGACCCGTCCCGGGCGGCCCGATCACCGTCGGTCAGGCCCAGCAGTTCCTCGGGCACTGCCGGGTCACCATCAAACCCGTCCTGGACCTAGCGGACCAGCGGTCCGTAGACGCCTACGAAGTGCCCGACCGGATCCGCGAACAGATCATGCTGCGTCGCGGGTTCGAGACCTTCCCCTACGGCACCCTGCCCTCCCGCCGCGCCGACATCGACCACATCCAGCCCTACCGGCCACCAGCCGACGGCGGCGAAGCCGGGCAGACCCGGCCCGGCAACCTCACCCCCCTCGGCAGGAGTCACCACCGGATCAAGACCCACGGCGACTGGCGCCACCTCACCCACGAAGACGGCACCGAGCTCTGGCGCACCCCCACCGGCTACTGGACCCAAGTCGACCAACACGGCACCCACCGCCTGGGCCACGAGGTACAAGTCGGCTAACCGCCGATAGGTTGGACCGGTGACCGTAGTCCTTCGTACGCTGACCGGGGCTGACCTGCCGCTGTTGAGCGGTGGCGACTCGCCCTTCGATGACTTCGGTCCGAGACCATCGCACGAGGAAGTCCCGCCGCCGGATCTCAACGGGTCAGGCGGCTTCGCGATCACCGACGAGCATGACGCCCTGCTCGGCAGCCTTGGCTGGCGTTGGCAACAGTGGGGACCGAACGAGCAATCACGCAACCCGATGATCGGCATCTGGCTCGGCGTTCGCGCGCGAGGAAGGGGCCTAGGCACCGAGGCACAGCGCCAACTCGCCGACCTGTTTTTCCGGCACACGACGACCAACCGAGTCGAGGCCCACACCGATGTCGAGAACCTCGCCGAGCAGCGCGCGTTGGAGAAGGCCGGCTTCACCCGTGAAGGAATCACCCGCGGCGCCCAGTGGCGCGACGGCGCCTATCGGGACGGCTACCTCTACTCGATCCTGCGCGCGGAATGGCAGAACACCGGCTCTCCGGCTCGATGACGGCCCCGGTGGCGAGGTGGCGCCGGGCTAGGCTCGGCGACCATGAGCACCGACCTCGCCCCACTGATCGCCGAGCTCGACGACGACCGTGTGCTCCTCGACCCCGATCGGATGGCCGGCTATCGCTGGGACCGCGCCAACGATCCCGATGCGGGAATGCCGCTGGCGGTCGTCCGAGCAGAGTCAACCGCCGATGTGCAGGCAGCGGTCCGCTTCGCCGCCGCTCATGGCATCGCGGTCGTTCCCCGCGGCGCCGGGACAGGCCTGTCCGGTGGGGCCTCGGCGCTGGACGGCTGCATCGTCATCTCCACCGAGCGGATGCGCGCGATCGAGATCGACCCGGACACCCGCACCGCCTGCGTCGAGCCCGGATTGCTGAACGCGGACGTCAAGGCAGCGGCTGCGGCGCACGGACTCTGGTATCCACCCGACCCGTCCTCGTTCGAGATCTGCAGCATCGGCGGCAACATCGCCACCAACGCCGGCGGCCTGTGCTGTGTGAAATACGGCGTCACCACCGACTACGTGCTCGGCCTGACAGTCGTCCTCGCGGACGGCACCGCAGTCGAGCTCGGCGGGCCACGCCTGAAGGACGTCGCCGGGCTGTCGCTGACCAAGCTCTTCGTGGGCAGCGAAGGAACGCTCGGCATCATCACGAAAGTCGTGCTGAAGCTGATCCCCGCGCAGAAGCCCCCCGCCACCCTGGTCGCCACGTTCGCATCGCTCGACGACGCCATCGCCACGGTGCTGGAGGTCAGCCGCCGCATGCGTCCCTCGATGCTCGAGTTCATGGACCGCGTCTCGATCAACGCCGTCGAGGACCTCACCAAGATGGGCCTGGACCGCACCGCCGAGGCGATGCTGGTCGTCCAGTCCGACGAGCCCGGCAGCCACGCCGCCGCCGAGGTCGCCGAGATCGAGCAGATCTGCACCAGCCACCAGGCCACCGAGGTCGTGCACACCGACGACCCCGACGAGGGCGAGGCGTTCGTGGTGGCCCGCCGCATGGTGATCACCGCCGTCGAGCGGCTCGGGCCCCTGCTGCTGGAGGACGTCGGCGTCCCCCTCCCCCAACTCGGGGCTCTCGTACGCGGTATCGAGGCCATCGCGCACGAACGCGACGTCGTCATCGCGGTCGTCGCGCACGCGGGCGACGGCAACACCCACCCGCTGATCATCACCGACCCAACCGATCCCGAGGTCGGCAAACGGGCTCAGTCCGCCTACGACGACGTCATGCGACTAGCCATCGCGCTCGGCGGCACCATCACCGGCGAGCACGGCGTCGGGCGGCTGAAGAAACCCTGGCTCGGGGACTACCTCAGCCCGGAGGCACTCGCCCTCAACCTCCGGATCAAACAAGCCCTCGACCCCGAAGGCATCCTCAACCCCGGGGCGGCACTGTAGCCCGGCGTACTCAACGGCTGTGCAGCATCATGCTCCTTCGCATGCAGTGGTCGCGGACGAGAAGTCCGTCACCACTACGACGCTAACCGACCGGACTCGGTTGCATGCGATCCCCGCTCGGGGACGGAGTCGACGACGGGGCTTCGTAACGACAAGCGGCGCTGAGTCCCAGCGCTACGAAGCGCGGTGCGCGCTGGTCGAGATGAACCGCTCCAGCTCGGTCACGGAGACGACCAAACCTCCCGAGTCGTCGGCGACTCGTGCCTCAATCCACTCGCGCATCAATGTTGTCGCAGGAACGCGAGCCTCCTTGGCCAATGCACGGACCTGGTCGAGGGTCTTCTTCGACAGCCGGATCGAAGTCGACACCAAGAGCTCCTCGACCGGCTCGGTCTCAAGAGTCGCGTCTTCGAGCCTGGCGGACTGATCGGTTGAGTCGTAGTAGTCGCGGAGGTGCTCCAGGTCCTTCATCGCGTCCGTCCTCACTGTGACTTGCGCCGAAACAGTCTGCGCTCACCGTCTGTCATATCGCGTGCTGTTACGCGGTAGTCCAACCCGTCCGCCGCTTGCGCCAACACGGCGAACAAGTAACGCCCGGCACTTGTCGTTCCGAACACCAACCGCGTCCCTTCCCGACCCGGCCTGGTGAAGCGAGGCCGGGTGTAGGCGGCCTCCTCCACCTCGGCTGGATCAACGCCGTGTCGCGCAATGTGCTTCTCGGACTCTTCGGTCCAGCGAATCTCATGTGCCATCAGCGTACCACGCCGTGGTACGCCTGCCGGAGGTGTGCCAAGCTCATGGCGCGCACACTAGGAGGAGGTTCCGACACATCCGTGGAAGCCTGGAAGCCGGCCGGCGCGATCGTCTAACCGCATAGCACGCGGCTGCGAACCCAGCGCGCAACGCGTTCCCGGCTGCGCCAGCCTTCTCCCGGCCGCCGCGTCAACCCCTGGTCGTCGGACTCATCGAGAAGATCGCGACCGTCGACATCGGATACTGCGTTCTCGAGTCGCAGTTGCGCGCCCGTAGGGATTCGAACCCCAAACCTTCTGATCCGTAGTCAGATGCTCTATCCGTTGAGCTACGGGCGCTTGCCCCTCGCGGGGACCCGCAGAGTCTAGCGAAGTTCGTACCTCAGCACGAATTCGCCTCCTGCGGGTCCGCGCGGGCGGGTCAGCTCTCGTCGAGGTCGGCTTGGACGCGGCGGTGAGCCTCGAGGATCGCTTCGGGGAGGCGGTCGAACTGGGCGAGGTGCTCGGTGCGGTGCTCGAGCTCCTGCTGCCAGCGGGCCTTGTCGATGGTGAGGATCCGCTCGAGGTCGGCCTCGGGGAGGTCGAGCCCGGTGAGATCCAGCTCCTCGCGGGTCGGCAGGATGCCGACAGCGGTCTGCTCGCCCTTGACCTCGCCGTTCTTCAACTGCGCCAGCCACAACAGCGCGCGCAGGTTCTCCCGGTAGCCGGGCCACAGGAAGTGACCGTCCTCGGCGTCACGCTGGAACCAGTTCACGTGCGCGAAGATCGGCTGCTCGGTGGCGTCGCCGACGATCTTGAGCCAGTGCGCGGCGTAGTCGCCCTCGGGGTAGGACATGAACGGTCGCATCGACATCGGGTCGTAGCGCAACTGCCCGTCGACACCCTCGGCAGCGAACGTAGCCTCGGCGCCCAGGGTGAGGCCGTCGTACACGCCCTCGGCCAAGTCGTTGATCGCGCGTACGAGCGGCTCACGGTCGCGGGTACGCCCGCCGAAGATGATCGCGTCGATCGCGACGCCGGCCGGGTCCTCGAAGTCGTCGGCGACATTGGGGACCTTGGACAGGTTCGTGGTGAAGCGGCTGTTGGGGTGTGCCCAGGGGTCGTTCGCCTGCTCCGGCGTACGCTCCGCGATCCGCTGGCCCTTCCAGTCCAGCCAGCCGTCGAGGTCGGCCGGCGGCTCGTCGGTGCGCCCCTCCCACCAGACCTCGTGGGTCAACTCGTTGTAGGCCACGTTGGTGAACAGCGCGCCCGATCCCGGAGCGATCGACTCCAGGGCGGTCGGGTTGGTGAGCTCGTTGGTGTCCTTGGCGACGCCGAAGACCCCGAATTCGGGATTCATGCCGTAGAGCTTGCCGTCGTCGCCGACCCACAGCCAGGCGATGTCGTCGCCGTAGAACGACACGTGGTAGCGGTCGCCCAGCGCGTCGGGCGCGAGCGTCATCGCGAGGTTCGTCTTGCCCGAGGCGCTCGGGAAACCACCGCAGACGTGGTACTTGCGGCCGGTCTCCTTGTCCAGGATGCCCAGCAGCATGAACTGCTCGGCGAGGAACTTGCCCGATGCCCAGCCGTCGAAGGCGGCGAGCCGCAGGCCGTGGGCGATCTTGCCGAGCAACGCGTTGCCGCCGTAGGAGGAGCCGAAGTGCAAGATGGTCCGCTCGTCGGCGACGGTGACGAAGTAGCGCTTGTCGTCGGGTGTGCCCTGGCCGAGGTTCTCCAGGTCACCGGTGACGTGCACGGCGCGGACGAACAGGTTGGGGTCGGCGAGGTCGTTGACGAACTCCGCGCCGACGCGGGCCATCCGGATCATGTGCAGCACGACGGTAAGGCTGTCGGTCAGCTCGACACCTACGGCGTACGGCGCAACCGGCGATCCGGGCGGGGCCATCAGGTAGGGGATGACGTACATGGTCTTGCCGGCCGAAGCGCCGGTCATCAAGCCGGTCAGCAGCGGCTTCATCTCCGCCGAGTCGCGCCAGTTGTTGTAGACGCCCTTGTGCGCGGGGTCGGCGGTGGCGACGATCGTGCGCTCCTCGGAGCGGGCGGTGTCCTTGTAGTAGCTGCGCGAGTAGTAGCGCCCCTCACCGGCCGGGAGGATCTCACCGGAGGCGAGGCCCTCGGCGATCAGCCGGGCATCGTCCGCTGCGCTCACGACCTCGATGCGGTCGGGAGTCGTGATGTCCGCCCAGTGCTGGACGTACTCGCGGACATGGGGGTTGGTGAGATCTGCAGCGTCAAGGGCCGCGGTTGCGTCGACCATCGGAATCGTTCCTCATACGTTGACTGCCCGCCGGAGGCGGATCCTGGACGTGAAGGCTGGGCGACGGTGCCCGGGTGGTGTTGCGGTGGTCTCGAACGGTACAAACCCGACCGCTGTCCCGGCTATTGGATCGCTCAAGGCGCCGGGTAGCCGAGGCGCCCCGAGTTTGTCTCGAATATCGGATGTGTCCGCATATCGCCTTCTGTGGACCTGCGCCTAGGCTGAGGTCGTAGCGATTTCGTACGAGAGCGAGGGGCGGTCATGGGCTACGACTCCGAGCATCGGCTTCTCCTGGACACGCTCGGCGCGGAGATCTACTCAAAAGCCGTTGCACACGGGTACATCGCTGCCGACGACCCCCGGTATGCCTCCGACAGCGAGCTCGGCCAGGCCTTGGCGCTGCTCGCGGACCTGGGGCTGGTCTGGCTCGACGAGGCGGCGCGGCGCTACCACCCGGTCGACCCTGCCGCCGTGCAGTCGGCCGTCGTCGTACCGCTGGCCACCCAGGGCAACAACCTGCTGATGGAGTCGGCTCAGTGGTCGGAGGCGTTCCACGCGCTCGGGCAGACCTTCCGAGCCTCGCCGCAGGCGACGGTCAGCCCGGTCACCGAGATCCACGGCGTGGACAAGATCAACGCCTTCCTCACCACTGCCACCGCGGACTGCCGCGTCGAGTTGCTCACCGCTCAGCCGTACGGCAAGCGGCCGACCAGCCAGCTCTCGCGCGCGGAGGACCGCGATATGCAAGCCCTCGACCGCGGGGTGCGCATGCGCACGCTCTACCAGCACTCGTCGCGGCACGGCCCTGCTACGCGGGAGTACGTCGCCGAGATGATCAAGCGTGGCGCCGAGGTACGCACGCTCGACGAGTTCTTCCGCCGGCTGTTCGTCTTCGACCGCAAACTCGCGGTGATTCCCGCCAGCGAGGACCACACCGTGGCGATCGCCATCTACGACAAGTCCATCGTCGGCTACCTGGTCGACATCTTCGAGCGCTCCTGGGAGCGCGGCATGTCCTTCACGCTCAAGGGCGACACGGTCGAGCACACCATCGCCGCCGATGTCCGCGCGATGACGATGCGGCTGCTCGTCGAGGGGCACAGCGACGTAGCGAGCGCGAAACGACTCGGCATCAGCACCCGCACCTACGCCGGCTACATCGCCACCCTCAAAGAGGAGTACGGCGTGCAGACCCGCTTCCAGCTCGGCTGGGCAATGGCCCGCGACGTGCACGGATCGGGGACCGAGGATCGCCCGTGTACCGAGGTCATGGATCCGCTGGAAGGCTGACTCCTCCACGGTGGACTAGACCATTTGGCCCGGAGGACCCTTCTGACACCGCTATCGTCCTGCAGGAACCTGCAAGGGGACACGGCGGAGGCGGGCCGTCCGAGCGGTCGACCCCGAGAAACGACCGCCCGGACGCCGCCGGTGGAGTCCCCTGATTCCGCAGCCGGGGTGGGCGGAAACAAGCGAGGGCAGCGCCCTTGCGGCACGCTGCCCTCGTCTCGTCGAGACGGCCGGGGGGAAAGGCTGCCGGACCGAGTGCTTGGGGGGATAGCCGAGTCGGTCCCGTCTCAAACTGCGACAGGCAAATCGTTGGGGGGCACGCCCGAGGGCGTCGTTTTGCCTGTGTCTATTGAGTTGTGGAGATCGCCAGGATCACCAACCGGTGTCGCGGCGAGCATCGAGGGAGGTCGAGGGGGCCTTGGTCACTACAGCGTTCGCCGGCCCAGAGGTGAGCCCGAAAGCGAGCAGACCCGTGATGACGGCGCCGACGATCTTGACGGCGGAGCTGCGAGTGTTGTTCTTCATGGCGGTCCCTCTTTCACCTGACCGATTCGCTGGGTCGAACCGTTCTTGGACACTAGTCTTACCGACCGAAAGGGACTGATCTACACAAAAGAGGGGTCAAGATTTTGCACTGCATACTCCTGCAAAATCTTCGAGGGCGCGCCACAGCCGCTACCAGGCGGCACCGAAACAGACGAAGGGCGCAGGTACGCCCCATTGTGCGCATGCAACCTGCGCTTGCGCCAGTGACGTGGCCGTATCGATACCAGCCGATAGTTGTCGATGTGCTTCCAGCATGACGGCCGCCGCGACGTCGTCGCGCACTTTGGCGATGCCCGCCAGGACCGATCTCGTGCCCAGCTGGAGCAGCACGCTGGTCAGTCCGAGAGCCTCGTCACCGGGGCGTACGGTCGTCAGCCCGGCCTCGCAGGCGGACAGCGCCACGCACGGGGCGATGCGGGACTCGGCGTCGAGCTCGTAGGCGAACAGGTCCCCGTCAGCCAGCCGCAGCGAGCTGAACAGCGGGCTCTCCTGCTGGTGGTGCCCGTGCGCGGCGAAGTGCACCAGGTCGGCACCGGCCAGGGCTTCTCTCGCGGCCGCGATGGTGGCGGCCTCGCCGGTGATCGCACGGCTGTGCTTCCAGGTGGCGGCGACTCCGACTGCCTCATCGGCCGCTCCGAACAGCCCAGGCCCCGCCAGCGCGACCACGACCGCGTCGGCCGGACGCGATTCACCTGCCGAGCGCAGCCAGGAGGTCGCCGACGGCGTGACGACCACCGGATGGCCGACGCGGGAGGGCAGCATCGACCAGGGCAGCACGGTGAGCATCCCCGAGACGCAGATCGCCAGCGGTAGGTCGAGCCGGCCCAGCGGCGTGAGCAGGATCTGGTCGAGCTGCTCCAGCGTCGTGTCCAGCGAGGATCGCACCGCGGTCACCAGCGGCGGCGGGAGAGCGGGCATCGACAGCGCGTCGAGGTCGGCGCGTGCACGTTGCACAAGCCCATCGACCCGAGCAACTTCGCCAAGGCGATGCAACGTCGTCCGCCGGGGCGTCGCCAGCACCGCGAGCCACTCCCCCTGATGCCGGGCGTACGAGACGAAGGCGCCGTCGCCGCACGGCTGCGTCCCCAGGCCGCGGCGTACGTCGCCGACGGTGGCGCCCCTGCCGGAGCCGCCTTGCTCGCCTTCGAGCTCCCAGGCCCGCGCGCGGATCTGGTCTTGCAGGTCGACCGCGCGCTGCCGCAGCCGCCGACTCTCCACCGCGGAGGCGGACTCGCCTTGCAGGGCGCGCTCCTCCTCCTGCACCTGGCGGAGCTCGCTGAGCAGGCTGGCGGTGCGCTCGTCGCTGGGCGGGCGTACCGAGGGGAGCCGGGTCGAGACCGCGCGCACCTCCTCGATCGCGTTGAACACCGCACCGGGGCGGCCGTCGTCCAGCGCGATCTCCAGGTGCAGCCGGGCGAGCGCGCCGCCGTGGACCGCAGCCGCGGTGCGCAGGTCGAGGGAGCCGAAGCGGTTCTGGTAAGAGCCCAGCTCGGCTAACCCCCGGCGCACCTCCGTGCGAGCCCTGGCCCGGTCGCCGGCGTTCATGGCGGCCAGTGCCTTGACCTCCCTGGTGTGCAGCCGGATGCGCATCGGGTCTCCTGCCTGCACCGGGGGCGACGACGGGGCTTCCTGCCCGGCCCGCAACAGCGCGCCGGCCTGGATCAGCCGGGCCTCCCGGGCGAGGTCGGCGCGCTCCTCGGCCTCGCAGACGCCGGCGAGCCGATCCGCTCGCTCGGCCAGGGCGAGCAGTGCGCGACGCCGGGCGACCGAGCCTTTCTCGTCGGCGAGCCGGCGGTCGCAACGTAGCAGCATCAGCTCGGCGTTGCGCTGCCAGCGCTGGTTGTCACGGCGGGTGAACCGGCGCAACGCGGACAGCGTGAATGCCCTTGCTTGCTTGGCGTTTCCGCGCAGGAGCGCGCACTCTGCCTGGACCAGCGCGGTCTCGCCGAGGTCTTGCAGGAGGCGGCCACGGGCCATCTGCTCCGCGGCGCGAGCGAGCAGCGCTTCTGCATCTCGGATGAGACCCGCCTCTCGAAGCACCCGGGCCCGATCCAGGCTGGACACAGCGAGGTTCTCGTCACCGAACATCGCTTCGGCCTCGTCCATGAGGGCGAGCGCTCGCGGGATCTGGCCAGCCAGGAAGTCGGCGTACGCCTCGTTGTGGAGTGCCTTCGCTGCCAGGATCTCCAGCCCCGACTCGCTCGCGATGGCCGCGGCGCGCGAGAAGCTGTCGCGGGCACCCGCCAGCTCACCGCCCTCGAGGAGGACGACCCCCCGGTTGAGCAACAGAGCCACCTGGTCCTCGGCGGGTGAATGCGGCAAGTGTCGCAGCGCTCCGTTGAAGACCGCCAAGGCTTCCGCCACGTCGCCGGCTCGCAAGAGGATCAGCGCCCGTTGGCCCATCACGCTGACGGTCAACGAGCGGGCGGCAGGCGTTGCCGTATGTCTCTCCGCCTCGGTCAAGTAGCCAAGAGCATCGGCCAGCGCGCCCGTCACCTCGAAGCTGGTGGCCGCCAGGCCGACCAAGGCACGGACACGGATCTCGGTATGAGCTCCCTCCCGATCGAGCCTTGCCAACAAGGCCAGATACTGGCGCCGTGCGCTCGCGGGCCTTCCCCGCCAGTACGTGCTTCGGGCGCGCTCGACGTCGGCCTGAAGTCGGTCGGGGTCGAGGGCTGCCGCCACATCGGCAGGCTATAGCTCGAACAACGGTGTCACGATGACGCCATCGTCTCCCTCGCCATCGACGCGAAAGCTCAGCTGGGCGAAACCGTTCGGCACGCCGTCGAAGACGAACCGACCGGACTCGTCGGCGGCCACCTCACGCTCGAAGCCCTGCATCCGCAGCCTGACCGCCACCGGGGCCGGCGGTGCCGCCCACCCGTCGACGCGCACCTTGCCGTCCGGCAGCTGCGTCACGGTGATCATCACGGTGAGGTTCTCCGCCGAGAACGTCAGCGTCTCCGTGCGCTTGCCCGCGAGCGGCTCCCCGCGCACGGTCATCGCGTCCATCGGCATCCGGGTGAGCTCGGCCACCTCGGTGAATACCTCGTCGAGAGCGAGGGCGAACTGGACCCGCTCGACCAAGTCTTCCGGAACCGGATCGACGGCATCGAAGGTCGCACGGATCTCGCTGAGCAGGGCGAGATCACCGGCGTCCAGCAGCTGAGCGGCGCTGCGCATGATCTCCGGCGTGATGCTGTCAGCGGGTTGCTTGTCGTTCACGAGAGGCTCCCTTCCCACTCGGGATCGCGATCGAGGATGTCTTTGAGCTTGGCCAGGCAGCGGCCTCTGGTCGGGCCGATGCTGCCGACCGGCATGCCGAGAGACTCGGCGATGTGCGCGTAGTCGGGACGATCGGCGTAGGCGATGACGCGCAACAGCGTGCGGCACCGCTCGGGCAGCTCGTCCAGATGGCGCCAGAGCAGCTGGTGCTGCTCGTTGGCGGCGACGATCGCATCGGGCTCGAGCAGCGGATCGTCGGGCACGGCGACCACCTCCTCGCCTTCGACGCCGAACATCGCCACGGTCTTGGAGACATCGGCGCGCGACCGCTTGGTCACTCGCCAGGCCTCACGTCGGGTCGAGGTGAGCAGCCACTTGACCACGGTCTGCGGGTCGCGCACCGAGTCGGCGCTGCGGATCAGGCTCAACCAGACCGACTGCACCACGTCCTCGGCCTCGGTCTGCTGGGTGCCTTGCGACCGGGCCACGTGCCACAGCAACGGCGTGACTGTGGAGACCAATGTGTCGAAGGCGGCGCGGTCGCCGGACTGGAAGGCGGCGAAGGCGGCCGACGCGCGGGCGACCAGGGTCTCCTCGCGGCTCGCTTCGATCATCACGATCGCCTCCAGTGACCGACAGTACGAGCCGTGCGGCCGGGAAGCGCCTTGATCAGCCCTTCCATCCGAGCCACCGCTGCCGCGGTCGACTGGTCGGAGTCCTTCGCGGCATACGCCATCGCGAGCGCGCTCGCGAGCTCTCCGGCGAGGACCGGTGCCGAGAACGACGTGCCGCTCCAGACACCGAAGCCTGCCGAGAAGTCGTCCGGGTCCAGCGACGAACGGTACTCACCGGCCGCGTTCACCAGGAAGTTGGTGGGATTCAACGAGGCGTCGAAGGTGGTCGGGAACGTGCTGACCAAGGCAGCACCGGGCCGGGTGTAGTGCACCCACGGCCCGTCGTTGCTGAACAGGGCGATCGTGTCGTCCGGGTTGAGCGCCGCCACCGCAAGCACGGGCAGCGTGCCCGGCGCGACCGAGGTGACGCGTCCGCCCGGGTAGGGCGCAAACGCGGCCGGGAAGCTCGGCCGGTCGGTCGCGTCGTTGCCGGCCGAGGTCACCACGGCCGCCCCGTAGCGACCCAGCAGCTCCAGGGGAGCGTAGAGCAGGGCGTCGAAAGCGCTGTCTTCCGGCAGCTCGTGGTAGTAGCCCAGCGACATCGAGACGACGTCGACCGGTTGGAGCCCCGATCCTCGCTTGCGAGCCAGGATCTGGCGCACCGCGAGCAGCCAGAGCGTGCGGAGCAGGTCGGCCTCGGCGACCACGCCGCTGCCGCCGTAGAGCCGGACGTCGAGGATCTTGGCCTCCGGGCATGCTTGCCGGATCAGGCCGGCGATGAAGGTCCCGTGCCCGGAGTCAGGGTCCAGGTCGCCGGTCATCCGCTCGCTGGTGCCGCTCGCGTCGATCCACGAGGCCGGCGGCTTGATGCCGATGGCCTGTCCCAGCACCTTGGGGTCGCGCTCGACGAACTCGGGACTGAACCACGGGTGCTCGCCCACGCCCGTGTCGAGCACGGCTACCAGAGGACGCGGTGTACGACCGCTCAGGTTGTAGCGCGGAGACGGCTTGCTGCCGTGCCAGCTGACCGGTTGGCGTCCGCCCCACCCGGGCGTCGCGTACTCCTCGAGAGCGGGGTGACCCGCGGTATGCGGATGACCAGCCGTGTGGGGATGGCCAGCGGTGTGGGGATGACCCGCGGTGTGGGGATTCCCGCTTGTCGGGTGCTCCAGCGCGACGGCCGCGAACGCAGCCGAATCACGGCCGACCCTGGCCCGGAACGCTTGCAGCAGCCGCCAGATGTCGATCGGCTTGAACACCGGCTCGTCCGGCCGCGAAGCCGGCGCCAGCCGGACACGCCGGACATAGGCCGATTCCAGCTGTGCGCGCTCCTCGCCGGTGAAGCCGCCCTTGTCGAGCAGCCTGAGGTCACGCGAAGCACGGCGGTCGGCGACCAGCTTGAAGCCGGCCTCCTTGGCGACCGCGGTGAGCTCGGCAAGCGTCTCGGCGTCGGTGCCCTTGATCAGCAGCGAGTCGGCGATGAAGGCCGACGGCGAGAGTGCCGGCTGGTCGCTGGTCTGGTACGCGGTGAGCGGGTCGAGGATCTTGACGTTGAGAGTGTCCTCGGTCCACGACCTCAGATAGTCGGGCTTGATCGAGATACCGGGGACTTTCGTCTGCCCGGAGCTCGTCTGAGCCCTACGCCGCGCCGGCTCGGGGGTCTCACGGGTCGCCATCGGTCCTCCTGTCGTGACCCTGGTCGGGTCGCCTGCACTCCCCCGTGCTGGTCTGAGCATATTGAGCGGCCGCCACCTCGTCACCGTCCCCACTTCAGCCTTTCGTCCGCACCTCGACGACGCGCTGTTGTTCGATGACCAGGCGACGACCCCCGGGCCGCTCCCTGGTGCTGCGGTGTTGCTGTGGTGTTGCTGGGCTGTGCGGATACCCCCCGGCCATCCTCACGTTGTTGTGCCCACCCCCGTGAGGCACACCGACCAAGAGCACCTCCCACACCGCCTGATACATGCCCCGCCGAAATACTTTCCGAAATGCATTCCGGGTCTTCCTGCCCGTCGTATCACCGCTCGTGCGGGCGACTCCTCGCTCCTGACACCCACTACCAGCCCGCCGAGCCCGGAGGACGGAATGCGAGGACGCCATGTGTACGAACTCAGCCAGGCCCTGCGTCTGGCTCACCAGGCCCAGACCGTTGCACCGCTGCGACAGCCGCGCGCGCTGGCGCGCTTCCTGTATCACCGCTGGTACCTGGGGCAGGCCGCACCGCACACGATTCCGCGGCAGCACAGGCCACACATGTGGCGGAGCTGGAGCGACTCCTGGCAGGACGGCTCGGCACCCCGAGGCGAGCAGCTCGTACGCCTGCATCTCGCCTGCACACCGCACACCGCTCTGCTGGCGGTGACGCTGGCGACCGAGCATGCCCGCACCTGGGACGCGCCGTGGCAGCTGGTCAGCACCGCGATGAGTTCGCCCGTGTCGGCACCGGACGCAACCGTGTTGTTCGTGCCGATCTCCGAACTCGACCGGCTGCGACCGGCCATCGACGCGTTGGTCGCGGATGCCGGGCCGCTGCTCTCGTCGGTCACGCCGCCGATGACACTGCGCGTCGGACCCGGTGCTTCGCTGGCCCAGAACCCGGCGGACGGCGGCAACTTCGGCAAGCACCGCTGTCGGATCATCAGCGAGATCGCGCTGGCGACCCACGACCTGTCCCGCCAAGACCAGCTGGCCGCAGCCAAGAGCGCTCTGCTCGCCCAGGGCATCGACCCAGGCCGGCCGTACCTGCACAGCACCGTAGGCGTACCCGACCTCGCCTGGGCGGCCGCCTGAGCCGGATTGTGGCCGATGGCGACCGTTCAGGCCTGCTTGTGGCCGATGCAGACAACGTTTCAGCCCGGAAGGCTGCCGTCATCGGCCACAATCCGACTGGGAATCGGCCGTGACGCCCAAGGGCCGCAGCGGGCTTTGTGAGGACGATGCGCGGCCGGCGTGACCTACGCGTAGGGGTTCTAGAGTTGACGGGTGCGCCGGATCCTGTTGCTGCTCGCCGCCTGGCTCGTCGTCGCGGTGCCGGCCAGCCTGGTGATCCTGACCCACAGCAGCGACACGACCACCATCGCCGGCCACGAGGTCGTCGTGACGCCCACCTTGGACGGTTGGGCCAGCTTCGACATGGGCCCCTACCTGCCCGACTTCCGGGCACCTTCGGGCAGCCGGCTCGGGGCTCACGTCGACGTCGGCAAGACCACGGCCAGCGACTACGACACGCTGATCGATCGGTACGTCTCGATCGCCGCCTCGCCTACCAGCCAGATCGCCAAACTGCGCCATACGATCGTGCAACTGACGATCCGGGCCGGGGTCGCGGGCGCCATGATCGGGCTCGCCGGTCCGCTCGCGCTGCTGCTGATCGGGCGCGAGCGGTGGCACGCCTTGGCCAACGCCGCGAGCGTACGCCGGACCCTGATCATCGCCACCTGTTCGGCACTGGTCGTGGTGGGCACCGTGATCGCGATCGAGCCCGGCACCGGCGACGAGTCGGTGGAGACCCGGCAGTGGCAGCCGCTCGCCGACGCGGTGCCGAACGTCTCGATCCCTGCCGAGGCGCGCGGCGTCGAGATAGACCGCAATCTCATCACCGTGGGCACCAGCCGACTCGTGCAAAGTCTGGTCAGCAGCTACCGGTCGAGCCTCGACTTCTATCGGGAGCTCGCCAAGAAGGCCGACAAGATCGGGTCACAACTGCATCGGCCCGGCGAGGGTGAGACCGTGGCGCTCCTGGTCGCCGACCGTCACGACAACACCCCGATGGACCCGGTCGCGCGAGCGGTGTACGACCAGGGGCACGCCAGCTTCCTGCTCGACGCCGGCGACGACACCAGCACCGGCAGCAAGTGGGAGGGCTTCAGCCTCGAGTCGCTCGCCCACGAGTTCGACGACACCTCCGGCCGGTATTCGGTGTCAGGCAACCACGACAACGGCAACTACGTCACCGACAAGATGAAGTCGCTCGGGTTCACACCGCTGGTGGGCAAGCCGGTCGACGGCCCGGACGGCATCCGGCTGCTGGGCGTGTCCGATCCCCGATCGAGCGGGCTGGGCAGCTGGATCGACGCGAAGCAACTCACGCTCGCCGAGCAGACCGAGAAGCTCGGCGACCTCGCCTGCGCGGAGGACGCCGCGGGCAGGCGGATCAGCACCATGCTCGTGCACGACGTGGACACCGGCGCCGACGCCCTCTCCCGAGGTTGCGTCGACCTCGTACTTGCCGGGCATCGGCACGAGCAGATCGGGCCGACTCGGGTCGTCGGCAGCAACGGCTCGGTCGGGTACAGCTTCGTCAACGGGACCACCGGCGGTGCGGCGTACGCCATCGCCTTGGGCAGCAAGCTGCGCCGCAACGCCCAGGTCAGCCTGGTGACCTACCGCGACGGCAGACCGGTCGGAATCCAGCCGGTCACGTTCCGGACCGTCGGCGACATCGTGGTCGAGCCCTACCAGTCCCTGGAGCAGCCTTGAGCACGAGAGCCCTCAGTGAGTTCACCAAGGGCTCTCGTGATCCGCGCGGAGGTGGAGGGATTTGAACCCTCGAGAGGCTTGTGACCTCAACCCGCTTAGCAGGCGGGCGCCATAGACCGGACTAGGCGACACCTCCATGACAGCGCGGCCAAGGCTACCGGCTGGTGACCCCGCCCCGGAAATCGGCTCCCGCCCGGGTGGTCTCCGCAATCGAGACCGCCTCCGCCGCGCCGCGACCCGACCTCGATACGGCCGCCCGTGCCTCGCTCGGTCAGCGGCCGGGGAGCCGGCGGTAGCCGTTGCCGCGCTGGGCGTGCTCCTGGATCGCGCGTACGACGTCGGCTGGGTCGCCGGCGAGCAGGTTGACCGGGATGGTGGTCGAGCGGCCGTCCTTGAGCCGGATCACGATCACCGGCTGCTCTGAGGCGAAGCCGGTGACGGCGTCCTCGACATCGGTCCACCGAGCCTGCTTGGTTCCTGGCGCGCGCAGCCAGTGCGTCCGGTAGCCGACATCGTCGAGATCGAGCATCACACCGATGCGCGAGATCAGCACACCGAGCGTCACCACCGCGATCAGCGCGACGATCACGACCACCGAGATGATGTCGGGGTGTAGCCGGAGCAGCGCCACCAAGGCGGCAGTGACGAAGATGACCAGGCCGATCAGCAACAGGAAGGCGCCCAGGAACCGCGCCTTGTGCGTAGGGGCGACCCGGAACTGGGTCTGGTCAGAGGTGGACACGGCTCCGATTACACCGGCTCGAGCTCTCCACACCAAACCGGGGCGCTCTAGACCGGCCTTATAGCACAGCAATCACCGCACAGCCCTTGTCAGGCGACATGAGGCGAGTCACACTCGTAAGTCCACCTTCCATTTTTCGATCGCAGCCCCCCGCGATCCAGACCCGAAGCGAGGTGGCAGGGATGACCGGACTCGACCACGCCATCCATGACTTGGAGGCAGCACTCGATACCAGCCAGCGGCAGTCCCAGTTGTCCTCGTGGCGCGGCATCGTGCGTCAGCGGATGACCGGCGTACACGACGCCCTGACCGGCGAGGAGCGCTGCGACGAGGCCTGGCTGGTGGCCCGCGAGAGCCATCTGCGCCGCGAGCGCCGACACCTGGTAGCCCGCGTCGACGCGCTGTCGCGCTCGTCGGAGAGCAGCCCCGAGCGGTTCCAGCACGAGATCCGCCGACTGCTGGCCGACCTGGAACACCACCGCCAACGGCTCAACGACCTGGTCTACGACTCCGTCGCGATGGATCTCGGCGGGTCGGAGTAGCCCGTTACACTCGACCCTCGGTTGGCTCCGCGTCGCGGGACAACCGAGGAGGGGTGCCGGAGTGGCCGATCGGAACCGCCTTGAAAGCGGTCGTAGGGAGACCTACCGCGGGTTCGAATCCCGCCCCCTCTGCCGCCGCCCTTGTCGTGGTGTCGCGGCGGGGTTGGCCGAACTGGGGCGTCCGCGGACCAGCATCTGACCCCGGCGCTCCCCGGTCGGCGAGACGCAGGCGTCAGAAGAGCGGGTGCGTACGCCCTGGCTCGGGTCGGTGCGCCGACTCCTCCTCAAGCTGGCGGGCCCGGCGGCCCCGGGTGCCAGTGGCGTAGGCGTCGATCCGGATCAGCAGGTAGCCGACGACAACGCCCAGGACCACGCTGTAGAGCAGCACCAGCCCCGCCTCGGTCAGCGGAAGACCAGGGTTGAGCAGCGAGGTCGCGACCACGGCGAGACCAGCCGCGCCGAACGTGCACACCCACCAGCCCTGACGTCTGCGCGCGCGGATCGAGGTGCCCCACATGAGCGCCGGGAAGCCGAGAAGGAACTCGGTAGGTCGCGGTACGGCACCGAAGATGTCGTGAACCCCGGCAACGAAGTCGTCGAGGTTCCTCCGCAGGTCGCCGGCTCCCCAGCGGGTCAACGCCTCGGTGTAGGCCATCGCGACGAACAGCAGCACGATCCCGCCGACCCCGACGACGGCTCCGCGGCGACCGAGCCCGTGCAGCCCCGCGCCGAGCCGCCAGACGAGCGCCATCACCCCGGCGAGAGCGACCGCCAGCGCGAGATAGCCAGCACGATCGATCGCCACGGGCGCTCGATAGGCCTCGACGGCGAAGGCACCGGCCACGGCAACCACGACGGCGACGAGCAACTCGCGGACGGCGCCCCGTACCCGTTGGGCGGGAGTGGTCACCATCGTGCCGAGCGCCGCCGCGAGCGCCGCCGTGCCGACGGCGACGCCGGTCAACAGGACCGGCTGGCTGAGCAGGAGGGCAAGGAGCGCGAGGATTCCGGCGAGCGCGGCAGCGGCGCGGGGGCGGCCCGCCGTGCGCACCGCGAGGGCGTACGCGTAGGTGACGGTGACGACGAGAGCGCCGGTCTCCGGCACGAAGTGGGGCGGCTCCAGCGGCGTCCAGGCCAGGACCGTCAGCAGCAGGCCTAACCCGGTGAGGCCGAGCCAGAGGCGTACGCCTCGCTGGTGCCGTCGGTCGACCGCGGGCTCGGCCGGACCGGTTGCGGGACGAGGTTCACTGCCGGAGGGAAGAGCCCGACGTCGCCCAGGCCGCTGGCGAGCACGCGCCACAACGGTCACTCCTGCACTCCAAATCGGGGGAAGTCGATATCCCCGCGAGGATAGCAATCGCAGTCATAAGGGCCGCGGACGAACCCGGCGCCGAATTGTGGCCGATGGCGACTGTTTCGGCTGGGTTGTGGCCGATGGCGACAGCGACACGCCGATGCCCGCTGTCGCCATGGGACACAATCCGGCGAGGCCACCGGCAGGGCGGCTTGCCTACAACCGCCGATTGTCCAGGGAGGGATTCTCGCGACGGGCGGTGGCGACCAGGTCCGGGTCGACTTCGCCGAGCGCGACACCCGTGTCCTCGGTCACGCTCGCCACGACATCGCCACGCGGATCGACCAGCATCGAGTGGCCGCTGTAGCGAGGTGGAGACTGGCCCGCGCCGGCGACGTAGCAAACGTTCTCGATCGCACGGGCCACCAGCAGGGTCTGCCAGTGGCGCACCTTCCGCGGGCCGGCCACCCAGGCGGCGGGCAGCACCACCAGGTCCGTTGCGACGCACAGCCCTCGGAACAGTTCCGGAAAACGCAAGTCATAGCAGGTCGCCAGCGCCACCCGGACATCCCCGAGGTCGAAAATCGGCCGTTGCTCGACCGAGCCGGCGCTGAGCCGGTCGGACTCGCGGTTGCCGAAGGAGTCGTACAGATGGATCTTGCGATAGCTGGCGACCAGGCCGTCCCGGTTCACGGCGACCAACGTGTTGTACGGCCGGGCCGGGTCGTCGGAGACCTCGAACATGCCCGCCACGACGGTACTGTCACCCGCGGCCGCGACCAGCGCCGAGACGAAGGGGCCGTCGAGCGGCTCGGCGAACTCGTCGACGGCCGATCCGGGCGCGCCGAAGTCACGGGCGTACGCCTCGGGGAGTACGACGAGGTCGGCGCCAGCGGGCACCAGCGATGCCAGGTGGGCACGGTTCTCCCCCGGGTCGAGGGAGGAGGCGCATTGCACGAGGGCGGTCCGGATGCTCACCCGGCCTATGCTTCCACGCCTATGCTTCCACGATGGCGGAGATCGAGTCAGGACCGCTGCGCCTGGGCGGGGTGATCCTCACCGGCGGGACTGCGGCGCGGATGGACGGCGTTGCGAAGGCAGGTCTCGAGGTGGGCGGGGTGAGTCTGCTGGAACGCGCACTGGCCGCGCTCGCGGCGATGGTCGGCATCGTGGTCGTCGGCCCCGAGGTTCCGACGTCACGGCCGGTGGCCTGGACCCGCGAGAAGCCCGCTCGCGGCGGCCCCGCGGCCGCTCTGCTGGCCGGGCTCAATGCGCTGCCTCGCGACTTGGACGCGATCGTCGTGCTCGCCGTCGACATGCCGAAGGTCACGGCCGCGACCGTTGCCCGGCTGGTCTGGACGATCGAGGGTGACCCGTTCCTCGACGGAGCGGTCTTGGTCGACGACGAGGAGCGCATGCAGTCGCTGTGCGCGGCCTACCGTACCGACTCGATGCTGCGCCGGCAGCGCGAGCTCGGCGACCCTGACGGGCTCTCCATGCGCGTCCTGCTCGACGGGCTGCACCTCGGCGTCGTGCCCGCGGTCGGCCTCGAAGCCGCCGACGTCGACACCTGGAGCGACCTGGGCGCCCTGGGCTGATCCCTTGCACAGGCCCCGGTGCGGGGGTCACGATTTCTGAGTGAACCTTCACGACTGGATCGATGAACTGTGTGACGCCCTCGACATCGAGTGCGAACTCGACGAGGCGCTGGTGCTCGACGTCGCCAAGGACGCGGCCCACAACGTCTACCGCCCGGCAGCACCGCTGACCACGTTCCTGCTCGGGTACGCCCTCGCCGAGCAAGGCGGCAGCCCCGAGACCCTGGAACGACTGGCCGCAGCGGCATCCGCTCTCGCGGAGAAGTTCGGCGAAAGCAAGGAAGACGACGAAACCTGAGCGATCGCCGAGTTGGCGCGAATCGTCGCCCAGTTGGCACGAATCGTCGGGGATTCATGCCAACTCGCTGAAGATTCATGCCAACTCGGCGTCGTCGGTGAGCCGCAGTAGCCTCGGGTCATGCGCGCTGTCGTCGTACCCGAGCCCGGTGGACCCGAAGCACTCCGCGTCATCGAGCGTGACGACCCGGTGCCGGCTCCTGGCGAGGTCGTCCTCGACGTCGCCGCGAGTGCGGTCAACCGCGCGGATCTGCTGCAACGCCAGGGCTTCTATCCCCCGCCGCCGGGGGTGACCGACGTACTCGGTCTCGAATGCTCCGGCACCGTCAGCGCCGTCGGCGACGGCATCACCGCCTGGCAGGTCGGCGACCGCGTATGTGCGCTGCTCGCCGGCGGCGGGTACGCCAGCAAGGTCGCGGTGCCCGCGGGCCAGCTGATGCCCGTCCCCGACGGCGTTTCCCTGGCCGAGGCGGCGGTGCTCCCGGAGGTCGCCTGCACGGTGTGGTCCAACGTGTTCATGGTCGCGGGCCTCCGCCCGAAGGAGACGTTCCTCGTGCACGGTGGCGCCGGCGGTATCGGCACGATGGCGATCCAACTCGGGAAGGCGCTCGGCGCCCGGGTGGTCACGACGGTCGGGTCGCCGGAGAAGGCAGAATTCGTACGCTCGCTCGGCGCCGATGTCGTGATCGACTATCGCGACGAGGACTTCGTCGAGATCGTGAAGGGGCTCGGCGGTGCCGACGTGATCCTCGACAACATGGGTGCCGCGTACCTCGGGCGCAACGTGTCAGCGCTGGCCACCGAGGGGCGGCTGGTCATCATCGGCATGCAGGGCGGCGTCAAGGGTGAGCTGAACATCGGCGCACTGCTGAACAAGCGGGGCGCGGTGATCGCGACTTCGCTGCGGTCGCGGCCCGCCGAGGAGAAAGCGGCGATCTGCGCGGCGGTGGCCGAGCATGTCTGGCCTCTGGTCGCGTCCGGGCAGGTGCGCCCGATCGTGCACGCGTCGTACCCGCTGGAGGACGTCGCCGCGGCACACGCGGCCATGGAAGCCGGCGAGCAGACAGGCAAACTGCTTCTCACACTGAGCTGACCGCGCAGCCATCAGCCAGATTGTGGCCGATGCCGACAGCCGCGGTCGGCGTGTCGGCGTCACCATCGGCCACAACTCGGCGTTAACCGTCAGCATCGGCCACAATGCGGCAGCCAGCACCACGCGATTGGATCTGGCTGGGCCGTCGTAGGGTGGAGGGTATGACCGAGCAGAGCCCACAGGACGCCGCTCCCGTGATCGTGATCAGCGGCAGCGAATCGGGCGACCAGAGCGAGGAGCCCGGGGACGGGATCACCGATCTGGTCGAGCAGCCCGCGAAGGTGATGCGCATCGGGTCGATGATCCGCCAGCTGCTGGACGAGGTGAAGTCGGCTCCGCTCGACGAAGCCTCCCGGCAGCGCCTGGCCGATATCTACAAGTCGTCGATCAAGGAGCTGGAGACCGGGCTCGCGCCTGAGCTGGTCGACGAGCTCGAGCGGCTGTCGCTGCCGTTCTCCTCCGAAACGCCGTCCGAGGCCGAGTTGCGGATCGCCCAGGCCCAGCTGGTCGGCTGGCTCGAAGGACTCTTCCACGGCATCCAGACCGCGATCTACGCCCAGCAGGTCGCGGCACGGGCCCAGCTGGAGCAGATGCGCCGGGCTCTCCCGCAGGGTGCGCTCGTCCAGCCCGACGGGCAGCCGCAGCCCGGCCTACCCTCCGGCGATCCTCGTGAGCCGGGTACGCCCGGATCAGGCGGCATGTACCTGTAGATCGCGAGGGTCTCGATACACGCCTCGTTCCTCGGCGCACTCGACCACCGGGTCGGGTCTCGATACAGAACCAGCGTCCGAAGGCCGATCGAGTAGCGGCCCGCGAGGTACGAGCGGGGTGCGTATCGAGATCAGGTCTCGTCGCGGGTGGCGCGGTCGCGCCGGAAGATCTTCTCGCCCAGCCAGACGACCGGGTCGTACTTGCGATCCACGACGCGCTCCTTCATCGGGATGATCGCGTTGTCGGTGATCTTGATGTGCTCGGGGCAGACCTCGGTGCAGCACTTGGTGATGTTGCACATCCCGAGTCCGGCTGCCTCTTGGGCGAGCTTGCGGCGGTCGTTGGTGTCCAGCGGGTGCATGTCGAGCTCGGCGTACCGCAGGAAGAACCGCGGCCCGGCGAACGCCGGCTTGTCGTCCTCGTGGTCGCGGATGACGTGGCAGGTGTTCTGGCACAGGAAGCACTCGATGCACTTGCGGAACTCCTGGCCGCGCTCGACGTCGACCTGGGCCATCCGCCGCTTGCCGTCGGCGTCGCGCGGGGTGGGTGCGAACGACGGCACCTGCTTGGCCTTCTCGTAGTTGTACGAGACGTCGGTGACCAGGTCGCGGATCACCGGGAACGTGCGCATCGGGGTGACCGTGATCGTCTCGGCCGGGTCGTAGTCGGACAGCCGGGTCATGCACATCAATCGCGGCCGGCCGTTGATCTCGGCCGAACACGAGCCGCACTTGCCGGCCTTGCAGTTCCACCGCACCGCGAGGTCACCGGCCTGGGTGGCTTGCAGGCGGTGGATCGCGTCGAGCACGACCTCGCCCTCTTCGGCGCGCACGGTGAAGTCCTGGAGTCCGCCGCCTTCGGCGTCGCCGCGCCAGACCCGCATGCTCAAGTCGTACGCCATTCCTAGACTCCTTCTCCCTCTCGATGGTTGAGCTTGTCGAAACCAGGTCTCGACAAGCTCGACCGCCGTCAGTCGAACAATTGCGAGAGCTCGTCGGGCATGACGGGCAGTGGCTGGTGCTTGAGATCGACGTGTTCGCCGGACTCGTTCAGCGACAGCACCAGGTTGAGCGCACCCCATTCCGCCGACGGGCCGGGATAGTCGTCACGGGTGTGGCCGCCGCGCGACTCCTGACGTTCGAGCGCGGCCTTCGCGATGCACTCGGAGACCAAGAGCATGTTGCCCAGGTCGATGGCCAGGTGCCAGCCGGGGTTGTACTGCCGGTGCCCTTCGACCGACAGGTGCTTGGCGCGCTCCTTGAGCCTCTCCAGCTCGGCCAGCGACTCGGTCAGCTCGCTCTCGGTGCGGATGATGCCGACCAGACGGTGCATGACGTCTTGCAGATCCTTCTGGATCGTGTACGGGTTCTCCCCGGCCTTCCCGTCGACGGAACCGGCGAACGGCGCAAGCGCCTTCTGCTTCGCCTCGGCGATCTGCTCGGCCGTGACTGCTGGCCGATCCTCGCGGCCGCGGTAGGCGGCATACGCTGCGCTCTGGCCCGCGCGCCGTCCGAAGACCAGCAGGTCGGACAGGGAGTTGCCGCCGAGCCGGTTGGAGCCGTGCATACCGCCGGCCACCTCGCCCGCCGCGTACAAGCCGGAGACCAGCGACTCCTCGGTGTCGGCGTTCACCTCGACGCCACCCATCACGTAATGACAGGTCGGCCCGACCTCCATCGGCTCGGCGGTGATGTCGACGTCGGCCAGCTCCTTGAACTGGTGGTACATCGACGGCAGCCTGCGGCGGATGAACTCAGGCGTACGCCGCGATGCGATGTCGAGGAACACCCCGCCGTGCGGTGACCCCCGGCCGGCCTTGATCTCGGAGTTGATCGCGCGGGCGACCTCGTCCCGAGGCAGCAGCTCGGGCGGGCGGCGGTGGTTCTTCTTGTCGGTGTACCAGCCCTCCGCCTCCTCGATCGTGTCGGCGGTCTCCTTCTTGAAGAAGTCGGGGATGTAGTCGAACATGAACCGCTCACCGTCGGAGTTCTTCAACACTCCGCCGTCACCGCGCACCGACTCGGTGACGAGAATGCCCTTCACCGACGGCGGCCAGACCATCCCGGTCGGGTGGAACTGCACGAACTCCATGTTGATCAGGGTGCCGCCGGCGCGCAGGGCGAGCGCGTGCCCGTCGCCGGTGTACTCCCACGAGTTCGAAGTGACCTGGAAGCTCTTGCCGATGCCGCCGGTGGCGAGCACGATGCTGGGCGCCTCGAAGACCACGAAACGGCCGGTCTCCCGCCAGTACGCGAACGCGCCGGCGATGCGGGGGGCGCGCCGCCCGGCGGTCGAGCCCGTCGAGACCCCTTGCTCGACGAACAGGTCGGTGACCGTGCACTCCATGAACACGTCGATGTCGAGCGCCACCGCGCGCTGCTGCAGGGTGCGGATCATCTCCAGCCCGGTGCGATCGCCCACGTGCGCGAGGCGGGCGTACCGATGGCCGCCGAAGTCGCGCTGCGAGATCAGCCCGTCGTCGGTGCGGTCGAAGAGCGCTCCCCACTCCTCCAGCTCGATGACTCGCTCCGGCGCCTCCTGGGCGTGCAGCTGCGCCATCCGCCAGCTGTTGAGCATCTTGCCGCCGCGCATGGTGTCGCGGAAGTGCACCTGCCAGTTGTCCTCGGGGTAGACGTTGCCCATCGCCGCCGCGATGCCACCCTCGGCCATCACCGTGTGCGCCTTGCCCAGCAGGGACTTGCACACGATCGCGACCTTCGCGCCGGCCTCGTGCGCGGCGATGGCCGCACGCAGCCCGGCACCACCCGCGCCGATCACAATCACGTCGTACGCGTGCGTCTCCAAGCCGCTGTCACCGGCTCTCACAGGGGCCGGGTCCATCCGGTTGCCAGTCATCGGGTGACGCTGTTCCGTCATGCCGCGGCTCCTTGGTTTCGAGGCTCGCTTCGCTTGCACCTCAACCGGCGTTCCATCTAGAAGAACCTCACGTCGCTGATGGCACCGGCGGCGAGCAGGTAGATGTAGAGGTCGGCGATCCAGATCGAGAACAGCGAGAGCCACGCGAACACCGAGTGCTTGGTGTTGAGCCGGCTGACCAGCGTCCAGGCCTGGTAGCGGACCGGATGCTTCGAGAAGTGCCGCAACCGGCCGCCGACCGTGTGGCGACACGAATGGCAGCTGATCGTGTAGAGCCAGATCAGCGCCGCGTTGACGAGCAGGATCAGGGTGCCCAGGCCCAGGTGCCCCCACTGCTCGTGCTCGTCGCGGAAACCCAGGATCGCGTCGTAGGTGAGCAGTACGGCGAAGAGGACCGCGGCGTACCAGAAGTAGCGGTGGATGTTGCTCAGGATCAGCGGCAACCGGGTCTCACCGGAGTACGCCTTGTGCGGCTCGGCGACCGCGCATGCCGGCGGGCTCAGCCAGAACGAGCGGTAGTAGGCCTTGCGGTAGTAGTAGCAGGTCATCCGGAAGCCGAGCGGGAAGATCAGGATCACCAGCGCCGGCGAGAGCGACCACCAGCTGATCGGCTGGCCGAGGTCGCTGGACCCGCGTACGCACTCGTCGGTCAGGCAGGGCGAGTAGAACGGGGACAGGTACGGCGCCGAGTAGTAGTCGCGGCCCATGAACGCGCGCCAGGTCGCGTACACGACGAAGGCCGCGAAGACGATGAACGTGACCAGCGGATAGAGCCACCACCGGTCCTGCCGCAGGGTTCGCTCGGGGATCTGCGCGCGGCCGGGGCTGTGGACGCCGGTGCTCACTGTGCCCTTCCTTGGCGCCGTCACTGGGCCTGTCACTGGGCGTGCTGCGCTTCGGAGTCCCCGTCCTCCCAGAGGCTGTCGTCGTAGGGCCGGTCGTCGATCACGACGACCTCGGCGTCGCCGGGTGGTCGGTGTCCGGGCTTCGGGTCGCCGAGTTCGGCGAGGTCGTCCTTGAGGCGGGAGACGTCGGAGAGCAGTCGGCGAACACCGAGCGTCTCCCCGTACTCGTGGGCGAGCCGCGCGGTGGCGGCGGACAGAGAGTCGATCGACGCTTTCGTGGCAGCAACGGCGTCCTGGGTCATGGCACCTCCAAGTGATCTACGTCACTCATTCGTCAGTGATCCCGAGTCTGTCCCTGATCGCCTCGGAGGGCAAGCATCCGCTGGATTGTCCGCACCCTCCCGATACGCAAGTGACCGACGTATCATTGCGTACATGAGTAGTTCCGTGATCGACCGCGACCTCCTGACCGAGGAGCTCCGCCGCGCCGGCATGACCGCCGACCCCGACGCCTTCCTTGCCGTGCTGCGCCGAGCAGTACACACCACGGCCGCGGTCCCCGCTGAGGCTCAGGAGCTCATGACCGAGGCAGGGGTCGACCCGCATCTGCTCGACCCCGAAGGCATCGACAAGGGCCGCCTCGCGATCACGTACAAGGCCTCGGCTGCCCAGCAGGAGAGCTACACCAAGTCGATGACCACCAAGGAGGCCGCCAAGCGCCTGAACACGGCCGACTCCAACATCCGTCGCAGCATCGCCTCAGGCCACCTCTACAGCGCCGGCCGAGACGGCCGCCACGGGCATCGCCTTCCCCTGTGGCAGTTCCCGCACGACAAGCCGCTCCCTCACCTCGCCGAGCTGTTGACGGCACTCCCCAGCGACCTGCACCCCCTCGAGGTCGAGTCGTTCTTCACCACCCCCTCGGACACCCTCAACCAGATGACGCCGGTCGAGTGGCTGGCCACCGGCGGCGACGTCGCGCCCGTCCTGGCCCTGGCGGACGACGAGGCTCACCGTTGACCCCGCCGTGACTCTGCCCAGAGATTCCGCGAGTAGGCGCTGTCGTCGCGAGCGGCGCATCCGGTGGATGTCTCGCAAGGCGGAGGAGGGAGGCGGGCCGGGGCCCGTCGACCGACGACAACGCGG
>JASGGG010000014.1:0-45828 GCA_047605165.1 Nocardioidaceae bacterium
GGGCGATCACCAGGACGGTGTCGTCGCCGGCGATGGTACCGAGCACGGGCCGCAGCTCGGCCTTGTCGATCGCGGAGGCCAGGAACTGCGCGGCGCCGGGCGGTGTACGCAGCACCACGAGGTTGGCCGTGGCGTCGGCGGAGACGAGCAACTCGGCGCAAAGCCGGGCCAGCCGTTGCTCGGCGGCCGCGGACTCCACGTGCGGCCGCGGCGTCCGGTCGCCGCCCTCCCCCGGGACGGCGTACACCAGTGCTCCCTGGCCGTCGCGCACCTTGACCGCGTCGAGCTCGACGAGGTCGCGCGACAACGTGGCCTGGGTGACGACGACGCCTGCGTCGGCGAGCAGGTCGGCCAGGTCGGTCTGCGAGCGAACCGAATGCTTGGCCAGCAGGTCGATGATCCGCGCCTGCCGCGCGCTCTTGGTCAGCGGTGCGGTCGCGGTCATCACTGGTGCTCGATCAGCCAGGCCAGCAGCGCCTTCTGCGCGTGCAGCCGGTTCTCCGCCTCGTCCCACACCACGCTGCGCGGACCGTCGATCACCTCGGCGGTGATTTCCTTGCCCCGGTACGCCGGCAGGCAGTGCAGTACGATCGCGTCCGGTTTGGCGTGCCCCAGCAGAGCATCGCCGAGCTGGTAGGCGCCGAAGGTGGCGACGCGCTCGGCGCTCTCGGCTTCCTTGCCCATCGACACCCAGGTGTCGGTCGCGACGACATCGGCGCCGGCGACCGCTGTCGTCGGATCGGGCTCGAAGGTGGCTGAGCCGCCGGTCGAGCCGGCGATCGCCTGGGCCTCGGCGAGCACTGTCGCGTCCGGTACGTACTCCGACGGGCCGCTGACGACGACGTGCATGCCGGCGGTTGCGCAGCCCAGCAGGTAGCTGTGCGCCATGTTGCAGGCGGTGTCGCCGAGGAACGTCAGCCGCTGCCCTGCCAGCGAGCCGCGGTGCTCCATGATCGTCAGCAGGTCGGCAAGCACCTGGCAGGGGTGGAACTCGTCGGTCAGCGCATTGACGACAGGCACGCCCGCGTAGGCCGCCATCGTCTCCAGCGAGGTCTGGGCGAACGTGCGCCACACGATCGCGGTTGCCTGCCGGCCGATTACGCGGGCGACGTCCTCGACCGACTCCCGGGTGCCGATCTGGGCGAGCTTGCCGTCGACGAGCGTCGGGGCGCCGCCGAGCTCGTTCACCGCGACGGTGAAGGACAACTGCGTGCGCAGCGTCGGCTTGTCGAAGATCAACGCGACCGTCTGCGGCCCGGCCAGAGTCGAGGCCGCGAACCGGTCGGATTTGAGCCGGCGGGCAAGGTCGAGCACCTCCGCCTGCTCCGCCGGCGTGAGGTCGTCGTCGCGCAGGAACGAGCGAGTCACGATGCCTCCCTGACGGCGGCGATCAGGGCCGGTGCGGCCGCCAGGAACGAGTCGGCCTGCTCCTCGGTGAGGACGAGCGGCGGGGCGAGCCGGACACGGTTCGGGGCGGCAGGGTTGACGATGAAGCCCGCTGCTTGCGCGACCTCGGCCAGCCTGGCCGCGTCGTCGCCGTCGAGCACGATCCCGAGCAGCAGGCCGCGGCCCTCCACTCGGACCACGCCCGCGACATCGGCCAGCCCGCTCTTGAGCTGCTCGCCGCGCTTGCGGGCGTTGTCGAGCAGGCCGTCACTCTCAACGGTCTCCAGCACCGCGAGCGCGGCAGCGGCGGCGACCGGGTTGCCGCCGAACGTGGTGCCGTGATTGCCAGGCTGCAGCAGGGTGCTGGCCGGTCCGAGCGCGATGCAGGCACCGATCGGGATGCCGCCGGCCAGGCCCTTGGCCAACGTCACGATGTCGGGGGTGACGTCGGCGGGATGCGCGAACCAGTCCCCGGTGCGGCCAATGCCGGTCTGGATCTCGTCGAGCCAGAGCAACGCACCGTGCTGGCTCGCGATCTCGCGGGCAGCACGCAGGTAGGCCGGATCGGGTACCACCACGCCGGCCTCGCCTTGGATCGGCTCCAGCACGATCGCCGCGGTCTGGTCGGTGACCGCTGCTGCCAGCGCGTCCGGGTCGTCGTACGGAACGAAAGTGACGTCCCCTGGCAGCGGCTCGAACGGCTCCCGGTAGGCGGCCTTCGAGGTCAGCGCGAGGGCGCCCATGGTCCGGCCGTGGAAGCTGCCCTCGGCCGCGACGAGGTGGGTACGTCCGGTCTTGCGGGTGATCTTGAACGCGGCCTCGTTGGCCTCGGTGCCGGAGTTCGTGAAGAACACCCGCGCATCGGTGCCGCCGCTGTGTGCGGCCAGCAACGAGTCGAGCCGCTCGGCGAGCCGGATCTGCGGCTCGCTGGCGAAGAAGTTGCTGATGTGTCCCAGGGTCCGCAGCTGCTCGGTCACCGCGGTCACCAGTGCCGGGTGCGCATGACCGAGCGCGTTCACGGCGATTCCGCCGAGCAGGTCGAGGTAGCGGTTGCCGGCCTCGTCCCAGACATAGGCGCCCTCGCCCCTGGCCAGCACCAGCTTGGGGACACCGAAGGTGTTCATCAGCGCGCCGGCGTACCGGTCCATGGAACGGGTCATCGCGGGGCTCCCGAGGTCGTGTAGAGCGCGGTGCGGATTTTGGTGGGCACGCCGGGAAGCACCTGGGTGCCGACGCCCTCGTCGGTGAAGATCTCCAGCAGCACGGCGTGCGGCTGCCGTCCGTCGACGACGGTCGCCCGGGGCACCCCGCCGGTGACCGCGGCAAGGCACGCGCCCATCTTGGGCACCATGCCGCTGGCAAGCGTCGGCATCAGCTCGGCCAGGGCCTCGGGGCTGATCTCCCCGATCACGTCGTCGCTGTCTGGCCAGTCGCGATAGAGACCCTCGACATCGGTCAGCACCAACAGCTTCTCGGCGCCGAGCGCGACGGCCAGCGCGGCCGCGGCCGTGTCGGCGTTCACGTTGTGGACGACACCGTCGACGTCGGGCGCGACACTGGAGATCACCGGAATCCGGCCGGCGTCGATCACGTCCCGGACCGCCTCGGGCCGCACGTGCGCGACCTCGCCGACCAGCCCTAGGTCGACCTCTTCGCCGTCGACGATCGTGTTCGTACGCTCGGCGGTGAACAGGCCGGCGTCCTCACCCGAGAGCCCGACCGCGAGGGGGCCGTGCTGGTTGAGCAGGCCGACCAGCTCCCGCTGAACCTGGCCGACCAGCACCATCCGGACGACGTCCATCGCTTCCTCGGTGGTGACCCGGAGTCCGCCCCGGAACTCCGACTCGATCCCGAGCCGGTTGAGCATCGTGGAGATCTGCGGCCCACCACCGTGCACGACGACCGGTTTGAAGCCAGCCAGCCGGAGGAACACGATGTCCTCGGCAAACGCGCGCTTCAACGCGTCGTCGGTCATCGCATTCCCGCCGTACTTCACCACGATCGTCTTGCCGTGGTAGGCCTGCAGCCAGGGCAACGCGGCCGCGAGCGTCGCTGCTTTGTCGGTCGCCTGCTTCCACTTGTCGTGGGCTCTGGTATCGGTCATGAGGAGTACGCGCTGTTCTCGTGGACGTAGGCATGGGTGAGGTCGTTGGTCCAGACCGTCGCTCGCTCGGAGCCTGCTTTCAGGTCGATCGTGACGGTGACCTCGCGGGGCGCCAGGTCGATCGTGGCCGGATCCTCTGCCGGGGTTGACGTGCGGCAGACCCAGACGCCGTTGATCGCGACGTCGAGGTCGGCGGGGTCGAAGGCAGCCCGGGTCGTGCCGACGGAGGCGAGCACCCGCCCCCAGTTCGGGTCCTTGCCGAACACCGCGGCCTTGAACAGGTTGCTGCGCGCGACGCTCCGGCCGACCTCGACCGCGTCGTCCTCGGTTGCCGCGTTGACGACGCTGATCGCGATCTCGTGGTCGGCGCCCTCCGCGTCGGCCAGCAGCTGCATGGCCAGGTCGGTGCAGGCCCGGGTCAGTGCCTCGGTGAAGTCCTCCGGTGTGGGCGTGATGCCGCTGGCCCCGCTGGCCAGCACCGTCACGGTGTCGTTGGTGGACATGCACCCGTCGGAGTCGAGCCGGTCGAAGCTGACCCGGGTGCTGGCACGGAGCGCGGCGTCGAGGTCGGTGGCGTCGACCACCGCGTCAGTGGTGAGCACGACCAGCATCGTGGCCAGCTGCGGCGCCAGCATGCCGGCACCCTTGGCCATCCCGCCGATCGACCAGCCGTTGCCCTCGACCACGACCTGCTTAGGCACCGAGTCGGTGGTCATGATCGCGGTCGCCGCGTCGGGCCCGCCGGACGCTGTGAGGTTGCGTACGGCCAGGTCGACGCCGGCCAGCAGGGTCTCGCGCGGGTTGGCCAGGCCGATCAGGCCGGTGGAGCAGACGACCACGTCGACCGCGCCGATTCCCAGCCCCGCCGCCACCCGCTCGGCGACCGCGTGGGTGGTCTGGAAGCCGTCCGGGCCGGTGTAGCAGTTCGCGCCACCCGAGTTGAGCACGACCGCGCGGACCACACCGTCCTTGGCCACCTCCTGACTCCACAGCACCGGGTTGGCCTTGCAGCGGTTGGCGGTGAACACGCTCGCACTGTCGTAGCCGGGTCCCTGGTTGACGACCAGCGCCAGATCGGGGCCGCCGCTCGACTTCAGCCCGATCGATTGCCCGGAAGCCAAGAAGCCTTGGGGGTGCGTAACACTCATGGCGCAAGCCCGATCACCGACAGGCCCGTGGTCTCCGGGATCCCCAGGGCGAGATTGAGGCACTGGACCGCGGCTCCGGCGGTGCCCTTCGTCAGGTTGTCGACCGCCGCGACGACGACCAGCCGGCCGGCGGCCCCGTCGACAGCGAGCTGCATCTGCACGGCATTGCTGCCTTGCACCGCCTTGGTGGTGGGCCACTGGCCCTCGGGCAGCAGGTGGACGAACGGCTCGTCCTGCCACGCTTTCGTGTACGCCGCGCGCAGCTCTGCTTCGTCGGCGTCGGTCGGCGCCGAGCAGGTCGCGAGGATGCCGCGAGGCATCGGCACCAGTAGCGGCGTGAAGCTGACCTTCACCTCCTGCTCGGTGAGCAGGCCGAGGTTCTGGATGATCTCCGGAACGTGCCGGTGGGTGCCGCCGACGGCGTACGCGGAGATGCCTCCCATCACCTCGCTGCCGAGCAGGTGCGGCTTGGCGGACTTGCCGGCGCCGCTGGTGCCGCTCGCCGCAACCACCACGATGTCGCCCGCGTCCACGAGTCCCGCGGCGACCGCAGGGGCGAGCGCCAGGCTCGACACCGTCGGGTAGCAGCCCGGGACGGCGATCCGCGTGGCACCGGTCAGTGCCTCGCGCTGGTCGCCCAACTCGGGAAGCCCGTAGGGCCAGCTGCCGGCGTACGCACCGCCGTAGAACCGCTCCCAGGCCGCCGGGTCGGTGAGCCGGAAGTCGGCGCCGCAGTCGATCACCACGGTGTCACCGAGTTGTTCCGCGACAGCCGCGGACTCGCCGTGCGGGAGCGCGAGGAACACCACGTCGTGTCCGGACAGCACCTCGACCGTGGTCGGCTCGAGCACCCGGCCGGCCAGCGGCAGCAGATGCGGCTGCAGCGCCCCGAGCGTCTGCCCGGCGTTGGAGGCCCCGGTCAGCGCCCCGATCTCGATAGAGGGGTGCGCCAACAGCAGGCGCAGCAGCTCACCACCCGCGTACCCGCTGGCACCTGCCACCGCAACCCGCACCATCTTCCGCTGGTCGAGCAGCGAAGCGTCCGTATCCCGCTGGTCGAGCAGCGAAGCGTCCGTCGAGACCATGCGCATGACTATACATGACAGCGCAACTCTATTAGTCGCTGTATTGTGTCGGCCCCCTTTGGTTCGCTGGCCTTGCCCCGCTCCCCGGGGCACAATGAAAGGAGCGTCCCTTGTGTCCGAAGCAGCGAGAGAGCCTATGTCGAGCCTGCAATACGTGCCCATGTCCTACGACCAGTGGCAGCAGCTGCCCGAGAAGCCGAAGGCCGAGTGGGTCGACGGGGTGGCGGTGATCGGTGTGCCGCCTGTCTTCGACCACGGCTATGTCCAGACCGCGCTGAGTGTCGCCCTGATCACCGCTTTTCCCTCGTTGCGCGTGGTCACCGAGGTCTTCGTCGTCCTCCCCCACAACCGCGTCCGTATTCCCGACATCAGCGTGGTCGACCATCGGCCCGAGGGCGGGATGATCACAGACCCGCCAGTGCTGGTAGTCGAGGTGCTCTCCCCCAGCACCCGCGGCGAGGACACGATCCGGAAGTCCACCGAATACGCCGGCGCCGGGATCGGTCAGTACTGGATCGTCGACCCCGACCTGCGCAGCCTGGACATCTACCGCAACGTCGACGGCGGCTGGGAGCCCCTCGCCCGCCTGGACGACCACTCACCGACCGCAACCGTCGAGGTCGAGCACCATGGCACGGTCGACCTCGACCTAGCCACCCTCCTCGACGGCTGACCGGGCCAGGACCGACAGTTCAGTCGACGAGCTTGACCGATTCGAGAAGGAAGAACTGGTCCTCTGCGCATGCGTCGGTGGTCGAGGGTCTGTGAGGAGCCAACCACCTGAAGTCCTCGGCCCACGCCGCCTGGGCTAGGCGGCCCAGTTTGCGCGGCGGACGCCCCCGTAGTCGGTGTTGGAGCGGTAGGTGCGGGTCCAGATGCCGGTTCCTTGTGCGTCACCTTTGGCCTCGATGATGCGGTCTTGGCCGTTGGAGAGCTCGGCATAGATCATGCCGATATGGGTGGCCGACGCAAAGGCGTCCATGTATTTGGTTGTGGCATAGGTCTTGGAGATCACGTTCGCGGCACCGGTGCCGTTCTTGAAGTCTGCAGCGGTGTAAGGGCCGTGCACGTTTTCCAATCGCGGCCATCCCCGCCAGCCAGCGGACCAGTCCTTCTTCATATACCAGGACTTGAAGGTGAAGCCGGAGCAGTCCGGGCCTTCACCACCGGAGTCCGGTGCACCGGGCGTGTCGTCGACCCCGTCGCCGTCCCAGCAGCCGCCGCCCCACTCGTAGCCATCCCCGTTCGCATCGAAGGCGTAGTACTTGGCAGTATCCCGTGATACGTAGAGACTGTCGTACCCAGAGCCGGTCGAGCAGTTGTCGCTCACCCAGCTCGCGAACGCAGCCGTGGGAATGAGCGCGGTCATCGCTGCGAGGAGGGTTCCCAAGGCAGTGATCCGGACGAGTTGGGCTGGTCGCGTCCTGGTCACTGGAGCTTCCCTTCGCTGAGGTCGTAGACGTAGATGTTCGAGGCCTGGCGCGTGGAGCGGAGCATGTACAGCTGGTCCCCGTCGAGCCGGAACTCGCTGCCCGCGGTGGTCTCCGCGAACTGTTCGAACGGCACCGTGATCGACTCGCTCGACGTACCGTCTCGCGACAGCCGAAGTAGGACGTATTCGCTCTTGTCGTCGGTGAAGCGCGACTGCATCACCACCAGGTCCCCGTCGGGAAGCACCTCCACCTGACTCGCCCCGAGACTCGTCGTGCTCCGCAGCGACCACGACCGATTCGTGCCCGCCTCATCGACCAGAGCGATACGGACCTCGTGATCCCCCACATGCTTGAGATAAACCCAATCCTCACCAACGTGAATCGCCGGACTCGAGGCAGCGTCCCGGTCCGCCGAGTCCAGCACGACGCCGTCGGCCACGATCGGCACCCACGCCGAATCCTGGGTAAACACCTCGATCCGCGAGCCTCGCGCCCGGATCATCCCAGCACCCCCGCCGCTGGTCTGGATCCGATCAATCTGCTCACCACCACCCGCCCCGTAGCGGCCAACGTAGGCGTTGCCCGTGCCACCGCCATTGGGATACAGCACGTAGACCTGCCCGTCGTCACCGACAGCAAGATCGGGATAGTCCCGATCCAACCCGATCGGTCCCGTGGTCCTGTTACCGGCGTGGTCGATCCGGACCAGACGCGCGTTGGCCGTGTCCAGCACCACGATCGATCCATCCGGCCCGATATCGAACGAGGTAGGACCAACCCCAGAATCATCCACGCCCACTTGCTCAGGACCGCTGCCCCACGACGAGGACACCACCAGCCGGCCCCGGTCCCACCGGCCCGCATCGAAGTCGCTCTCCCCCAAGTCGATCGTCACCGGAGCCGCAAAGGCGATCGCACGGCCCTGTGCGCGTTGATCTCCACCAGAGTCCGCCGGCCACGTAGCAGTCCCCGTGGCAACCTCGAAATCCGCGCGATACGTAAACCCTTCACCCACCACGTCAGCGGGCACCTCGAACTTCCAGTGGATGCCGTCGCTGGACACCGACTCGAACACGACCTGCCGACCCTCCCCCGTGGTCAGATCCAGCTTGCCCGAGACCTTCTCGCACGGCTGGCCCTTGCACACCGTCTCGAACTCCAACGACACCGGCCGGCCCTTGGTCACGAACACTGGCGGGTTATGCAACACGTCGATCATGCGAGCCGATGCGTCAGCGCCAGAAGCCGCCTGCTGACCACCTTCCCTGCCGCCGGGGAACACCACCAGCATCAACCACAGCGCACAAGCACAGGCCGACACCACGAGCACAATCAGAAGCTGGCCCGGGCGACTTCTCCGTTGCGGCATAGCATCCTCCGGCTCTTTGTGCCCGACGTCGTCCACTGCACGTCCCTCTACGGAGTAGGTGCCGGCTAAGAAGCGAAATCCAACACAGCCCCCAAATATCTCACATTTTGAGATCCCGAGGGCTCAGTAGCGCCCCCCGCCCAGGCCGATGTGGGCGTCCGTGCCTACGGGGATCGCGTCGGGAGTTGGCTCGTTCCGACCCGTTCAGAGCTGATGATCGTGGTGAAGGAGGTAACTGCGGGCGGCGTGAAGGCGTACGCGTCCGAGGGCTTGACCAGGACTGTCTCGTCTCCGAGTATCGCGCCGGTTGCTGGGTCGGCGAGAAGCAGTTGTTGACTGATGCCGTCAATAGCCAGCGCACTGAAGACGAGCGCCTGCCGGCCGAGACGGTCGCGGGTGGTGCCGAGCAGAGTGATGGTCGGCTCCTCCGCCATCACTTCCCACATGGTCGCGAGCACCGCCGGCGGGATCACGTAGGTACGGGCGATATTGGATATCTGGAACAGTAAGGCTCCACCCACCGGGGTGGTTGGGTCGTAGTCACCAAGCAGCACTTGACCGAGGGCTGCGGGCTGTATCGGAAGTTTGCGGGCGTACGCCGCCCCCGGGTCGGGGCTCGCGAACGATTCATCGACGCGACCAGGAACGGAATCGTCGCCCACAGTTGTGATTTGGCCTTCCTGATCAAGCGGCGGCCCGCGTTCCTCGATGACCCGGACCGTGTTGTCGGGCAGGAAGTAGCTCTCACGACGGACCGGCCGCAAGACTGTCTCGACCGGCGCCCCGATCTCACCGCCGCTCTCGGCGAACCAGCCATCGAGAACCACCCGCTGGACCGGCTCGTCCCCACTGCCAGGGAGGTTCCGGGCCTTCCCAGCAAGCTCCACCAAAACGTTGCCGGCTGGCCGCCCGGAGGATGGCAAATCGCCTGCCTCGACTCCGTCGAATCTCAACAGCGGAGGCGTCCCTGCCTGGGCGACGTACTCGCTTCCGAGTGGGCGCACGACCGTGAAGACGATCGCGACAAGCACGGCGACCACGAGCCCAACAGACCATACGGTCTTTCGGGGACGCCAGCTTGATCCGGTTCCGGCGAACCGGCGAAGTCGAGCCATCTTCGACTGTGGAAGTGCAACGATGCGGGCCAACTCCCGCTCGGCACGCTCGTCGTCACCGGGCTGCGGCGCATACTCGGGTGCCTCAAGTCCATACGCCTCAAGCTCCCGGCGGAACTCCTCAACGAAACGGTCACCGTCCTCCTTGTCATTCTTCATCATCGCGCGCCTCCTGCGCCCACAACCCCTGGCTCTTGATCCTCAACCGGCGCACCCGAGTCGTGACGGCCGACGGCTTGATCCCCAGGATGGGAGCGATATCCGCAGCCTTGTACCGATACACGAGCAGAACCAGCAGCAGACGCTCCTCCTCGCTCAGAGACTCGGTCCACACCGGCCACGGGGAGTCAACAAGTTCGGCCACGAAGTCGGGTGCAATCATCGAGCTCGTCGCATGAATCGCGTAGGTGCTCTCACGTTGTCGGCGCGCTTGCTCCTCGCGCGCGAGATGACCACCGTGCCTACGCAAGACCTTGAACGCCAGAGCCCTCAGCTTGAAGAATGACGCCGCATCTGTCGGCGCCGGTAGGTCCTTGCGCCAGATCGTCTCCATCGTCTTCGATACCAGATCATCGGCCGCGGACGAGTGGAAGAGTTGGCGTGCGTAGCGAACCAACTCCGGACGCACGCATCTGAAGAACTCGCCGAACTCCTCCTCGTCCAAGAGAGCCTCCCGTAGCCCTGCACAGGATTGGCAAAGGGAGGACAAACACTAGCAACTGGTAACCGAGCCGAGAGTCACCTTGTCCGGGTTGTGGTACGACGCGCCGACCGTCGACCGACTCCGACCAGGCGCGAAACAAAGGGACGCTGTGCCCCCAGCGTTGTAAAGCCGCGCGATACCACTGCGCTTGTTGCTGTAGGACGCCGCCGTCCAGCTCAAGCTCTTCGTACCACTGCCGGTGACCCAGTAGAAGCTGCCCGAATAGTTCGGACTCGACCATCCGCAGAACCTCCCACTGGTGCACTGAGCCAGCGAAAAGACACCATCGGGTACGGCGACAAAGGTCACTCCGCCGTCGTAGCGAATCTCATTACCCACCACCGTGCCTCCCGAATGCTCTTCAAGCTGGGCCGCAACGATCTGCTGGACCGCGCTGCCGTCGTCTCCTCCCTCGCTGCCATCCGCCCGCGCCGGAGACGAGCTGAGCAAGGACAGGGCAGCAACTACGAGAGCAAGGGTGAGGGTGAGCACGCGGGCGCGGGCCGATCTGCTGCTGCTGAACACAGAAGTCATGGCTGGGGGCTGGCCTCCAAGGCAAGGCGACTTCAGGGAAGTCACAGTCGGGCTATTCGGGCTATTCAGTTGTCCAGTGGCCCGGTCACATGCACCAGTTCCTGGCCCAAGACGGGGTCGCCGTGCGCCGGAGAAGTACCCCGACACCTATAGATGCCAGCTGCCACGTCAAATCAAACAGCCTGGACAGCACACGGCACGGTCGCCCTCGACCTGCGCAGCCTTCGTGGTGCTGGCTGTCACCGTGTCTTGTGCCTGTAGAGACTGCCTTCGACGGTGACGGCACAAATGCGGGGCCACCAGGGCAGCCGTGCACACATGCCAGCGCGAGTTCGTGTATACGAGACGAGTCACCGTACTTTAAGTCTGTAGAGTTGACCGTCGACGGTGGCCGCCCACAGATACTCACCGCCACATGCCAGGTATCCAGGAAATGATGCGGGGACGGTGCGGGTCACGACGCCGTCGGCATTAGCCGCTCGCAGTCCTGGGGAGTTGCCGTACTCGCCACCAAGATTCTTCTGAGCGGTCCAGATGCGACCACCGCAACGGGCAACATTGGTCACTGGACCACCAGGCATCTCAATGGTTTGCACGGACCCCTGCTCATTGAGGGCGACGAGCGAGGTCCCCGATACCCAGAGACGACCATCGGCTACGACTGCGCTCGCACCCAATCGGCCCGGTAAGCGCGCGATGTTCGCGCTGACCCTATTGGTGCGCAAGTTCAGCAAGGACATCTGTCCTCGGCTGTCGATCGCCCACAGCTTTCCCTCCCCGACTGCAAGCAGTGCAACCGACGCGGACAGACTCAGGACCGGAGTCGGGGTCAGTAGCAACGCACGGACCTCGCCATTCCCGAAACCAACAAAAACCAGGCTTCTGGACACGGCTATCGCCAACGCAACGCCCTCACCTGCAGGCATCCGCGTGACTCGGCCTGCCCCAATATCCACTTCAGCCACCGTGGCAATCCGAGCGCTGCCCTCCTGACTCGAAGTAGGAAGCCAAATCCGCTCCGGCGTGAACGCCGTCGGCAACCCGAGCGTTCCCGGGACATCCAGGACTTGGCCGTCTTCGGTGTTCACCAATCTCGTTGAATCACCAGAGTTCCCGCTGTACCCACAACTCAAAATAGTTGCCCCACTCCGCCTCGCTGCGAGGCCACAGACCTCTCCAGACCGGGGCGAGTAGGGGATCCTCTCGACTCGTCCCCCACCCATGTGGCTCGGGTCCGCCGACGGCGTGGCGGAGATAGTCGGCCCCGCCGTCTTGCTTCGCTCAGGCTCGCTGGCCGGACCTCCACTCGAACACGCCACGACTGTTGCCAATAGAAGGGCGCCAAATCCGATATGCCTCGTCGCCTGCGAGAAGGATCTAACGGCCGGCGAGACCCGGAACATCGCCGCCACACACTTCCTCACTGTACCGAACCAGGGCATCCAGATCCATCTCTCCCTTGGGCGAGTCGATCTTGAGATCCTTCCCCTCCAAAAGATCGGCATCTAGAGCCTTCAACTCCTCGGCGATACCGGCGCACTCTTCTTCCTGATTCGTTTCGTATACGTTGAGTACGTCATCAATGAGTATGGCAACCTGCGGGAGTCCTCGACACTCCACGTCGTTGACATTGAAGTCGTAGGTGCCGCTTTCTCCGATGACAGTCAGATCACCAGTTGCCGGGTCATAAATCCGCTCGTATTCGAGATTTTGAGAGTCATTTTCCGCGAGTTCGCGACATCCCATCGAACGTTGGCTATCGTCCTGTAGGTCCCCATCCATAGCTGCTGCGCCTGCAACACCCCAACCAACCCCGAGTGCCAGAACAGAAACACTCATGGCTAGTTTCATCTTGAATCCCATATTGGAAACTCACCTATTCTTGTAGATCTCATCTTTGAGACGCGCGCGATCGATGTTTGTGTATCCAGATGAGAAGGAGCAGTTCGCGTCGTCCTCAGAGATGGAACTGTAGCCGCTCATTCCACCACCGCAATAGTCATTGAAGCCCATCGAATGACCTGATTCGTGAATCAACACCTTCGTGCCATAGGCGGCGTTATATACATTGTCGAAACGATACTCGTTCAACTCGACCCTAGAGATATGGATCCCGCAGGGGTGGCTCGCCCCCCATATATCGCACCAAGCATTCGTTCCAAGTGTAGAAGTGGTGACTCCGCCATAGTTTCCTCGGCCCAAGTCGTCATACCACTGCGCTCGAGTCTTCCAATCCAAATGGATATCTGTTACCTGTGTGATCGTCCCGGTCGTGGCGCAGTCTCCACTGGCATCTGTCGGATACTGCTGCATATCCATACCGGTCGGCCATTCGTAGGCAAAGGCATCAGTATGGCCCCCTGCAGATCCAGCTAGTTGGTTGTTGAAATTTGCCCTCATATCATGTACCTGAGGTTGCTTGGTGGCACATCGATCCGTGCTCCGGTAAAGGTTGACGGCTGGATTGGCCTGCAGCCAGCGGAATCCGTTCTTTGGAAACGTGCATCCGCCACGCGCGTTGCTCACGTGTGCATTGAACCGCGAACCGCACTTGGTGTAGTCAGCAGACGCAGGTGCTGTCGACCCGGCCGCAACGCCTACAGCAACGCCACCCACGAAGAGAGCCATGATCAAAAGGAGACTTCTCATCCTCTGAACCTGAAAATCCTGGATACAGCTCGCATGACTCGTCCCACCCATCCCTGGTCTTGATGACGAACGGTACGGAACGCCGTTCACTAGCTACATGCCAACAGAGCGACGAAATCAAACATGCCGCGAGATGAAGACTCAGAGCAGGTCGCCGGGGCGCCGCAAAGATGCGGAGAATTGGAACCGAGCTCTGGTTACCGATCTCTGACGCGGAACGGATGGGCCGGGCAGGCAGCCCCGGTCCGCAACCCTCCACCTGAGCGGGTCAGCCAGCAGCACCGCGCACAACACCACTGCCACAGCGGGCACGTCGATGTCCCAGCATCCGCCGCCCCACTCGTGCCGGAGGCCGAGCGCGCAGCCCGACTCGCCCCACACCGCGGTCCCGTCCGCAAGGGTGGTCACAGACGACAAGCCTGAGGCCGAGAAGCATGTCGTCTGTGACCACTCGTCCGTTGGGCCGACCTTCTGGACGACTATCGCGGTCGGTAGCAGACCAGGAAGTGGTTGCCTTGCTTCCAGGCGGACTTGGTCATCCAGGTGACGTAGTCCTTGCGCGGATGGGCGCAGTGTTTGGTGCCGAACTTGATCCACTGCTTCCTGGTGGAGTAGGTCTTCTTCGGGTTCGACGATCTCTCAGTCCACACGCACTTCGTCGATCAGGTTCCTCTCTGCCGAGGAGAACCGAACACCGATCCACGATGCGAGCACGACCACTGCTGCCAGGCTGGTGGCGATCCCGGCGAAAGCCCAGCCCAGCGCACCGGGGCCTGTCGTCAGACCGCCGGTCATGGTGTAGACGAGCGAGCACAAGAGTCCGACGGTGAGGCCGATGCCGACGGCGACGGCGGCGCCGAGTGCCATGGTCGCGGCGTGTACGTGGGCGGCGAAGACACGGGGGGCGCCGAGGATGGCCAGCCTGGCACTATCGCCTCTGGACCGCCGACGGGCATCGAGGGTGGTCACCAACATCAACACGGCGCCGAGCAGGAAACCGACAAGGCCGCATCCCAGCATCAGCCGACGGGTGGGCACCACCATGGGCCGGTAGGCGTCGGCCGACAGATTGGTCGCGTTGGCCTGCGGTGCAACCGCCAAGACCTGGGAGAAGTAGGTGTCCACGGCCCGGTCGGATCGGCCGGGATAGACCAACAGGTCTGTCTGTCCCGACGGCAGGGAGACGGTTGCAGGATCCGAGGAGATGACGGTGCCCTCGAAGGGCGTGCTGTTCCCCAATCCGTGCAGGACCATGCGATGGGCACTCGCCTGGCCCGTTGCCGCGACCACGAATCGTTGATTGGGCCGGCACTGTGCTGCGAACTGGCTCGCGAGCCCTGGCCCCTCGAGCCCGACCAGACGTTCCAGTTGGGCGCACTCGGCGACGTAGTTGGTGCGGGTGCCGTCGCTGATCTCGACATAGCGTGCGTACGCCGGCACCGAGGCAGCCGTGTCCAGTTCGGGTCGGCTGAGGCCCTCGACCGCGTACGCATCCCCGTGCCTGCCGATCGGCGACAGTGCCGCCAGATCAGCCACCACGCCGGCGGCGATCATCGTGGAAACCGACACGATCACCAGCCCGAGGACCGACAAGGCGATCGAGTCTCGCTGCCACGACAGGCGCCGCAGCGCCACCAACCGTGCCGATGATCCGGTCGATCTGTGCCGCAGTCGGGCAGAGACCCAAGCGAAGACTGCGGGTAGCCCGGTCACAGCGCCGACAGATGCCAAGGCACCGCCGCCCAACATGTACCAGACCGTGTACTGGTCGGGCGGCATCACGCCCAGCACCACCCGGCCCGCCACGACGCCCGCGAGCGCACACACTCCCACCACCAGCGGCACGACGCGCCAGACCCGCAAGGGTGTGGGCTCCTTCGCGCTGGAAGCCAGCGGCGATTCGAGCAACTCCCCCGTCCTCCGCGACGCATCCATGGCGACCGCCACGATCACACTCGCCATCGCGATCAGGACGATGGGGATCGACAAGATGCTCGACGGTGGGTACCAGGCGATCCCCAACCAGCGCGTCGGCGCCACCAACAACACGGTTCCGATGGCAAGCACAGTGCCGAGCACGGCGCCGGCCATCGCACATAACGCCGCGTCCAGCCCTGCTGCACGTCGCAACGCGCGTGAAGGCACCCCGATCAGGTGGCAGACCGCGAGGCTACGCTGCCGGGACTGCGCCGACATCCGGCCGGTCGCGCGGACCACGAGGAGCGCGGGAATGCCCACCAGACAGGCAACCAGCCCGAGCAACGGCCCGTTCGGCACCGATGGCCGCGTGACCGATAGAGCCGGATTCCCCCAGCCGTGCGCACGACGCCAATGCTCCCCAGGCGTGGCTCCGATGACCATGAAGTACTGATCCGGAGACTGCAGCCCAGATGCTCCGATGACTCCCGCGATCCGCCCGGGGATCCGTGCGGAGAACGCTGGGTCCGAGACCATCGCCCGCCGCACAGCCGGGGAGACATACACCTCCCCCGCTGCCGGAAACCGAGCGACCCCGGGCGGGGGCAGCGCCTGCTGTCGAGCAGCACCGACGAAGACTGTCGTCATGACGTCCCCGCGATAGGGAACGTCAGTGGTGTAAGCCGCGAAGGTCCGGTCGCCGCGTGCGCCGGGGTCGGGCAGTTGGCCGAGCCCGCGGGCATGCCGGTCGAGATTGGCCTGCCACAAGGCTGCCGCCACCAGAAGTGCCCACAACACCACCGCCACGGCCAGAACCCGGCGCCACCGCAGCCCCTGATTGTCGCCCTGCGGACGCAAGAACCACCGCACCCCCAACGATGCAGCCATCGCTGTCGGGTTCATTCCGCGATGTGTCCGTCCCTCAGGGTCGCAACGCGTGCGAACCGCGCAGCGACCGCCGAGTCGTGGGTGACGACCACCAGCGTGGCCCCCAGCAGCGACGCAGACTCGCAGAGCAGATCCATCACCTGCTCGCGGTTGGCCGAGTCGAGCGCGCCAGTCGGCTCATCCGCCAAGATCACCCGCGGCCGGTGAACAATCGCCCGAGCCAACGCCGCCCGCTGACGCTCACCGCCCGACAATCGCGTCGGCATCCGCCCAGACAAGTGCCCGATCCCCAGCGCCTCCAGCGCCTCGGTCACGGCATCGCCCCGATCCCGGCCACCCCGATCCAGGCCGAGCAGCCGCAGCGGCAGCTCCGCGTTCTCGCGCACGCTGAGCTCCGGCATCAGCTCGGCGAACTGAAACACCATCCCGAAGCCTTGGAGCCGGAGTTTGGCGCGCGCATCGGCCGGCAACGAACTGAATGCCTCGCCGTCGAGCTCGACGCTGCCGGCGGTGGGCGAAAGCACCCCACCTAACAGGTGAAGCAACGTGCTCTTCCCAGAGCCGCTCGGGCCGACCAATGCGCACTGCTCACCCGCGGTGAAGCTGAGCTTGATCGGCCCGAGAACGGGGATCCCCGGCACGAACGCGAACTCCACGTCCCGCAACACGAGACGCTCAGTCGATGTCATGGTCCGGCGGCTCCTCTATCCGAATCGCTCAATCGGCCGAGTACTTCCAGGCAGACTGAGAGCAGACATCAGGAAGAAGGTTGCGCTCGCGGCAGACCTGGATCCGACCCTGGGACGGCGGGTCCGAGCCGTAGACCTTCTGAGCAACGTTCACCGGTGAGCCCGCCTGGCCATTGTGGTTCTCGACCTTGGACCCCCAACTGTAGCCATCGATCTTCCCCTGGGTGTACACCCAATCGCCGTCGGCCTCGTTGTCTTTCAGACTCCCGTAATAGTTGAAGCCGTTGGGGGTGGGCCCTGGCCACTTATCGAACTTCCATGTGCCGTTCACCAACCGCGCCGTGTCATCGCTGTTCTTGAGCGGATTCGTAAACGACCCACTGTTGCCGCCAACGGCCACCGCAGGCGCCGCGAAGGCAACTGCTCCCAGACTCGCAATGATCACCCTTATGAATAGTCGCATTCGATCTCCCTTCAAGGCGTTCCCAACTGGCTGGTTGCCGCATGGGATGCGCCGCCCCGCACTACTGACGAGCCCGATTGCTCGTTTCTACACCCCTGCAATGTCGCGGGACGGCGAAATACCACAGGCTCGGCCGAAGAATCTTGCTCGCGCCGCGCAGTGGCTCGGCTAGCGTCGAGGCGGCAGTTCGTCGGGGGCGATGAGTGCGCGGTCTGTGATGGTGTCGAAGCCAATCACAGCGGGCACGTCGATGTCCTCAAGATCTGCCTGGGGCCGGATCAGGACGGTCTCCTGCCCGACGTAGTGGCCGGTCCGAGTATCGAAGAGATGCAGATACTGTCGCTGACCATCAGGGTCGTCGACGGCGAAGACCTCGACCGCGTTGCCGAGCCGATCCGTTCCTAGGCCGGCATAGGAGACGTCACCGGCTCCGACAAGCGTCCGGATGAGGGCCGCCTCCAAGTCGGGCTGGATGACGAAGTCCAAGTTGAGTTGACTGATTTGCCCCATCAGACAGAATCCCTCGATGCCTGCGCACTCACTCTCGGGGCCGAGGAGGGTCTGCTGGAGCTCCTGCGGCTCGGTGGGGAGGCGGTCCGGATACTCGAGCGGATTGTCCGGGTCACGCTCGAAGGTCTCGTCACTCGTCACCGGCGCACTCTCGGGGACCTCAGGCTTTCCTCCTTCAACTAGTGGTTCACCGCGTTGGACTCGTGTACGCGTGCTGTGTGCCTGCTGGAAGATCTGGGTCCGGAAGGGAACGACGCGCCGCTGGGTTGGATCGCTCTTGTCCGTATCGAGCCACCAACTCAGGCCAGTCACCTCTTGGATGCTGCCTCGACCGGCCGCTGTCTCCTGCTTGGCCGCAAGTTGTGCCAATCGCTCCAGTTCGCGATCGGGCTCGGTGCCGTTCAGTGGATAGCTCGTCCTGGTCGTTCCGTCGATCTTGAGCAATGGGGGGGTAGACGCGTACGCAGTGACCCGATGGGTTCCGGGAAGCCCCAAGATCAGGCTAGCGGCGACCAACGCCACGACCGCTGCCGCCGCGACACGAGGCGAGCCCCGTTGCTCCGGTGGTTATAGACCGAGTGCACCGTCTGGGACAGCGTGTAGGTCACCGCCGAACCCGTTCGATAGCTAAAGGACCCCAGGTAGCTGGCCTGCTCCCACATGCACCACCGCCCGCTGGTGCACTGGCTCAAGGAGAAGGTGCCGGCGTCGACAGCAACGAAGACCGTGCCGTCAGGTCGATCAGGGGATGCCTCTTCAGACGTAACCGCACTCGCGCGGGTCGGCAAGACCAAGAGGACCACAGCCACGTACGCCGTGACCACCCTCGGCCCCCGGCAACTCAAATTCAGTCTCATACATAGGTAATGTCGCGAGAACCCGAAATACCACAGCCGGGCAGCACATTTCTTTACAGCGCGATGACCGTCTGTCAAGCGGCAAGAGCAGCGCTGAAGGTGTCTGAAACCGAGGTGAAACCGGGTCGCGGCACCCTGCTGTCATGACCAACAGCACCCAACTCGCCGTCGAAGCCGACGGCCTCGTCAAGCGCTTCGGCGACTTCACCGCGGTCGGCGGCGTCGACCTCGCGGTCCGCACCGGTGAGGTGTTCGGGGTCCTCGGCCCCAACGGCGCCGGCAAGACCACGATGCTGAAGATGCTCGCGACGCTGCTGCCGATCGACGGCGGCTCCGCACGGATCTTCGGTATCGACGTCGAGCGCGAGCCGCACAAGATCCGCCAGCTCGTCGGTGTGACCGGACAGTACGCCTCGGTCGACGAGAACCTCACCGCCTTCGAGAACCTGCGCCTCTTCGGCTGGCTCCAGGGCCTGCCGGCCAAGCAGGCCAAGGCGACCGCCACCGACCTACTCGGCCGATTCGCCCTCGACGAGGCGGCCGACCGTCAGATCAAGCACTTCTCCGGCGGCATGCGACGCCGGCTCGACCTGGCTGCCTCGTTGATCAGCCGACCACCGCTGATCTTCCTCGACGAGCCCACCACCGGCTTGGACCCGCGTACGCGCGGGCAGATGTGGGACACCATCCGCGAACTCGTCGCCAGCGGCGCCACGATCCTGCTCACCACGCAGTACCTCGACGAAGCTGACCAGCTCGCCGACCGGATCGCGGTGATCGACCGAGGCCTGAAGGTGGCCGAAGGGACCTCGGAGGAGCTCAAGGCGAGCGTCGGGAACTCGACGCTGCACGTCCGGCTTGACGACAAAGGGCGTACGCCGGAGGCAGCCCGCCTGGTTGCCGGCGTACTCGGCGAGGAGCCGGTGCTCACCCCCGAGGCCGGCGGGCTCTCGATCGCGCTCCCCGACCCGAACCGCGCCGCCGACGTACTCATCGCGTTGCGTCAATCCGGCCTGTCCATCACCACCGCCAGCGTCCAGCAGCCCACCCTCGACGAGGTCTTCCTCGCGATCACCGGGCACTACACCGAAGACACCGAGACCCCGAAGGAGGCCGTGGCATGACCCCGACTCTGATCCCCGAGATCGCCCCGCCGGCCAAGCGGACCCTCAGCTCACGGCCCTCGCTGGCCGACACCGTCAACCAGACCCTGGCGATGGCCTGGCGCGCGTGGAAGAAGATGCTGCGCAACCCCGAGCAGTTCTTCGACGTGATCATCCAGCCGCTGCTGTTCACCGCGATGTTCGCTTACATCTTCGGCGGCGCAGTCTCCGGCTCGGTGGCCGACTATCTCCCGATCGTGATCCCCGGCATCCTCGCCCAGACCGCGCTGACCGCGTGCATGGCCACCGGCACCCAGATGCGCGAGGACATGGACAAGGGCGTCTTCGACCGGTTCCGTTCCCTGCCGATGGCCAGGATCGCGCCACTGGCCGGGCCGATGGTCGCCGACCTCTCCCGGTATGCGATCGCGGCGACCCTGACCATCCTGACCGGCATCGCGATGGGCTACCGCCCCGGTGGCGGCGTCTTCGGCGTCGCCGGCTGCTGGCTGCTCGTCGTGATCGCCGGCTGGTGCCTGTCGTGGATCTTCGCCTGGCTCGGCACGGTCGCGCGCTCGGCCCAGGCAGTGCAGGGCATCGGCATGATGATCCTGTTCCCGCTCACGTTCCTGTCCAACGCGTTCGTGCCCGCCGACACCCTGCCCGGCTGGCTGGAGACCTTCGTGAAGTTCAACCCGGTCTCCCACGTCGTGACCGCCTGCCGCGACCTGATCAACGACGGCGCCGTGACCCATCAGGTCGGCCTGGCGCTGCTCGGCTGCGCGATCATCGTGGCGGTCTTCGCTCCGCTGGCGGTCAGGTCGTACAGCAAGAAAGTGTGATCTCGATACGGTCGCTCGTTCCTCGCGCCTCTCCTCGATCAGCCGTCAGTGGACTCCTGCTGGAATGCCTGACTGAACAGTTCTGCCAGCTGGTCCACGGGCGCGCCGACCGCGCTCACCGTGATCTCGCCCTCGCCCGGGCATTGGCGGTAGGCAAGCCCGTCTTGGACCCGGAACGAACCGAGTACGCCGTCGGCCAGGTAGTAGGTGTCGGCCGCGTAGCCGAGCAAGACGAGGTACTCCCCCGGCGCAAGCATGTTATCGCCGTCGCTGAGTTCCTCGACTTGTCTGATCTCACCGCCACTGGCTTGCCCGGCGAGCACGTCAGCCGACCGCACCGAGACCAGCCGCGAGTGATACTCGACATCACCGGCATCACCGGCATCACCGGTGACGACGTCCGCAAGCACAACCGCGGCTCCGTACGTCACGAGATCGGAGGCATCCTGAACGGTTGTGATCTCGTTGCATCGACGATCGGACTCGAACCCACTCGAGTCGGGACGTCATACGAATCCGAGGCTATAGGCCACGATTCGTATGACGTTAGCCACGAGGACTCAGTAGCTTCAGCACGTCGGCGGTGAGCTCCAGGGGCGGGCGCGGCTCCGGGTGGACCGGGTCGACCAGGCTGGTGGCCCAGGCCCAGTCGAGGCTGGGCAGCATCCGGCTGAACGAGAACCGGTCGGCGAAGCCGAGCAGTCGCGCACCGAGCCCAGAGTCGCCTTCGACGCACTCCCAGGCTCCGAGGGCGAACAGGATCGCGCCGGCGATCGGGATGTCGACGAAGCCGTCGGCGGTCAGCAGGGCGGGGAGCCTCGCGGCCAGCTCGTCGCGGCTCGCGCGGGCCACGCCGGGCCGGCCATGACGCAACGCGGCAGCGACCGCGGCCGCCTGCGGGAACAGCACCCAGGGCTCGAAGTCCGGGACGGGCTGGTGCGCCATCATGGGCCGCGACCGCATGTCCTCCACGGCTTCGGCGTACGCGCGGAGACCGTCCTCGATCTCCCCGCGGGCAAGCAGGATCTCGGCTCGGCAGCAGGCGATCGCCAGCGCTCCCCCGAAGACCGACTGGGCGCTCTCCTCCCTCGCCAGCTCCTCGATCAGCGCCTGCGCGTCGTCGAGAACCCCTCGCTGCACCGCCACGATCGCGAGCACGGTCCGCGCCTGCGTGTAGTCCTCCATCGCGCCGACCGCGAGCAGCCCCGGCATCGCGTTCTGAGCGAACCGCTGAGCCTGGTCGAAGTCACCGCTGTGCAACGCGAAGGTCGCCAATTGTGCGGACAACGCGGCCCGCAGCCACGGGCCGTCCTCGTCACGGCACAGGCTCAACGCATAGCGAGCCGACTCCTGCGCGCCGGCGAGATCTCCGGAGTTCTCCTGCACCTGCGCGGTCCACATCGACGCGACGATCGCCGTCGACGGATCGGGGTCATCGGCCAGTGCCGCAAGCGGCGATACGTCCTGCATGATGCCGGGCACCGCGGCAGCCAACAATGCCCGTACGTTCGCCCGCAGCCACGGTGTCTGCCCTGGTCCCAGCTCGCGGAGGCGCTCCAGCGCGCCCTCCGCGTCCAGGCCCCGGAGGATCGTCGCGTTGGTGATCGAGACCACCAGCGACATCCGGACCGCGTCCGCCAGGTCGGCCGGGGTCGGTGCGGACAGCAGGACATCCTCGACCGCGTCGCCGATGTTGACCACCTTCAGGTGGCTGCCCTCGATGGTCCACATCCCCGCCAGCGCCCCGAAGACCGGCGCGACCACGGTCGCATCCCGCTCGTCCAGGCACCGACGCAGCAGGTCGACCAGGTTGCCTTCCTCGCTACGCAGCGACCGGACCGCCTCGACCTGCTCGGCCGTGTAGCACCGCTCGGCCTCGCCGGCGGCGAACCGCACCGCCCAGTCGCGGAGCAGCTTCTCGGCGGCAGTGTCGTCGCCGGAGTCGACCAGCTGCATCCGGCCGAACTCCCGCACGGTCTCCAGCAGCCGGTAGCGCACCTCGCCGGCATCGCCCTCGCCGACGACCACCAGCGACTGGTCCACCAGCGCCTGCAGCACGTCGAGAGCGTCGTACTCGAGCACCGCGGAGGCGCCCTCCAACGCGAAGCCGTCCCGGAAGACCGCAAACCGCCGCAGCGCGGCACGCTCTGCCTCGGAGAGCAGGTTCCACGACCAGTCGATGACCGCCAGCAGGGTCTGGTGGCGCTCGGGTGCGTCGCGGCTGCCGCCGCGCAGGAGCGTGAATCGGTTGTCCAGCCGCCGCAGGATCTCCGCCACGCTCATCGCCCGCACTCGCGCGGCGGCCAGCTCGATCGCCAACGGCAACCCGTCCAGCCGGGCGACCAGCTCGCCTACCTGTGCCTCGTCCAGCGTCACGTCGGGCCGGGCCGCGACCGCCCGCTCGCGGAACAGCGCCACACCGTCGGCCGGAGAGAGCTCCGGCAACAGGTAGACCCGCTCGCCGGACAGCCCGAGCGGTGCCCGGCTGGTCGTCAGGATCGTGAGCGCCGGCGTACGCGCGATCAGCAGCGAGACCAGGTCGGCGACCGCTCCGACGACATGTTCGCAGTTGTCGAGGATCAGCAGCGTCGGCGCGACCCCGATGACCTCGACGATCCGGGAGTGCAGGTCGGTGTGCCGCGGCTTCAGATTGCGGCTGGAGGTGAGTGACTCGCGTACGCCCAGCCGGTCGGCGACCTCGACGGCGACGCCGTCCGGAGAGCGTACGCCCGCGAGCTCGACGAAGTGCACGACCGGCTGCTCGGCCGTGCGCCCGACGAGGTGTGCGAGCCGGGTCTTGCCGAGGCCGCCCGCACCGACGATCGACACCACCCGGTGGGTCCGCACCAGCGCGTTGACAGCGGCCGCGTCCGCGTCGCGGCCGATCAGGTCGTCGGAGTCGTAGTGCACGCCGGTGCGCACCGGGCGGTCACGGGCGAGCAGCTCGACGTGAAGGGCGCGAAGGCCTGGGCTCGGATCGATCCCGAGCCGGTCGGCCAGCTCCTCCCGGTAGGCCTCGTAGCGCTCGAGCGCCGCGGGTACGCCACGCTCCGCGGCCTCGGCGCGCAGCAGTGCGGCCAGGATCTCGTCGGGCGCCGCGCCGTCGGAGATCGCCCGCTCCAGCAGCGGCAGCGCCTCGGCGTACCGGCCCTCCTCGGCCAGCCGGAGTCCGTCGGGCCGCAGCGCCCACGCATCGACCTCCTTCGGGGAAAGACCGATCCGGTAACCGCGCTCGGTCCGCTCGATCGCGTCCGGCCGGGTCGCCGACCTGGCCCGTGACACGACGACCTGGAGCGCCTTGGTCGGGTTGGCCGGTCGCTCGTCCGCCCAGATCTCCTCGACCAGCGCACCCTCGCTCAGCCCGCGGGCGCCCGCCTCGACGAGGGCACGGAACAGCGCGTGCGTCCTCTCCCCGGGGACCGGCTTGCCATCCCAGGTGACCTCGTCGAGGACGCGGAGCAACACGGATGGACTACCGCTGGACCGCGCCGTGCCGCTCGGCCGCGAGATCGACGGCTGCAGCCCGGGCCTGGGCGGTCTCCTTCTCGGTCAGCGTGCGGTCGGGAGCACGGAACCGCAGGGCGAAGGCCAGGCTCTTCTTGCCGGCGCCGATCTGCTCACCGGTGTAGACGTCGAAGAGCCGGACCGACTCGCACAAGGCGCCAGCGCCCTCACGGAGGGTGGCGGCGACAGTCGCGGCCGCCAGGTCCTCGGGTACGACCAGGGCGACGTCCTCCTTCGCGAGCGGCATGGTCGAGAAGTCCGGCGCGACCGGCTCGGTCGCACCCGCCATCAGGGCATCCAAGTCGAGCTCGACGGCCGCCGACCGCGAAGGCAGACCGAACGCGGTACACACCCGCGGGTGCAACTCACCGGCGTACCCGAGCTCGACTCCGTCGACCAGCAACAGCGCGCAGCGGCCGGGGTGCCACGGTGCCCGCTGAGCCGCCCGGACCTCGATCTCCACACCGAGCTCGACGCCCAGCCGGCGGGCGGCCTGGATCGCGTCGGCCCAGGAGGTGTTGCGGCCCTGGCCCCACCAGCCGCCCCGATCCCGCTCGCCGGCGAGGACGACAGCGAGGTGTAGGGGCTGCGCGGGGATCGCGGCAAACAGCTTTGCCAACTCCGCTTCGGTCGGGCGCCGGTCCACACCGTAGATCGGGGCCGCGCCGGCCTCGGAGCGGAACGCGACCGTGCCGGTCTCGAACAGCGCAACCCCGGTCTGCCCACGGCCGACGTTGCGCGCGGCGGCGCGCAGCAGGCCCGGCAACAACGTGGTCGTGTACGCGGGCTGCTCGGATCGCAGCGGATTGGACAGTAGGACGGTGCTCCGCAACGGGTCGTCGTCGGGCAGCCCGAGCGCGTCGAAGTCCTCAGCGCCGACGAACGGGAAGCTGATCACCTCGACACAGCCGAATCCGGCCAGCGTCCGGCCGACCCGGCGGCGCAACCGCTGCTCGCGAGTGAGTCCGGTGCCGGACGAAGCCGGCGGCAGCTGCGCGGGCACCTGCTCGTAGCCGACGATCCGGACGACCTCCTCGACCAGGTCGTAGGGGTCGGTCAGGTCGGGTCGCCAGGTCGGGGGCACGGCCGTGAGCGTGTCGCCGCTTTGGCTTACCTCGCAGCCGACCGCGGTCAGGTCGGCGACGACGGTCGCGGCGTCGATCGGCATCCCACCGATCCGCGCGGGCAGATCGGCCGCGATGGTGATCAGGGCTGGGACCGGGACGCTCCCAACGACGGTGACGCCCGGCTCGGCGGTCCCGCCTCCGTAGGTGGTGAGCAGCTCGACCACGCGGTCCGCGGCTGCCTCGCAGGTAGCCGGGTCTGCGCCCCGTTCGTTGCGTTTGCCCGCCTCGGAGGTCAGCTTGTGCCGGCGGCCGGTGCGGAACATCGAGACAGCGTCCCAGTGTGCGGCCTCGACCAGCACCCGGGTCGTGGTCGCCGACATCTCGGTCGACTCCCCGCCCATGACGCCGCCGAGGCCGATGATCCCGGAGTCGTCGGTGACGACCAGGTCTTCGACCGACAGCGCCCGGTCGGTGCCGTCCAGGGTCGTGAGCCGCTCGCCCTCGTGCGCGCGGCGTACGCGTAGTGGGCCTTGGAGCGCGTCCAGGTCGTAGCCGTGGATCGGGCGGCCCAGCTCGAACATCACGTAGTTGGTGACATCGACCGCCAGCGAGATCGAGCGCTGCCCGACCTGTTGCAGCCGGCGCGCCATCCAGTCGGGCGTGGGTGCGGTCGGGTCGAAGCCGGTTACCGTACGGGCGACGAACACGGGGCAGCCGACGGGGTCGTCGATCTCGACCGGGTAGCCCTCGGCGTTCGGGGCAGGCAGGGCCCGGTCAGCGGGGTCGGTGTAGGTGGCGTTGTACGCCCCACCGTAAGCAAGGGCGGCCTCGCGGGACACTCCGCGCAGCGACATCGCGTACGCGCGGTCGGGGTTGATCTCGAACTCGATCACGTCGTCCCCGAAGCCGAGCACCTTGCGGGCGTCCGTGCCCGGAGTCGCCGAATCGGCGGGCAGCACGATGATGCCAGCGTGATCCTCGCCGATGCCGAGCTCGCGCGCCGAGCAGATCATCCCGGCGGAGACATGCCCGTAGGTCTTGCGCGCGGAGATCTCGAACCCGCCGGGAAGCGCCCCGCCGGGCAGGATCACGACCACGAGGTCCCCGACGTCGAAGTTGTGCGCGCCACAGACGATGCCCTGCGGCTCGCCGGTGCCATTGGCGTCACCGACATCGACCGTGCACCAGTTGATGGTCTTGCCGTTCTTCTGCGGCTCGGGCTCACGGGTGAGCACCTTCCCGACGACGAGCGGGCCGGTGATGCCCTCGCCGGGCTTCTCGATCGCCTCGAGCTTGAGGCCGAGCGCGGTGAGCCGCGCGGCAAGATCCTCGGTGGTGACGTCGGCCGGCAGGTCGACGTACTCACGGATCCAGGAGACCGGGGCTTTCATCAGATCTCCGATCCGAAAGCCGTGGTGAACCGGACGTCGCCCTCGAACAGCTCGCGCATGTCCTCGGCGCCGTGCCGGAACATCAGCATCCGGTCGATGCCGAAGCCGAACGCGAAGCCCGAGTAGACCTCGCTGTCGATCCCGCATGCGGTCAGCACCCGCGGGTTGACCACGCCGCAGCCGCCGAGCTCGATCCAGCCCTCACCGCGACAGGTCCGGCACGCTGCGTCGCCGGCAGCGTTCTCCCCCGAGCCGCGGCAGACGAAGCAGACCATGTCCATCTCCGCCGAGGGCTCGGTGAAGGGGAAGTACGACGGCCGGAAGCGAGTCCGGATGCCCTCGCCGAACAGTGCCGTCAGCAGGTGGTCCAGCGAGCCGCGCAGGTGTGCCATGGAGATGCCCTCGTCGACGACCAGGCCCTCGACCTGGTGGAAGACCGGGCTGTGGGTGGCGTCGTACTCGTCGGTGCGGAAGACCCGGCCCGGGCAGACCACGTAGATCGGTGGCGTGCGCGACAGCATCGTGCGCGCTTGCACGGGCGAGGTGTGGGTGCGGAGCACCAGGTGGGCATCCGCGGGGTCGGTCCAGAACGTGTCCTGCATGGTGCGCGCCGGGTGGTCGGGACCGAGGTTGAGGGCGTCGAAGTTCAGCCACTCGGCCTCGATCACCGGGCCCTCGGCGACCTCCCAGCCCATCGCCACGAACACGTCGGCGATCCGCTCGGACAGGGTCGTGATCGGGTGCCGGGCGCCGACCGGCTCCCGGTCCCACGGCAGCGTGACGTCCACCGTCTCCTCAATGAGCATGCGTGCCTCGGCCTCGACCTCGAGCACCTGCTGCCGCTCGGTCAGCGCCTTGTTGACCGCCCCGCGAGCCTGCCCGACCCGCTGGCCGGCCTCCTTGCGGGCTTGGGGCGGCAGCGCCCCGATCTCCCGGTTGGCCAGCGCCAGCGGGGACCGCTCCCCCGCGTGGTCGAGCCGAGCCTGCTTGAGCTCGTCCAGCGTCGAGGCGGCAGCGATCGCGGCGACCGCGTCGGCCTGCATCTGCGTGACCTGGTCGGCGTTCAGTGGCGTCACCTGCACCGGGTCGTACTGGGTGTTCGGGCCCGACATGGCTTCCCTTCGCATTTGCATGGCGCATTCGCGCGCCGGTGGCTCGGCGCACCGCACAGTCTAGGAAGCGAGCAACGTCCAGAGCGAACCGGTTAGGGCGAACCGGTTATAGGTTGAGCCGGTGACTGTCGAACTTCCCGCCCGTGCCCGCGTCGTCGTGATCGGAGGCGGGGTGATCGGCTGCTCGGTGGCCTATCACCTGGCCCATGCCGGCTGGACCGACGTGGTGGTGCTGGAGCGCGACCGGCTGACGTCGGGGACGACCTGGCACGCCGCCGGGCTGATGACCTGCTTCGGCTCGACGTCGGAGACCAGCACCGGCATCCGGCTCTACTCGCGTGACCTGTACGCCCGGCTGGAGGCGGAGACCGGCCAGTCGACCGGCTTCAAGCGGGTCGGGCTGATCGAGGCTGCCGCCGACACCGATCGGCTCGAGGAATACCGCCGCGTCGCCGCGTTCCAGCGGCACCTCGGGCTGGAGGTCGAAGAGATCTCGCCGACCGAGATGTCCGCGCTGTTCCCGTGGGCCAAGACCGACGACCTGGTGGCCGGCTTCCACGTACCCGGCGACGGCCGGGTCAACCCGGTCGACCTCACCACCGCCTTGGCCAAGGGCGCCCGGCAGTTGGGCGTACGCGTCGTCGAGGGCGTCGCGGTCGACGACGTACTGCTTTCCGGCGACCGGGTGCCGAGCGTCACCGGCGTACGGACGGGCGCGGGGGACATCGAGTGCGAGTACGTCGTCAACTGCACCGGCATGTGGGCTCGCGAGCTCGGCGCGCGCAGTGGGCTCGTCATCCCCAACCAGGCCGCCGAGCACTACTACCTGATCACCGACACCATCGACGGTCTCGACCCCAACGCGCCCATCTTCGAGGACCCGGCCTCCTACGGCTATTACCGCGAGGAGAGCGGCGGCATGATGGTCGGCCTGTTCGAGCCGCAGGCGGCTGCCTGGCGGGTCGAGGGCATCCCCGCGGACTTCTCCTTCGGGACCCTCCAGCCCGACTGGGACCGGATGACGCCGTTCCTGGAGCGGGCGATGGCGCGGGTACCGGTCACGCTCGAGGCCGGCGTACGCACCTTCTTCTGCGGACCCGAGTCGTTCACACCCGACCTGGCCCCGGCGGTCGGCGAGGCGCCGGGACTGCGCGGCTACTTCGTCGCGGCCGGGATGAACTCGGTGGGTGTGCTGTCGGCCGGCGGCCTGGGGCGGGTGCTGGCGGAGTGGATCACCATCGGTCGGCCCGATGTGGACGTGACCGGCTTCGACGTACGCCGGTTCCAGCCGTACCAGGCCGACGACGGCTACCGGGCGGCGCGGACCACGGAGATCCTCGGCACCGTGTACGCCGCCCACACGCCGGGCAAGCAGCTGCACTCCGCGCGGGGCGCGCTGCTCTCCCCGGTGCACGAGCGGCTCGTCTCCCAGGGCGGCTACCTGCGCGAGGTCTCCGGCTGGGAGGGCGCCGACTGGTACGCCGGCCCCGGGATCACCCCCACCGCCGAGCCGACCTGGGGCCGGGCGCCATGGTTCGAGCAGTGGGAGGCCGAGCATCGCGCCGTGCGCGAAGGCGTCGGCCTGATGGACATGAGCTTCATGGCGAAGTTCGCGGTCGACGGCACCGACGACGCGGTCGCCGCGATCTCCCCGGTCTTCGCGGGACCCGTCACTGCCGAGCGTGGCCGGATCACCTACACGCAGGCGCTGAACGACGGCGGCCGGATCCTGGCCGACATCACCGTGACCTACACCGACGGGGGCGACCTGTTCGTGGTCGCCTCCGACACCGCCCACGGCGCCGTCCATGACCTGCTGGTACGGGCCGGGCTGGCGGTGCGGGACGTGACCGCCGACTACGCCCAGCTCAACCTGCAAGGACCACTGTCCCGCGACGTACTCTCCGCGGTCACGTCCGCCGATCTGTCCACCGACGCGTTCGGCTTCCGCACCGCGCGTCGGATCGAGGTAGCCGGAATCTCCCTGTTGTGTGCACGGATCACCTACCTCGGAGAGCTCGGCTACGAGCTCTACGTGCCAGCCGAATCGGCGCTGGCGGTGTACGACGCCCTGGTCGCCGCGGGTGCACCGCACGGGCTGCGCCCGGTCGGCCTCAAGGCGCTGTCGTCGCTGCGGATGGAGAAGGCGTACCGCGACTTCGGGCACGACATCGACAACACCGACTGTCCACTCGAAGTGGGCCTGGGCTTCGCCGTGGACTGGGACAAGGACTTCGTCGGCAAGGAAGCTCTGCTGGCCCGCAAGGAGGCCAACGCCGCCGCGGGCGGGATGTCGAGCCGGCTGGTGCAGCTACGCCTGACCGACCCCGAGCCGCTGCTCTACCACGCGGAGGTCGTCTACCGCTCGGGCGTTCCCGTCGGCTACGTGCGGGCGGCCTCGTACGGCTGGACCCTCGGTGCCGCTGTCGGCCTCGCCTTCGTCTCCGGCGACGGTGAGCCGGTCACCCCCGCCTGGCTGAGCGAGGGCGAGTGGGAGGTTGACGTCGCGGGGGTCCGGCATCCCGCCGTGGTCTCCCTGCGTCCGATGTACGACCCCACCTCCGAGCGGGTGCGGGTCTGAGATCCAGCGGGTCTCGATACACGCCTCGTACCTCGGCACACTCGACCAGCCCGGCCGCTGATCGAGTGGTCGCGAGGAACGAGCGGCCGTATCGAGATCTCATGGCGACCCGAGGGTGACGCTCCCTGCTCGGTTCGCGTGCGCCTGGGCTCGTCGTGCGTCGCTCCTCCCAAGCCAGGTCACTGGACCACGGCGCAACCGGACGGTGCCAGTCTCCGCAGTGGGCGGGATTGTGGCCGATGGTGACCGCGACACGCCGGGCGAGGCCGTCGTCATCGGCCACAAGCCGGCCCTGGTTGTCAGGATCGGCCACAATCCAGCGTCAGCGCTGGGCGCGGGCACTCGCGTAGAGGCAGACCGCTGCTGCGGTGGCGAGGTTGAGGCTTTCGGCCTGGCCGTGGATCGGGATGCGCACGCGATAGTCGGCCAATTCCGTGAGCTCGCGGGGCAGCCCCCAGGCTTCGTTGCCGAACAGCCAGGCGGTGCGCTTCGCGAGCAGGCCGGAGTCGGCGGCATCGTCGAGGTCGGTCTCCCCGGCGCCATCGGCGGCAAGCACCGTGTAGCCGTCGGCCCGCAGCGCGCGCACCGTCGCGGAGGCATCGTGCTCGACGACGATCGGCAGGTGGAACAGCGATCCGGCGCTGGCCCGCACGGCCTTGCCGTTGTAGGGATCGACCGAGTTGCCGGTCAGGATCACCCCGCCCGCTCCCGCAGCATCGGCGCAGCGGATCACGGTGCCGGCGTTGCCCGGGTCGCGTACGTCGGCGCAGACCGCAAGCAGCTTCGCGGGCGGAAGTTCGGCCCGGACCACGTCGAGGAAACCGCACACGGCGACGATCCCCTGCGGCTGCACGGTATCGGCCAGCGATGCCAGCGCCTGCTCGTCCACGAGGTGCCAGTGCACGTCGGGCGTACGCAACTCGTCGTGACTGCCCGGGGTGGCGAACACCTCGCGTACGACACCGGGCACGGCCAGTGCCTCGCGTACGGCTTGCGGACCTTCGGCGAGGAAAAGCCGCTGCTCGGCGCGAACCGAGCGACGGCCCAGCTTCCGCGCCGCCCGCACCCGGCCGCTCCTCGCGGTGAGCGGGGGTGGCGTACCCAAAGTCAGGCGGAGACCGGCGCGTTGACGTCCTCGGGAAGCGCGCCCTTGGCGGTCTCGACCAGCGTCGCGAAGGTCGCGGCGTCGTTGACGGCGAGGTCGGCCAGGATCTTGCGGTCGACCTGGACGCCGGCCAGCTTCAGGCCCTGGATGAACCGGTTGTACGTCATCCCGTTCTGGCGGGCAGCGGCATTGATCCGCTGGATCCACAGCTTGCGGAAGTCACCCTTGCGGGCGCGACGGTCGCGGTAGCTGTAGACCAGCGAGTGGGTGACCTGCTCCTTGGCCTTGCGGTAGAGGCGCGAGCGCTGACCCCGGTAGCCGGAGGCGCGCTCGAGGGTTACCCGGCGCTTCTTCTGGGCGTTGACCGCCCTCTTGACGCGTGCCACTTCGTACTCCTCGTTGCTTGTGTTCTGTGTCGCTCTAGCTCAGGCCGGTGTCGCGTCAGCGACCCAGGAGCTTGCGGACGGTCTTGGTGTCGTTCTTGGAGACCTCGGTAGTGCCGGACATGCGGCGGGTCATCGTCGAGGGCTTCTTCTCCAGGTTGTGGCGCAGGCCGGCCTTCTGACGGCGTAGCTTGCCCGAGCCCGTGACCCGGAAGCGCTTGCTCGCCCCGGAGTGGGTCTTGTTCTTCGGCATGTCATCGTCCTTCGTGAATTGAGGCGTTGTTTCTGACGTGATGTCAGGTGTTGGGGTCCATGTCGGGGTCGAGGCTCTCCGAGCGGCGCTTGGGCTTGGCGGGGCGGACGGTCGACGCTGCCGCGGCGGCGCGCTCCTTGTTCTCCGCTGCCTCGGCATCCTTCTCTGCCTGCCGGGCAGCCAGCTGCTCGGCGCGTTCCGCCTTGAGCTCGACCTTCGCTTCGGCCTTCTTCCGGTGCGGCCCGAGCACCATGATCATGTTGCGACCATCCTGCTTGGGGGCCGACTCCACGAAGCCGAGCTCGTTGACGTCCTCGGCAAGCCGCTCCAGCAATCGGAAGCCCAGCTCGGGGCGGTGCTGCTCACGACCGCGGAACATGATCGTGATCTTCACCTTGTCGCCGGCTCGCAGGAACCGCACTACGTGACCCTTCTTGGTCTCGTAGTCGTGCTGGTCGATCTTGGGACGAAGCTTCATCTCCTTGATGATCACGTTCGTCTGGTTGCGGCGCGCCTCACGGGCCTTCTGGGCGTTCTCGTACTTGAACTTGCCGTAGTCCATGAGCTTGCAGACCGGCGGTCGCGCCGTGGGCGCCACCTCGACCAGGTCGAGGTCGGATTCCTGCGCGAGTCGCAAGGCATCCTCGATGCGGACGATGCCGACGGTCTCGCCGCCTGGGCCAACGAGCCGGACTTCGGGTACTCGGATCCGGTCGTTGATGCGCAGCTCTGTGCTGATGGGTCCTCCTGATGTCGTGTGCCTGGCCGACCCGCACTCGGTGGACTCCGGGAAAAAGAAAGGCCTCCGCGTGCGTGACAGCGGAAGCCGTACGAGCCACCCTCGCAGGTGCCTCGCGGACCGGTACCCGACGACCTGTGGCGGCGGAAACCGGCCGGCGGTCGATGCGGGTGGGAGCCTGGACTCCGCTTGTCGGATCTCGGCCCCGCATGCTCACCTACGAGATGCGACGCCAAGATCGGTCACGCTCAAGTCTACCGTGAATCGACCCCGATACGAAAACGCAGGTGATCGGCTGCAACCCTTGGCCACATGACCGAGCCACTCTCACCTACCCGGGAACCAGCACGCGACATCGCGGAGGTTCCCGCGCTGGAAGTGGTCGGGACCGCTGCCGTACACCTGATGAGCGCCGCTGCGGTGCAGCTCGGTCTCGCCGAAGACCTTCCCGAGCACCAGGATCTCGACGAGGCACGCACCCTGATCGAGGCGCTGGCCGGACTCGTCGTCGCGGCCGCTCCTCGGTTGGGCCATCACCACGCGGCGCCGCTGCGCGACGGGCTGCGTACCCTCCAGCTTGCGTTCCGCGAGGCGTCCGAGGTTCCCGATGCCCCGGGCGAAGGGCCGGGCGAGAAGCTCACCGGACCGGTATTCCCGGCCGCACGGTAGGGCCGAGTCAGAGATGGTCGGGGATCTCGGCTCCCTCGGGGAGGTCCTTGATCCGCTCGTGCAGCCGGCCGGCGTCCGCCACTGCCGCGACGAACCGCGCCGGTGCCAGGTTGGCGACCTCGTACTCGCCGTCGAAGACCGGCGGCTCCTTGAACCACAAGATGTCCTCGCCCGTGGCCTCCACGCCTTCCTCGGCGGCGGCGAACACCAGCCCGGCCAGCAGGTACTCGTCCATGCCTTCCTCGGTGGCCAACACACGCTGGGCCTCCTCGGGGCTGCCGAACGGTCGGCTCAACTCCCCCGCGGCGACGTCGAGCCAGTAGACGCCGTCGTCGCCGATCAGGAAGACGTCGCCGAACGCCGTAGCGAACCACGGGTCGAGACCCTCCAGGTCCATCCACTGCCAGCTGGTGAGCGCCTCGGTGAACTCCTGCGCCGAAAACGTGCGGGTCAGCTCCATCAGCGGCCTCCGGTGTCCGTGGTGCCGGCCCAGGCGAGGTCGTCGCCGATGCGTACGAGAGCCAGCCCGTCGGCGAGCGCCCGCAGCTCCCGCTGTCCGACGACGAAGGTGACCGGGCCGGCGACGTCGACCACCACGACGTCGGCTCCGTCCTGCAGTGCCGCCTTCGCCGCCAACCGCATCGCCACCGGCACCGGGCGCGCCGCCGGGTCCCAACGCTGCATCGACGCGATGCTCGTGAATGCCAGCAGGCCGAGCCGGCCGTCGGGCGCCCGCATCAGCACAGTCGCCATGTCGGAGGTCTTGTCATGCGCCAGACCGTGCTCGTCGTACTCCACCTCTCCCAGCGTGGCCACGACCGGGACCAGCAGCCGCGAGTCGTGCAGCGCCGCGATCACCTCGGCGTACCCCTCGGCGGGGGCCTGCTCGAACCGGGTCAGCGTCTCGGTCACCGCCGTCGAGACGGCGCCCGTATCGTCGGCGAAGCCGGGGTCGGGGATCGTACGCACCGCCCCATCATGCCAGCGTGCTGATCGAGTGCCGGCCGTGAGGGACGCGCGGGCGGTGTATCGAGCCTCTTCCGGTCGTCGAGTGCCCGGCGAGGAACGAGCCGGGTGTATCGAGACGCCGACTGGACGCCACGACCCGACTGCGTCTCGATACGGCCCTCGGCTAACGCCTCGGACCACTCGACGACCGGAAACGTCTCGCTACTCGACCAGCGGTCGGGCCTCGTCGCCCCAGTAGGCTGGCCGGGTGAGCGATCTGAGCTGGTACGCGCTCGGCCTGTCCTTGACGGTGGCGGGCCTGGTCTGGAGCTACGTGCGGTTCCAGCGCAACGGCCCGGCGGTCGGCGTCCGCACGGCGGCGTGGGCTCTGCTCCCGGCGGCCGCCGCGCTGACCGGCCTGCTGGAACTCGGCGGCGACATCGCCTCCAGCGTCGGCGACTGGATGGCTCACCTGGTGTTCAGCCCGGCGGTCTGGCTCGGCGCCGGGGTGGCCGGCCTCGCGGTAGTGCTGTTCGTGGTCAGCGGCTGGATGCGCGGGCGCGGCGCGCCCGCCGTCGAGGGGAAGCCGGCGCCCAAGGCAGTCGGCGGCAAGTCCGCCGCGTCAGCGGGCAGCGAGTTCGACGACATCGAGGCGATCCTGCGCAAGCATGGCATCAGCTAGCGCGGCACCGAGATGACGAACCTCACCAGCGAGCACACCAGGCGCCTCCTCGCCGATCGGCTGAGCAAGGCCGCGGACGCGCTGCCCACTCCCCCGTCGCCGCCGGCGTACGTGGTGGACCTTGACGCCTTCGACGCGAACGCCGACGATCTGGCCCGCCGCGCCGCCGGGACGCCGATCCGCGTCGCCAGCAAGTCACTGCGGGTCCCAGCGCTGATCCACCGGGCGCTGGCGCACCCTGGGTTCGCCGGCGTGCTCGCCTACAACCTGTACGAGTGCCTGTGGTTGCTCGACCAGGGCATCTGCGACGACCTGATGATGGGCTACCCGGTCACCGAACCCGGCGCGCTGTCGGCGCTGCTCGCCCATCCGACCGCCACCGATCACGTGACGCTCATGGTCGATTCGACCGACCAGCTCGACCTGATCGACCGGCTCCGCGGCGGTGGCTCCCAGGACCGGATCGTCCGGGTGGCGCTGGATGTCGATGCGTCCCTGCACTGGCGTGGGCAGCACCTCGGTGTGCAGCGCTCGCCGCTCTTCGAGATCCACGACGTGCTGGCCGTGGCGCGGGCGATCAGCGGGAGGCGCGGCTTCCGGCTGGTCGGCGTGATGACCTACGAGGGTCAGGTCGCCGGCCTGCAGGACGACCTGCCGACACTCGCCGGGCGCGCCCGCTCGCTGATGATCCGCAGGATCAAGCAGCTCTCGATCGAGCAGCTCGACGAACGTCGCCGCGAGATCGCTGCCGCCCTCGACGACGTGGTCGAGGTCGAGCTGTGGAACTCCGGCGGCTCGGGAAGCATCGAGTCGTCGAGTACGCCGCCGGTCACCGAGGTGACGGCCGGTTCCGGTCTGCTGGTGTCGGGGATCTTCGACCACTACGCGTCCTTCGAGCCCCGTCCGGCAGCGTTCTTCGGGCTGCGGGTGTGCCGCCGCCCTGGCCCCGACGTCGTGGTCGTCTCCGGTGGCGGCCTGATCGCGTCCGGCCCGCCCGGCAAGGACCGGCAGCCAATCCCCTGGGCGCCGCCCGGCCTGCATCTGACCGGACGCGAGGGCGCGGGCGAGGTGCAGACGCCGCTGGTCGGCAAGGGCGCCGCGCGCCTGAGTCTCGGCGACTGGGTGTGGTTCCGGCATGCGAAGGCCGGCGAGATCGCCGAGCACACCAACGTGGCGCATCTGCTGAGCGGTGCCGAGATCGTCGAGACCGTCCCGACCTATCGTGGGCTCGCCCAGCAGTGGTGATCTGGCAGTGGTGATCTGGCAGTGGTGACGGCAGCCGAGATCGTGGCGCTTGCCCGGTCCCGGCCCGCGACGCTCGGCGCGGGCCGGCTGCTCTGCGTCGACGGGCCGGCCGGTGCTGGCAAGACCACTCTCGCCGCCGCGCTCGGCTCGTCGCTGGACGCGCCGGTGATCCACCTGGACGATCTCTACGAAGGCTGGGCCGGCATCGAAGCCGGCCGCGATGCCCTGGAACACCTGCTACGCGATCTCGCCACCGGCTCCGAGGCGTCCTACCGCCGCTTCGACTGGCATGCGTACGCCTATGCCGAGCAGGTCGCGGTGCCATCGGGCCCGTGGCTCGTCGTGGAGGGCTGCGGCTCGTGGTCCGCCCGGTGGGCCGACCTGGTCACCACGCTGGTGTGGGTCGAGGCGCCGCCCGACCTCTGCCTGGAGCGCGGCATCGCCCGCGACGGCGAGACCATGCGGGAACAGTGGCTCGAGTGGCAGCACACCCAGGCGGAAGTCTTCGCCGCCGAGCACACCCGCCAGCGAGCCGACTTCGTTCACTCCAGCACGGACAGGATCTCTCGTACGTAAGCCTCCGTGTCCTCCGACCCGATGATGCCCGGCTCCATCTTGTTCATCACGTAGGAGACGGTAAGGCCACGGTCGAGGAACATCGCGGTCAGCGAGCCGCCCCAGCCGCCCCAGAAGCAGGTCTTCTCCTCCGGGAGGTAGGGCAGCGTGTCGAGCTTGGGAAGGGCGAAGCCGATGCCGAAGCGCAGCGGCACGCCGAGCACGAGATCGACCCCGTCCGCCTGCTCGTTGAAGATCAGCTCGATCGTCTCCGGTGACAGCAGGCGTACGCCGTCCACTTCTCCTCCGAGCGTGATCGCCGAGAAGGTACGGGCCAGAGCACGGGCGTTCGTGTGTCCGTTCAACGCGCCCATGTCGGCACGACGCCACGGAATCGAGTTGGCAGCGTTCGCGTCGGCGACCGGTCCGGTGAAGGTCCTCACTATGGGTGACTCGGGGTCCAGCGCCTCGAGATCGAACGGCAGCGGAGGTGGCGGGAGGATCTCCGCGATGCGGTCGTCGTCCTGCTCCTTGGCGCCGATCTGCAGGTCGACCCCCAGGGGCGCTGCGATCTCGTCGGCAACGAACTGCTTGAGCGGCTTCCCGGTGACACGCCGCACGACCTCGCCCAGCAGGTGGCCCTGGTTGTTGGCGTGGTAGCCCGAGGCGGTCCCCGGCTCCCACCAGGGCGCTTGAGCCGCGAGCCGCGTCGTCGAGAGCTCCCAGTCGTACATGTCCTCGACCACGAACGGCGGGTCCCAGCCGGAGACGCCCGACGTGTGCGACATCAGGTGCCGCACCTCGATACCCTCCTTGCCGTTCTGCGCGAACTCCGGCCAATAGGCCGCGACCTTCTCGTAGGGCTCCACGAGACCGCGGTCGACCAGCATCAGGACCGCAAGCGCGGTGATCTCCTTCGTCGTGGACCAGACGTTGACGATCGTGTCCTTCTCCCACGGCCTCGTCCGGGCGGCGTCGGCGTATCCGCCCCAGATGTCCACGACGGTCTCACCATCGAGATTGACCGAGATCGCGGCACCGACCTCGTTGCCTGCCTCGATTCGCTGCGCGAGGATGTCGCGCAGTCCGGTGAAACGCTCGTCGTGGTGTCCGTGCACGGTCATGGGTGCTCCTTCAGAGTTGTGGCCGAGATCACTCTAAAGGCTGCGTGTGCTGGTCGATCAGGGCCCGGAGTTCGCGGACCTGGCGGGTGGCGCGGGCACCGTCTGCGGTCTGGATCGCCAGCGCCGAGACCGTGGTGCCGTCGCTGATGTCCAGGCTCGCCCAAGGAGCGCCGCGACCGAGGTGTACGGCGACGACTTGCGCCCATTCGTACCGGCGTTCCTTGAAGCCGTTGACGATCGTGATGCCCTGCTCGTCCGCGTCGAGCCGGGACCGCATCACGGCGTAGAAGCAGACCGCGACGATCGCGAACAGGATCAGGTAGGTCACCGCCTGGAACAGCGAGAACCGGTCGCGCATCCCCGAGGGCAGCGCGAACCAGATCGCGCCGACCAGGACCACCAGCATGACGCCGGAGATCCCGAGCACCATGCGGATGCCGAGTGGCCGGATCCGCAACGGCAGTCCGGGAATAGGTGCGGGATCAGAGCCGGCAGGCATGGATGTCGGTGGTGAGGATGCCGCGGGCGCCGAGGTCGAACAAGTCGTCCATCACGCGCTGGGCCTTGTCACGCGGCACCATCGACCGCACCGCCACCCACCCCTCGCGATGCAACGGAGAGACGGTGGGGCTCTCGATGCCCGGTGTCAGCGCGACCGCCTGCTCGACCCGCTCGGCGCGGATGTCGTAGTCCATCATCACGTAGCTGCGGGCGACCAGGACGCTTTGCAGGCGACGACGGAACACCTCGAAACCGGCCGGCTCGGTCCCGGGCCGGGTGATCAGGATGCCCTCGGAGTCCAGGATCACCTCGCCGAACACCTCCAGCCCCGCCTGCCGCAGGGTGCTACCGGTCTCGACGACGTCGGCGATCACGTCGGCGACACCCAGCTGGATGCTGGTCTCCACGGCCCCGTCCAGCCGTACGACGGTGGCGTCGATGCCGCGCTCCTGGAGGTACTTGGTGACGATCCCGTCATACGAGGTCGCGATCCGGGTCCCGGCAAGTCGGTCGGCGTCGGCGCCGGCACCGACCTTCGCGGCGAAGCAGAGCTTCGAGCGGCCGAAGCCCAGCGGGACGACCTCCTCGGCCTTCGCTCCGGAGTCCAGCAGCAGGTCGCGGCCGGTGATGCCGGCGTCGAGCGTGCCTTCCCCGACGTACAGGGCGATGTCGCGGGGGCGCAGGTAGAAGAACTCCACCTCGTTCTCGGGGTCGAGCTTGGTCAGCTGCTTGTTGTCGAGCCGCTGGGCGTAGCCGGCCTCGCGCAGCATGGTGGCGGCAGCCTCGGAGAGGGCTCCCTTGTTGGGAACGGCGATGCGCAAGAGATCGCGGGACATGGGTTCTTCCTAGAGATGGGAGTAGACGTCGTCGAGGGTAAGGCCGCTGGCGAGCATGAGCACCTGGGCGTGGTAGAGCAGTTGGCTGATCTCCTCGGCGGCGCGCTCGGGGCCCTCGTGCTCGGCGGCCATCCACGACTCCGCGGCCTCCTCGACCAGCTTCTTGCCGATCGTATGGACGCCCGCATCGAGCGCCCGAACCGTGCCGGATCCCTCGGGTCGCGTCTGCGCCTTGTCGCTGAGCTCGGCAAAGAGCTCGTCGAACGTCTTCATGGTGTCCAAGCCTACGGGCTGTCCCGGCGCGCTCAGACCAGCCCGCGGCGGATCTTCTTCAGCAGGGAGGCCGTGACCAGCGCGGCCGACGTGGCCTCGTACCCCTTGTCCTCACTCGACCCCTCGAGTCCGGCACGGTCGAGCGCCTGCTCCTCGGTGTCGCAGGTCAGCAGGCCGAAGCCGATCGCGGCACCGGTGTCCAGCGAGACCCGGTTGAGGCCGTCGGTCGCGGCACCGCAGACGTACTCGAAGTGCGGGGTGCCCCCCCGGATCACCACGCCGAGCGCGACGATCGCCTCGAAACCCTTCTCCGCAAGCGCCTGCGCGACGACCGGCAACTCGAAGGAGCCCGGGACCCGGACGATCTCGGCGGCCTCGACCTGGTAGTCGTCGAGCGCACGGGTAGCTCCCGCGACCAGACCGTCCATGACCTGGGTGTGCCAGGAGGCAGCGACGACCGCAACCCGGAGGTCGTGGCAGTCGATCGGCTGGGGTGGCGGGGCGCCGTCGCCGCTCATCGGGTGCCTTCCTCGTCGGCAGGGCCGGCGACCAGATCGGGCAGGTCGTGGCCCATCCGGTCCCGTTTGGTGCGCAGGTAGGCCAGGTTGTGGTCGTTCGCGTGCGGCGTCAGCGGCACCCGCTCGGTGACCGGGATGCCGTAGGCCTCCAGCCCCTCGATCTTGGCGGGGTTGTTGGTCATCAGCCGTACGCTCGGCACGCCCAGGTCGCGCAGGATCTGCGTGGCGGCACCGTAGTGCCGGGCATCGGCCGGCAGGCCGAGGTCGAGGTTGGCGTCGACGGTGTCGCGGCCGGTGTCCTGCAACGAGTACGCCTGCAGCTTGGCCAGCAGGCCGATGCCACGGCCTTCGTGTCCGCGCAGGTAGATCACCACACCGCGGCCGGCCTGGACGACCTTGGCGAGCGCCTCGTCGAGCTGCGGACCGCAGTCGCAGCGCTGGCTGCCGAACACGTCGCCGGTCAGGCACTCCGAGTGCACCCGGGCGAGAACAGGCTCGCCGCTCTTGAGGTCGGCGGGCTCCCCGTACACGAGCGCGACATGCTCCGAGTCGTCGATCGTGATCCGATAGCCGAACGCGGTGAAGTCGCCGTGCCGCGTCGGCAGCCGGGTCTCCGCGACGCGCTCGACATGGTTCTCGGTGCGACGCCGATAATGCACCAGATCGTCGATCGAGATCAGCGCCAGCCCGTGCTCGTCCGCGAAGTCACGCAACTGCTGGCCCCGCTTCATCGTGCCGTCGTCGTTGACGATCTCGACCAGCACGCCGGCCGGCGTCAGGCCCGCAAGCGTGGCCAGGTCGACCGCCGCCTCGGTGTGACCGCGGCGGACCAGCACGCCCCCGTCGCGGTAGCGCAGCGGGAAGACGTGCCCGGGGCGGGTGAGCTCCCAGGGCTCGGTGGCGGAGTCGGCCAGCACGCGGCAGGTATGGGCGCGGTCGGCGGCCGAGATGCCGGTGCTGACGCCGTCGCGGGCGTCGACCGAGATCGTGTACGCGGTGCGCAGCCGGTCCTTGTTGTGCGGGGTCATCAACGGGATCTCCAGCCGGTCGAGCATGTCGGCCGGCATCGGCACGCAGATCACGCCGCTGGAGTAGCGGATCGTGAAGGCGAGCAGCTCCGGCGTCGCCTTGCTGGCCGCGAAGATGATGTCGCCCTCGTTTTCTCTGTCCTCGTCGTCGACCACGACCACGGCCTTGCCGGCCGCGATCTCCGCGATCGCGGTCTCGACCCGGTCCAACCGGATGCTCATGAATGCTGCTCCTTCGCCAGAGGAGCGACCATGCGCTCCACGTACTTGGCGATCACGTCGACTTCGAGGTTGACGCGGTCGCCGGCCTGTTTGCTGCCCAGCGTGGTGCGGGCGAGTGTCTCGGGGATGAGGCTGACGGTGAACGAGGTGGCGCGCGCCTCGACCACTGTCAGAGAGACCCCGTCGACGGTGATCGAGCCCTTGTCGACCAGGTAGCGGGTGAGCCCGGGAGACAACTCGATCTCGACGATCTCCCAGTGCTCGCTCGGCGTGCGCGAAACGATCACGCCGGTGCCGTCCACGTGGCCCTGCACGATGTGCCCGCCGAGCCGTTTCGCGGCGGTGACCGCACGCTCCAGGTTGACCGGCGCACCGGGGGTGAAGTCGCCCAGGGACGTCTTGTCGAGCGTCTCCTGCATGACGTCGGCGGTGAACGAGCTGGCGTCATGGGTGACCACGGTCAGGCAGCAGCCGTTGACCGCGATCGAGTCGCCCGGCTCGGCATCGGAGACGACCAGGGGGCCACGCACAGTCAGTCGCACGGCGTCGCCCTGCGACTCGATCCGCTCGACCGCGCCGAGTTCCTCGATGATCCCGGTGAACATGTCAGCGGCCCTCCCCTAGTGCCGAACCCGTTGCGAGCACGATCTTCACGTCGTTGCCGAGTCGCTGGACGGACTCGGTCCGAAACCGCAGCGCCTCGGCGATCGTGTGGATTCCCAGGTCACCCACGGCGGGAGCGCCGGCGCCCAGCATCGCGGGTGCGACGTAGGCGACGATCTCGTCGATCACGCCCGCTCTGAGCCAGGCCGCCGCGACCGTCGGACCGCCTTCGAGGAACACCCGGACCAGACCCAGTCCCCACAGGTCGGCCAGCACGTCGGTCGGGTCGTGGGAATCGACGAACACCGTCGGCGCTGCGTCGTCGGCGACAGCCAGGCCGTCGCGGAGATGCCGGTGGCCGACCACGACCCGGGTCGGCTGCTGGTCGGGCGGCAGGGGCTTGTCGTCGAGGTCGCGAGCGGTCAGCGACGGGTTGTCGGCGCGCACGGTGCCGGTGCCGACCACGATCGCGTCGTGCGCGGCCCGCAGCCCGTGGACGTCGCGGCGAGCCGCGGAGCCGGTGACCCAACGACTGCTGCCGTCGGCGGCGGCGCTGCGACCGTCGAGGGTCGCGGCGTACTTCCAGAGCACGTACGGGCGTCCCCGGCTCACCGCGATGGTCCACTCGTGGTTGAGCGCCTCGGCCTGGTCGGCGAGGAGCCCGGCCTCCACGGTCACGCTCGCCGCAGCGAGCGTGGTGGCGCCGCCGGCAGCCTGGGGGTTGGGGTCGCGCTGGGCGTACACGACCTTGGTCACCCCGGCCGCGATCAGCGCCTGGGCGCAGGCACCGGTCCGGCCGGTGTGGTTGCAGGGCTCGAGCGTGACCACGGCGGTCGCCCCGCGTGCCCGCTCGCCGGCCTTTGCCAGCGCGTCGACCTCCGCGTGGGTGGTGCCGGCGCCGCGGTGGAATCCCTCGGCGATCACGGCTCCGTGCGGGTCGAGGAGCACGCAGCCGACGCGGGGGTTGCCCCGCAATGCGAAACCGGGAGTGGCGGCCACGTCGAGGGCACGCTGCATCGCCGCCGTCATGGCGTCGGGCTGCGTCATGGGTGTCCCTCCGGTCCGGTCGCGGACTCCGGGGACAGACATCACCGCGCTTGCTCTGCGCAGTGGCGTCCGCGTGCACTTCCCATCCGGACTTTCACCGTCGGTCCAGGAGTTCCACCTGGTCAACCGATCGCTGGATGCGACCGGGTCGCGGACTGTTACCGCCGGCTCGGAATTGCACCGACCCCAGAGCACGCGAGCATTTCACTCGTCAGGACAAGCCTGCCATACCGGTCGCTGCCTGTGGTGGTCGGGTGAGGCGAATCACGCACGACGAGCGGCCGCCGCAGCACGCAGGGAGTCGATCATCGCCGCGGGGTCGTCGGCGCCGAACACCGACGATCCGGCCACGAACACGTCGGCACCGGCGTCGGCACAGATCTCGATCGTCTCCAGGGTGACTCCCCCGTCGACCTGGAGCCACAGCTCCAGACCGTGCTTGTCGAGCAGCTCGCGGGCGCGGCGGATCTTGGGCACGCAGATGTCGAGGAAGCGCTGCCCGCCGAACCCGGGCTCCACGGTCATCACCAGCAGCATGTCCAGCTCGGGCAGCAGGTCTTCGTACGGCTCCACCGGGGTCGCCGGACGCAAGGCCATGCCCGCCCGGGCACCCTGGGCACGCAGTTCGCGGGCCAGCCGTACGGGAGCGGTGGCGGCCTCCACGTGGAACGTGACCGACCCGGCCCCCGCCTCGACATAGGCAGGCGCCCACCGGTCCGGGTCCTCGATCATCAGGTGGCAGTCCAGCGGCGTGCTCGCGGCCTTGGCCAGCGCCTCCACGACGGGTACGCCCAGGGTCAGGTTGGGCACGAAGTGGTTGTCCATCACGTCGACGTGGAGCCAGTCGGCGTTCGCGACTCGTCCGGCCTCGGCGGCAAGGTTGGCGAAGTCGGCCGACAGCATGCTCGGGGAGATCTGGATGCCCATGGTGGGTCGGAGTCTATCCGCCGAGCGTCCTCGCGCGGCTGCAGCCGGATTGTGGCCGATCCGGACAGTGTTCGCTGCTTTGTGGCCGATGGTGACAGCGACACGCCGGGCGGGCTCGTCTCCATCGGCCACAAACCGGTCAGCGCCGCCGGATGAGCGCGAAGAACATCGCGTCGGTGCCGTGGCGGTGCGGCCAGAGCTGGACGGTGCCGGGGAGCGGGCCGGCGTGGTCGGTGGTCGGGAACAGCGGGGATGCGTCCTCCAGGACGAGGTGCGGGTTCGCGTCGAGGGCAGCGGTCACCACGCCGGCGGTTTCGGCAAGGACCGGGGAGCAGGTGGCGTACGCGACCACACCGCCGGGGCGTACGCAGTCCAGTGCCCGGTCGAGCAGCACCCGCTGGAGCGGTACGAGCTCGGCCAGGTCCTCGGGCCGGCGGCGCCACCGGGCTTCCGGGCGGCGCCGCAGTGCTCCCAGGCCGGTGCAGGGGGCGTCGACGAGCACCCGGTCGAACGTGTCGCGTGGCCACGCGGGACGAGTGCCGTCGGCGGCCACGACACCGAGGAGGCCTCCACCCACCGCAGTGGTGGCGGAGCGTACGAGGCCGGCGCGGTGAGGCTGCCGTTCGGCCGCCAGCAGTCGGGCACCTCGTTGCGCGGCGAGCGCCGCGAGCAGTGCCGCCTTCCCGCCCGGCCCGGCGCAGACGTCGAGCCAGCGGCCGCAGTCGTCCGCGACCGCCACGCGGGCCAGCGCCAGGGCGACGAGTTGGGAGCCTTCATCCTGCACGCCCGCGCGCCCCTCGGCCACCGCGGAGATCGCTCCCGGGTCACCGGCGTCGAGGACGACCGCGTACGGCGACACCCCGGTCGGTGTGCCGGGAAGCTCCTCGCGCGTGGCCAGCCCGGGGCGCGCCACCAGAGTCACCCGCGGCGGCTGGTTGTCGGCGGCGAGCAGCGCCTCGATCTCGGCCTCTCCGACCGCCTCGGAGAGCAGGTCGACCACCCACGCCGGGTGGGCGTAGCGGTCAGCCAACGCCATGTCCGCGGTCCACTCGCCCCACGACCGCTGCCCGACCTTGCGCAGCACGGCGTTGACCAGCCCCGAGGGCCGGTGGCCGATCCGCTTCTTCACCACCTCGACGGTCGTACTCACCGCGGCGTGGGTCGGCACCCGCATCGACAGCAGCTGATGGCTGCCGAGGCGCAGCGCGTCCCGGACTCCGGCGTCGAGGCGCCGGTCGACCAGTTGGTCGATCACCGCGTCGTAGGTGCCTCGCAGTCGCAGCGTCCCGGAGACCAGCTCGGTGGCGAACGCCGCATCCCGGGCGTCGAGCCGCGCCTCCCGGAGCCGGCGCGCGAGCTCGAGGTTGGCGTACGCGTCCTGCTCGTCGACGGCGCGCAGCACGTCGAAGGCCAGCAGCCTGGGGTTCCTCACCGATCGTGCGTTTCGTCGCCGAGGCGAGCGCCGGTCTCCAGGCGTACGCCGCGGGCCCACTCGGCGGCACCCATCGGCTTCTTGCCGACCGGGGTGACCTCGCCGAGCCGGACCGGCGTGGTGCGGGTGCCGACGTGCACGGTCCGCTTGGTGACCGCCAGCTCGCCGGGCGGGAGCACCGGATGTTCTGGGTCGGGGCTGACCGGGCCGAGCTTGAGCCGCTGCCCGGCGTAGGTCGTCCAGGCACCCGGGGCCGGCGTACACGCCCGGATGCGGCGGTCGACGAAC
>JASGGG010000015.1:0-42694 GCA_047605165.1 Nocardioidaceae bacterium
TGGGACGAGGCATGTCCTCAACTCCTTCCGGTCCAGTATCGACCAGAACAGCCGAGCACACATACCCCTCAGATTAGAGGCGACACGCTACTAGGTGAGCCAAAGAACAGGCAGTAGCGGGCAAGCAAGCCCGAAAATCAGTCTCCCGCAGAGCTACTGCCTGTTCTTCGATATGCCCGCGCTGTTTGTCCACAGGGGTCTGCCTGTGGATGACCGTTCGCGCTGCCGCGCTGGTTGAGGAAGCATGCGACGAGTGCATCCGGTGGAGGCGTTGCAGCGACTGGGCGGAGTAGCTGACCGCCAGACCTTGCTGTGCGCCACGACGATCAGCTCCCTCCGTGGAGCGCTCGCGCGTGGCGAGATCGTCAAAGCCGGTCACCGCGGCTTCGCCTTGCCGAGCGCCCAGCGCGGACTGCGCGCCGCCCAACAGTTGAGCGGCGTCGCCTCGCACGAGAGCGCGGCCAGCTACCACGGCTGGGAGATCAAGTCCGAACCAGAGCGGCCGAACGTGATCGTGCCCCGCAAGCGCAACGTCCCCTTCCGGGCGCGACGAGGTGTGCAGGTGCGTTATCGCGACCTCGACGAGCACGAGCATGGCGGCCTCGTGACGGGTAAGGCACGCACGGTCATCGACTGCGCCCGGGACCTTCCGTTCGACCGCGCACTGTCGGTCGCGGACTCTGCGCTGCGACACGAGGATGTGATCCAGGACGAGCTGGTCGAACTCGCTCTCGCTCTGCCCAACCGCGGCCGAGCCCGCGCGCTGCGTGTCATTGAGGCGGCCGACGGACGCGCCGCGAACCCGTTCGAATCGTGTCTGCGCGCCATCGCACTGGACGTTCCCGGCCTCTGCGTCGAGCCCCAGCTCGTGATCGAGCAAGACGGCTTCCGCGGACGCCCGGACCTCGTGGATGTGACCCTTCGGATCGTGATCGAGGCCGACTCCTACGAGTTCCACTCATCCCGAGCCGATCTGCACCGAGACATCCGCCGCTACACGGCGCTGGTGGTCCGAGGCTGGACGGTCGTGCGCTTCACCTGGGAGGACGTCATGTTCGACCCGGACTACGTGCGTGCGTGCCTGGTCTCTCTCGTAGAGGGTGCCAAAGAACAGGCAGTAGCCCGGAAAGGAGCCCAGAAACCGGCCTGAGCGCTGCTACTGCCTGTTCATTGGGATGTTCGGGCGCGGTACCGTCGGCGTGGCCCCCGTATCCCAACGGCAGAGGAAGAGGTCTTAAAAACCTTTCAGTGTGGGTTCGAGTCCCACCGGGGGTACCAGGTCTTGGCGGGTCAGGGGCACGACGAGGGGCGCGCCGCTGACCGGGCAGGGCACGACCCGACAGGACAGGCCGAAGACGTCGGTCACCAAGTCGGTAGTGACGATGTCGCCCGGTGCGCCTTCGGCGACGATGCGGCCGTCCTTCATTGCGACGAGATGGTGCGCGTAGCGGAACGCCAGGTTGAGGTCGTGCAGCACGATCACGATCGTCGTGCCCCGATCGCGGTTGAGCTCGGTGAGCAGGTCGAGCAGCTCTACCTGGTGGTTGATGTCGAGGTAGGTGGTGGGCTCGTCGAGCAGCAGCAGATCCGTCTCCTGGGCCAGCGCCATGGCGACCCAGACGCGTTGGCGCTGGCCGCCCGAGAGCTCGGCCACGGGACGGTCGGCCAGCTCTGCGGTGCCGGTGGCCTCCAGTGCCCGGGCGACGGCGGTGTCGTCGTCCGACGACCAGCGCCGGAACCAGCCCTGGTGGGGATAGCGACCGCGGCCGACCAGATCGGCCACGGTGATGCCGTCGGGCGCGACCGGCGTCTGCGGCAGCAGCGCGAGCAGCTTGGCCACGTCGAGCGTACGCAGGTCCTGTACCGAGGTGCCGTCGAGCAGCACCCGGCCCGAGCTGGGCTTCAGCAGCCGGGCGAGGCCGCGCAGCAGGGTCGACTTGCCCGAGGCGTTCGCGCCGACGATGGCCGTGACGCGTCCCTGCGGGACCACGAGGTCGAGGGAGTCGACGACAGTGTGGTCGCCGTAGCCGAGCGACACCTGCTCGGTGCGCAGGTCGTGATCTGTCATGTGCGTGATCCTCCGCGGTTCACCGAGACGAGGAGCCAGATGAGGTAGGGCGCGCCGACCAGGCCGGTGACCACTCCGGTCGGCATCGAGATCGGCATCGCGTAGTTGGCTACCAGATCCGCGGCCATCACCAGGCAGGCGCCGACGAAGCCGGCAGCGATCAACCCGCCGCCGGCCGGTCCGAGCAGCCGGGCGGCGATCGGTCCTGCCATCAGGGCGACGAACGGGATCGGGCCCGCGGTCGCGGTGGCGAAGGCGACGAGGACGACGGCGAGCACGATCAGGCTGGTCCGGGCCAGCTCGACCCGGCTGCCGAGAGCCGTCGCCTGGTCGTCGCCGAGCTCGAGCGCTCGCAACGGCCGGTCGATCAGCAGTACCAGCGGGAGAGCGAGGATCACCACCACGATGAGGATCGTGAGCTCTCGCGAGCCGGCGTTGCCGACCGAGCCGATCAGCCACTGCATCGCTGCCTTCGCGTCCCATACCTGGGCGCGCGCGAGCAGATAGCCGTTGATCGCGAGCAGGAACTCCGAGATGCCGATGCCGACCAGGATGAACCGCAATCCGGTGATGCCGTCCTTCCACGCCAGCAGGTAGATCAGCAGCGAGCTGACGGCCGCACCGGCGAGCGCGGCACCCGAGAGCCACAGTCCGCCGAGATGGAGCAGTACGATCGCGGCCGCGACGAACAGCGAGGCGCCCGACGAGATGCCGACGAAGTCGGGAGAGGCGAGCGGGTTGCGCAGCATCCGCTGGAACATCGGTCCGGCCATGCCGAACGCCATCCCGACGGCAGCACCGGTCAGCGCGTTGGGCAGCCGCAGGTCGCGGACGACGAAGTCGGCCAGCGGGTTGTCACGGAAGCCGAACAACGACCCCAGCACGTCCAACGGGGGAATGAACGCGGAGCCGTACGCGAGGGTGGCGACGAACAATGCGAGCGCTACCAGCGCAGTCCCGATGTGCACGACGATCCGGCGTCGTCGTCGGTGGTACCGGGCCGAGGCGACATCGCGGACAGCCGCGGGCCGGGGGAGGACGGCGGTCATAGCGTCGCGAGGTTTCGGTACCGGACCAGCAGGATGAACACGGGCGCGCCGAGGATGCCCAGCACCACGCCGACCTCCAACTCCCCGGGAGCGAGCACCAGCCGCCCGATCACGTCGGCGAGGAGGAACACCAGCGGCGACAGCACAGCCGTGTACGCGAGCACCCAGCGGTAGTCGGGTCCGACCAGAGCACGCGCCGCCTGGGGCACGGCCAGTCCCAGGAACACGATCGGTCCGCACGCCGAGACCGCCGCGCCGCAGAGGATCGCGACGACCACGAACAGGATCAGGCGGGTACGCCGCACGTTGAGGCCCAGCGCGGAGGCCATGTCGTCGCCCAGGGCGAGCCCGTTGAGGGCACGTCCGGAACCGACCGCGACCAGGCTGCCGAGCGCGAGGAACGGCAGCGTCTGCCACAGCACCGGCCAGTAGCGGCCCGCGAGCGACCCGACCTGCCAGAACCGCAGCTGGTTGAGCGCGTCCATGTTCGTCATCACGATTGCGGTGACCAGCGCGTAGAGGCCGGCGCTGATCGCGGCGCCCGCGAGCGCGAGCTTCACCGGTGTCGCGCCCTCACGGCCGAACGCGGCGACGGCGTACACGGTGAGGACGGTGATCCCGGCGCCTGCGAAGCCGAACCAGATCGAGACCGACAGCGGCAGCCGCCCGATGACCGCGATCGCGGTCACGATCGCTGCCGCGGCGCCGCTGTTGATGCCGAGGATGCCGGGGTCGGCGAGCGGGTTGCGCGTCGATGCCTGCAAGATCGCGCCCGAGAGTCCCAGCGCCATGCCGGCTAACAGGCCCACCAGCGTACGCGGGACCCGCATCTCCCGGATGACGCTCTCTCCCGTGGAGTCGGGGTCGTAGTGGGCGAAGGCGTCCCAGATCGTGCCCAGCGACACGCCGCGAGTGCCCAACAGGATGCTGGCGATCATCGCGAGCACGAGCAGCGCGATCGCGATCAGAAGACCTGTCAGGAGGGGACCGGTGCCGCGCCGGCCAGGAGCGGTCGACGCAGCGGGGTGGTCGAGCAATGTCGAATCAGTCAACGTGCCCCTGCCGGGTGCTCGCTGCGAGCACGAGCTGGCTGGCCGCCGCGCGAGCCGCGCTCATCGCGTGGGAGGTGGATGGTCACCTGTTCCGCGGTGCGGTCGACTGCCGCTCCCGCGATTCGCCGATTCCGTTCTTGGTTAGCCAGGCCGTCCTGCCGGACGCCCGTTCCGGCGCGGGAATGGGCTAGCGACCAAGACGCTGGGCGTGTCGTACCGGCAGGTGCATGGTCACCTGTTCCGCGGTGCAGTCGGCTGCCGCGGTTCCGCGGTCCTCTTTCCGGGCTAGTCACCGATGTTCGGGTCTGCGTTGTTGATCGAGGCCGTCAGCTGCTCGAGCTGGTCGCCGTAGTCGGTGTAGGTGTGGACCCACCAGCCCGGCCAGAGGGCGTACGCCTGGGCCTTCCCGGCCTTGATCTTGTCCCAGGTGGGCTGGCGCTCGCCGATCTTGATGTTGTCCTCGTAGCCGCGGTCGTCGATGAGCAGCAGGTCGGGCTGGTACTTGTCCGCCTTCTCCCAGGAGAGGTACTCCCAGTAGGGGAAGTCCTTCTTCGGCGAGTCGGGGTCGATCACGTCCAGGCCCCAGTTCTGGAAGTCGGTCAGCGAGGTGGAGTACTTCGGGACGGCGACGTAGAGCATGTCGTCGGCGGGTGCGACGGCGAGAGCAGTGAGCCCCGGCTTCGCCTCGATGGCCTCCTGGAACCCGGCGAGCTGCTCGTCGAACTTCTCGCGCGCCTCCGCGTACTCGCCGCTGTCGACGTCGACACCCATGCTCTTCGCGAACCCGTCGTACCACTCGACGACGTCCTTCAGCGAGCCCTGCTGGTTGGCGCCGATGACGGGCGCGAGCTTCTGCACGGCCAGCGAGTCCTTGTCGGCGCCCTCCTCGAAGCCCTGGTAGGCGTCCTGCGCCGGCCACCAGTCGGCGACGATCAGGTCGGGGTTGAGTTCGGCGACCTTCTCGGCGTCGATGTGACCCCACTCCTCTCCCACGATCGGGATGTCGGAGATGTCCTCGCGGGTGAGTGCGGGCTCCCACTTGATGTCCTGGGCGAGGTAGATGCCGACCGGGCGGATGCCGTAGGCCAGCAGCGCGCCGGCCTCGGAGCCGCTCGCGATGATCCGCTCGGGCTTGTGGTCCAGGGTGATCGTGTCGCCGTTGCCCGAGACGTAGGACCAGGTGGTCTCTGCGCTCGAGTCGGCGTCGTCGGTGTTCTCGTCGGATCCGCAGGCGGTCAGTGCGATCGCGCTTGCGGCGAGCACGGCGAGGAGGGCTGGGACGGTGCGGCGCATGAGCTTCCCTTCAGACAGATGAGGAAAGCCTATCCTTATCTCTCCGAGGTTGCCATGTGCCTCGGGTCACGCTCCCACGACACCGGCCATGACACCGGGTCGGCGGGCTAGCTGACGGCCGACCGGCCCTGCAGCCAGCGCCACGCGACCGTGACGATGACTGCCCCGCCTGGGAGCCGATGCTGCCGCGGGGCCGAAGCGCGATTCCGTTCCCGGAAAGCAGACTGATCAGCAGACCACCGACGAACGAGCCCAGGGCACCCGAGCCGAACGCCATCGGCCGGTTCACCTTGCCGTTCTCACGGCCGAGGATGAGTTGGGCGCCGATGAACGAGCGGCCAAAGATAGCGTGTGCCTCGTGTCCATCGATCCGAGCCGCGACTACGTCGTGCTGGGCGACAACGCCGTCGTGCTGCCGCAGCTGGCCGCCGCCTCGGTGCAGCTGATCTACATCGACCCGCCGTTCAACGCCGGTGGGTCGCGGAGGCGTACGACGGTGCGGGCGTCGATGGACCCCGAGTCCGGACGGGTGGGGTTCGGCGGACGCCGGTATGCGCTCACCGAGACCGGCAGCATGAGCTATCGTGACGCGTACGACGACTATCTCGGTTTCCTCGCCCCGCGGCTGGAGGAGGCACGGCGCCTGCTCACCGACTCGGGCACGCTCTACGTCCATCTCGACCAGCGCGAGGCGCACTACTGCAAGGTGCTGCTCGACGACATCTTCGGCCGCGACTGCTTCCTGAACGAGATCATCTGGGCCTACGACTACGGCGGCCGCGGCAAGGACCGCTGGCCGGCCAAGCACGACACGATCCTCGTCTACGTCAAGCAGCGCAAGCATCACTACTTCGACCAGGACGCCATCGAACGCATCCCCTATCTGGCTCCGGACCTGGTGGGACCGGAGAAGGCCGCCCGCGGCAAGCTGCCGACCGACGTGTGGTGGCACACGATCGTGCCGACTGCCGGGCGGGAGAAGACCGGCTATCCGACCCAGAAGCCGCTGGGCATCCTGCGCCGCATCGTCTCGGCGTCCTCGGCTCCTGGCGATCGGGTGCTCGACTTCTTCGCGGGCAGCGGTACGACGGGTGCGGCCGCGGTCGAGCTGGGCCGCCGGTTCCTGCTCGTGGACTCGAATCCCGAGGCCGCGCAGGTGATGCGCAGCCGGTTCGCCGGGTCCGACGTCACCTTCCTCGGGGCCGACCTGCGGGAACCCGGCGGCCGCGTCGAGCGTTCTCTCGTCGAGTAGTCAGGCGGGCCCCCGGCCCACTCGGCTAGTCTGGTGGCAGGTTTTGACCTACCTCAAGCACCTGATGTCGAAGGAGACACGATGCAAAGCAGCAACCCCGTCCTGACCCGCGCCGAGGGCTTCAACGGCAAACCGGTCACGAGCGGAGTCGCCTACCCCGCCCCCGACCACCTCGGTTCCGGCCCGTCGTACGCGCCTGTCCAAACCGGCCGGATGACGATCGACTCCGTGGTCCAGAAGACCGCGCTCACGTTGGGTCTGGTGGTCGTCGGCGCCGTGGTCTCCTGGCTGCTGATCGGCGACATCGACGCTGTCACGGGCAGCGGGCTGGGCAAGGCGTACGCCCTCTCGGGCGGTGGCGCGATCGGCGGCCTGGTGCTGGCGATGCTCGTCTCGTTCAAGCGCACTGTCGCCCCGGCGCTCGTGGTGGCGTACGCGTTGGTCGAAGGGCTGTTCGTCGGCGCCTTCTCCAAGATCGTCGCGACCTGGGTCGGCGACTTCTCGATCGTCGTGCAGGCCGTGCTGGGCACGTTCCTGGCGTTCGGGGCGACGCTGTTCGTCTACAAGTTCTTCAACATCAAGGTCAGCGACCGCTTCCGCCGGATCTACACGATCGCGCTGATGGGCTTCGTCGGGCTGCTGCTGGTCAACTTCGTCCTCAGTTTCTTCAACGCCGACTTGGGTCTGCGCAACTTCGGTGGTCTCGGTCTGGTGATCGGCATCGTCGCGCTGGTGTTCGCGACCATCTCGCTGATCATGGACTTCGACATGGTCGAGCGCGGTATCGCCGCCGGGCTGCCGGAGCAGGAGTCGTGGCGCGCTGCCTTCGGCCTGACCGTCACGCTGGTCTGGATCTACATCGAGCTGCTGCGCATCCTGGCGATCCTCCGGAACAACTAGTTCCAATTTGGTCGAGCCCAGCGGATCGTCTCTGGGCTGGATTGTGGCCGATGACGACACAGGCAAAGGCGAATTCGCTGTCGCCATCGGCCACAATCCAGCAAGAACAGTCACCATCGGCCACAATCCGGCCGTAGCCCGCCCGGGTCAGGCCTCCGCGGCGGCTGGGGCTTCGGCCTCGGCGGCGGGCGCCTGACCGCGGCGGAGCAGCCGCGCGAAGCGCGGGCGGCGACCGGCAGCGGTGGTTGCGGAGCCTTCCAGGGTGGTGCCGGCTGTCTTGCTGGCCAGCGCGGCAGCGTCCTCGATCGGGAGCAGCGGTCCCTTGGCCTCGGTCGCCTGTGCAGGCTCCGGGCCGAGGTCGAGTACGGCGAGGACGGCGGGTACGAGCACGGAGGCCAGTCGCGAATAACCGGCGGCCGACGGGTGGAAGCGGTCCGGGCCGAACAGCAGCGTGGGCAGCTTCTGGAACTCCGCGCCGAGGATCGACGCGAGCGAGACCGACGTCCCACCCGACTCGACGGTGGCGACCGCCTGGGCGGTGGCGAGCCGCTGCGACAACAGCCGCGCCACCTGCCTGAGCGGAGGAGCGAGCGGCTCGAGGGTGCCGAGATCGGGGCAGGTGCCGACGATCACGTGTACGCCTGCGTCGCCGAATCGCTTGAGCACCTTGCGTAGCTCGCGAATCGACTCCGACTGGCGACGGCCATGGGTGACGTCGTTGGCGCCGATCAGGATCACCGCGAGATCCAGCTGCAGCGCGAGTGCCTGATCGACCTGTGGGCCGAGCTGCCGGGTTTGCGCGCCGACCACGGGCAGCGAGGTCAGGAACACCCGGCGGTCGGTTGCCTCGGCGATTCCGGCGGCCAATCGGGCACCCGGCGTGTCTTCGACCCGCCAGACGCCGTAGCCGGCGGCCGAGCTGTCGCCGAGCAGGGCCAGCCGGATGGCCGGACCGGGGCGGCCGGTGCCGTACCAGCCGGTCGCGTCCGGCGGCGTACCCTCCGCGTCACCGATCGCCCGTCGAGCAAGCTTGGCTTCGGTCTTGAGCAGCCCGTAGAACGAGGCTCCGAGCAGGGAGAGACCGCCACCTCCGACGACTGCGGTGGCGGCGACCTTCTTCGCTGCTTCGGCTTTCCCCACGGCACGAGGTTACCGAGCGGTCCGAAACGGCGTTGGGGTTCCCGTCTTCAAACCGTTGTCCGCAGCGACGTCCGGGCCACGCGTCGGGGCGTGGGCGTCACCTCGAGCCCGCCGCCTCTCCGCTCGCGATGCGACCAGCGGGCGGTGCCGTCTGCGCCACCGGCGCCTGGTGGACGCATACAGTGACGAGGTGGAATACGTGACCTCGCTGCTCGACCTGATCGGCAACACTCCGCTCCTGCAGCTGACCAAGACGACCGAGGGCGCGAAGCCGATGGTGCTGGCGAAGGTGGAGTACCTCAATCCGGGCGGCTCGGTGAAGGACCGCATCGCGATCCGGATGGTCGAGGCCGCCGAGGCAGACGGGTCACTGCGGCCCGGGGGCACGATCGTCGAGCCGACCTCGGGCAATACCGGCGTGGGCCTGGCGATGGTCGCCCAGGCCAAGGGCTACAAGTGCGTCTTCGTCTGCCCGGACAAGGTCAGCGAGGACAAGCGCAACGTGCTGAAGGCGTACGGCGCCGAGGTCGTCGTGTGCCCCACGGCCGTCGCGCCGGACCACCCGGACTCCTACTACAACGTCTCGGATCGGCTGGTGCGCGAGATCGAGGGCGCGTGGAAGCCCGACCAGTACTCCAACCCCCACAATCCGCGCTCGCACTACGAGGACACCGGGCCGGAGATCTGGCGGCAGACCGACGGCCGGATCACCCACTTCGTCGCGGGCGTGGGCACCGGCGGGACGATCAGCGGGATCGGTCGCTACCTCAAGGAGCGCTCTGCCGAACAAGAGGGGCCCGCGGTGCAGATCGTGGGTGCGGATCCGGCGGGGTCGGTGTACAGCGGGGGGACCGGGCGGCCCTACCTCGTCGAGGGCGTCGGCGAGGACTTCTGGCCCGAGACGTACGACCGTGACGTCGCGGACCGGATCATCGAGGTCTCCGACGCCGACTCGTTCGCGATGACCCGGCGGCTGGCCCGCGAGGAGGGGCTGCTGGTCGGCGGCTCGTCGGGGATGGCCGCGCACGCCGCGATCCAGCTGGCCAGGGAGCTCGACGGTACGCCCGAGGGCGAGAACGCCGTGATCGTCGTGTTGATGCCCGACTCGGGGCGCGGCTATCTGACCAAGGTGTTCAACGACGAGTGGCTGGCCCGCTACGGGTTCCTGCCCGCTGGAGACGGTCAGACGGTGGGGGAGGTGCTGCGCGGCAAGGACGGCCGGCTGCCCGACCTCGTGCACACGCACCCGAGCGAGACCATCGCCGAGGCGGTCGCGATCCTCAAGGAGTACGGCGTCTCGCAGATGCCAGTGGTTCGGGCCGAGCCCCCGGTCGTTGCCGCCGAGGTCGCCGGCGCAGTGTCGGAGAAGGCGTTGCTCGACGCGCTGTTCAGCGGCCACGCGTCGCTCTCGGACCTGGTCGAGACGCACATGAGCGAGCCGTTCCCGACCATCGGCTCGTCCGAGTCGGTCACCTCGGCCGTCGCTGCTCTGGAGGGCGCCGACGCGTTACTCGTGCAGGAGGACGGCAAGCCGATCGGCGTACTCACCCGCCAGGATCTGCTGTCCTACCTCGCCCGTGGCTGACTGCTACCTCACCGTCGCGGGCGACGGCTTCGCCGAGATCGAGGAGAAGCGGTCCCGGTTCCTGGCCTACGTCTCCCAGGTCGCCACCGAGACCGAGGCACGCGCCGTCGTGGACCGGTTGCGCAAGCAGCACTGGGATGCGCGCCATCACTGCACGGCCTTCCGCCTCGGCCCGCGCGGTGACATCGAGCGGAGCAACGACGACGGCGAGCCTGCCGGGACCGCTGGTGCGCCGATGCTGGAGGTCGTTCGCGGAGCCGGCGTGTCCGACGTGCTCGTCGTCGTGGTGCGCTACTTCGGCGGCACCCTGCTCGGTGCCGGCGGACTGGTCCGGGCGTACTCGTCCGCGGCTCGCGCCGGGCTCGACGAGGCCGGCGTACGCGAGCGGCGGCTGCTCACGCTGTGGTCGCTCGACGTCGGCCTCGGCGACATCGGCAGGGTCGAAAACGATCTGCGTTCACGAGGTGTCGTCGTGGAGGATGTGGCGTACGCCGACCGCGCCACGTTGCGGTTGGCCACGGACGCCCTCGACCTGACAGATCTGGGCGCCGTGAAGGAGGGTGAACGATGGAGCTAGTGCGCTGGACAACGGTGTTCCTGGACTTCCTCGAGGAGGACTTCGAGGCGGGCGTCGACTTCTGGTCCGGGCTGTTCCACGCGACGCGCTCCGAGCCGCGCGGGGACCTTGGCGAGTTCGGCACCTTCCTGCCGGCCGACGGCGACGCGTACGCGAAGTTCCAGCGGGTCGGCACGGGAGGCGGCCTGCACCTCGACCTTCATGTCGACGACGTCGACGCAGCGGTCGGCGGCGCCGTGGAGGTCGGTGCGTCCGTGGTGGCGAGCCGCGACGGGTACGCCGTGCTGCGGTCCTCGGGCGGGCTCGTGTTCTGCTTCGTGACGCATCCGGCGCGGACCCGGCCGACGCCGTACCCGGGCGTTCCCGACCAGGTCTGCCTGGACGTACCCCCGGATCTCTTCGACGCCGAGGTCGCGTTCTGGACCGCGCTCCTCGGCTGGGACTCCCACCCCGGCAGCCATCCGGCGATGCACGTCCTCGAGCGACCCGACGGACAAGCGTTGCGCATCCTGCTGCAGCGTCTGGACGAGGGCGAGCCTCCGGTCCGGGCGCACCTCGACCTCGCCGCCGGCGATCAGGTCCAAGCGCTCGCGGCGGAGCATCGTACGCAGGGTGCCACGCAGGTGCGCGACGGTGCCTGGGTGACGCTCCGAGATCCGGTCGGCCGCGAATACTGCCTCACCCCCAGATCGCCGGCGACGGGGAGGCTGGCATGACCGGGGCGTCGGGCGGTCCCGACCCGCCGCTCGTGGCTACCGAGGCGGAGATGCTGACGGCATACCTCGATTACTTCCGCGAGACGATCGCCTGGAAGGCGTCGGGCCTCACCGCCGCGCAGCTCGACCAGCCGCTGCCGCCGAGCACCATGACACTGGGCGGCATGCTCAAGCACCTCGCGTTCGTCGAGGACTGGTGGATCACCCACATCTTCCACGGTGAACCGATGCCGGAGCCGTGGGCCAGCGTCGACTGGGATGCTGACTGGGATTGGGACTGGCACTCCGCGGCCGACGACACCCCCGACGAGCTGCGCGCCCTCTACGACGAGAGCATCGCCCGGTCGCGCGCGATCAGGGTCGGGCCCGACCAGCTCAGTGCGCTGGATCGCCGCGGCGAGCACGTTTCCGGGCGGTGGATCCTGTTGCACCTCGTGGAGGAGTACGCCCGGCACGCCGGCCACGCCGACCTGATTCGCGAGTCGATCGACGGCCAAGTCGGCGAGTAGCACCAGGTGCTCAGGCGCCGACCGGGAAGGGTACGCCGGTGGCGGCGTGGCAGCGGTAGCCGTTGGGGACCTTTGCCAAGTACTGCTGGTGCGGGTCCTCCGCGTAGTAGTACGCCCCCGCCGGGGCGATCTCGGTGGTGATCGGACCGAGGCCGCGCTTGGCTAGCTCGCCGGCGTACACGTCGGTCAGTTCGCGCGCGACCTGCTCCTGCTCGGGCGTGGTGAAGTAGATCGCGGAGCGGTACTGGGTGCCCAGGTCGTTGCCCTGGCGCATGCCTTGGGTCGGGTCGTGCAACTCGTAGAACGTCTTGACGAGGTCGGCGTAGGAGACCTTGGCGGGGTCGAAGACGACGCGTACGGCCTCGGTATGGCCGGTGCGCCCGGTGCAGACCTGCTCGTAGGACGGGTGCGGGGTGTGGCCTCCGGCGTACCCGACCGATGTCGACCACACGCCCGGGACCTGCCAGTAGATCTCCTCCGCGCCCCAGAAGCAGCCGAGCCCGAAGATCGCGACCTCGAGCCCGGCGGGTACGTCGTCGGTGACGACCGGCGCGTCCAGCACCCTGTGCTTCTCGGCGATCGCGAACCAGCGGTCGGGCTGGCCGGCCAGTGCCTCGTCGGGGGCGGGGAGCTCGGTCTTGTGACGGCTGAACAGCATCGGTGCTCCTGTGTCGGGGGTTGGTGTCAGTCTCGCACTGCAGGCAACACCGGAGCTGACGGATTGGTTCCCAGCCCGATGATACCAAAGTGATACCATAGAGGGCATGTCGATGACACTGCGCACAGACGAAGAACTCGATGCTGCCCTGGCTGCCTTGGCCGAGGCGGAGGGTGTCTCGCGTCAGGAGGTCGTGCGGCGCGCGGTGCTGGACCGCCATGCGCGAGCTACGCACACGGCCGCGGTCGAAGAAGCAGGCGTGCGGCTGATCGACCGATGGGGCGACGTGCTCGATCGCCTGGGTTCGGTATGACCCAGTATCTCGACCTCGAAGACCTCCTTGCCCTGACCCGCCTGCTGAATGCAGGCCCCGTGCGCGACCCTGGCTTGCTCGACTCCGCGGCGGCACGTCCGCGCACTACTGTGTTCGGCGACGATGCCTATCCGAGCCTGGAGTTGAAGGCTGCGGCGCTGCTGCATTCGATCTGCCGCAACCACGCTTTGGTCGACGGCAACAAGCGGCTCGCCTGGCTTGCGACGGCGGTCTTTCTCGATCTCAACGACCGTGCGGTCGATCTCACGGAGGAGGAGGCATTCGACCTCGTTATGACTGTCGCGGAGGGCGCTGCCGACGTCGAGGACATTGCCGAGAAGCTGGTCACGACACCGAAGTAGTGTTCGATAGGCTCAACCAGGGATCGCGGAGCCGCGGCAGCGGCAGGCAACCGCGGCGCAACCGACCACGCGCTGACCGCCGCGGAGAGCGCGACCGGTGAGGCGTATCAGTGAGTCCGGTCGGGAACAGCTGGCGGCGCAAGGCACACTAACTGGGTGACCGAACAGCATGCCTCGAAGAGCAAGGCCGGCTTCGAGACCCGCGCGATCCATGCCGGGCAGGAGCCCGACCCGCTGACCGGCGCGGTCGTACCCCCGATCTATGCCACCAGCACCTACAAGCAGGACGGTGTCGGCGGGCTGCGCGGCGGGTACGAGTACTCGCGGTCGGCCAACCCGACCCGCACCGCGCTGGAGGAGTGTCTGGCCGCGCTCGAGGAGGGGGAGCGGGGCTTCGCGTTTGCCTCCGGGCTCGCCGCGGAGCACACGCTGTTGCGCGCGCTGTGCGCCCCCGGCGACCACGTGGTGATCCCGGACGATGCGTACGGCGGCACCTACCGTCTCTTCGACAAGGTCGAGAAGCCCTGGGGCCTGGAGTTCGGCACCGCTCCGGTCAGTGATCCGGAGGCTGTGGCGGCGGCGATCCAGCCGGGGCGTACGAAGGTGGTCTGGGTCGAGACGCCCACCAACCCGATGCTGTCGATCGGCGACATCGCGGAGCTCGCACGAATCGCCCACGACGCCGGGGCCCGACTCGTCGTCGACAACACGTTCGCTTCCCCCTACCTCCAGCAGCCCCTGACGCTGGGCGCCGATGCTGTGGTGCACTCGACGACCAAGTACGTCGGCGGACACTCCGACGTCATCGGCGGCGCTGTCGTCGTACGCGACCTCGACCTCGCCGAAGCGGTCGGCTTCCACCAGAACGCGATCGGCGCCGTCGCCGGGCCCTTCGACGCGTTCCTCACGCTGCGCGGGATCAAGACGCTCGGCGTGCGGATGGACCGCCACTGCGACAACGCCGAGGCCGTCGTCGACTTCCTATGCGCGCACCCAGCGGTCGGCGACGTGATCTATCCCGGGCTGGAGACGCACCCCGGCCACGACGCGGCCGCGCGACAGATGCGCCGCTTCGGCGGGATCGTGTCGCTCCGGGTCGGCAGCGAACAACAAGCGCTCGATGTCTGCGCCCGCACGACGGTCTGGACCCTGGGCGAGTCCCTGGGCGGGGTCGAGTCGCTGATCGAGCACCCGGGCCGGATGACGCATGCTTCCGTGGCAGGCACCGACTTGGAGGTACCGGCCGATCTGATCCGGCTCTCGGTCGGCATCGAGACCGTCGAGGATCTCCTCGCCGACCTGGACCGTGCTCTGGGGTAGCCGGGCGCCGCATTGTGGCCGATGGTGGCACCGATCCGCCGATTGTGGCCGATGGCGACTGCGACACGCCTGGCCGGGCTGTCTGCATCGGCCACAAACCAGCCCGAACTGTCGGGATCGGCCACAATCCGGCGGGAGGGGCGGAGGAGGGGCGATCGCCGGTCAGACGCCGACCAGATCCGGCTCGGGGTCGTCGTCGGACTGTGCACCCGCGATGCGGTTGCGGTGGTGCAGCAGACGCTCGCCCTCGACATCGACGTTCGGCAGGATCTTGTCCAGCCACTTCGGCAGCCACCACGCCTTGTCGCCCATCAGGTACATCAGGGCAGGGATCAACACCATGCGTACGACGAACGCGTCGAACACGACGGCGGCGGCGAGCGCGAAGCCGATCGAGCGGATCAGGTTGTCGGGCTGCAGGATGAACGCCGCGAACACCGAGGTCATGATCACCGCGGCGGCGCTCACCACCCGAGCGCTGTTGCGGAAGCCGTCGACGATCGCCTCGCGCATGTGCATCCCGTGTACGTGTGCCTCGCGGATCCGGGTCACCAGGAACACCTGGTAGTCCATCGCGAGGCCGAACACCACGCCGATCAGGAAGATCGGCATGAAGCTGACCAGCGGCTGTCCGGGGACCAGACCGAGCATGCCCTTCTGGAAGATCGCGACGGTCGCGCCGAGGGTGGCCAGCACCGAGAGCAGGAAGCCCAAGGTCGCGGTCAGCGGCACCAGGATCGAGCGGAACACCAGCATCAGCAGGATGAACGCCAGCCCGATCACCACTGCCAGGTACACCGGCAGTGCCCCGGTCAGCCGCTCGGAGACGTCGACCTGGACGGCGGTGACGCCGGTGACGCCGACCGTGGTTCCGGTCTTCGCCTCGATTTCCGGCTGGCCGTCGCGAAGAGCGGAGAGCAGATTCTCGGTGGCGGTGTCGTCGGGCCCGGTCTCGGGCGTGACCAGCACCATCGCGCCGTCGCCGGCCTCGTTCATGCCGACGAGTTGCGCGTTCGCGACGTCTTCCTGATCGGCCGCCCAGGCGACGACCTCGCCGTACGCGGTGGTTCGTTCGGCGGTGTTCAGGTCGCGCCCGTCCACCACGACCAGCAGGGGGGCGTTGCGGCCAGGCCCGAAGGCGTCGGTGATCAGATCGGATGCCTTGCGCTGGGTGGTCTCGGTTGCCGCGGTCGAGTCGGTCGGCAATGCCAGGTGGATGTCCTTGACCGGCACGGCGAGGACGCCGAGTACGACCACGACGAGTCCGGCGAAGGCCAGCGGCTTCTTGCCGACCACGCGTGCCCACCGCACCCCGTTGTTGAGGATGCGGCCGTCGTCGTCGCGCTGGGGGAGGTACCTGCGTACCCGCCCGGCGAACGCCTTGGACTTCAGCAACCCGAGGACCGCGGGGAGCAGGGTGAGGGCGACGAGTACGGCGATGACGACCGTCGCCGCGGCGGCGAGGCCCATCGCGGTCAGGAACGGGATGTTGACCACGGCGAGCGCTGACAGCGCGATGACCACGGTGAGCCCGGCGAACACGACGGCCGACCCGGCGGTGCCCAGGGCGAGGCCGACTGCTTCTTCCCGGTCGCCGCTGTGCTCCAGCTCGCTGCGGTAGCGAGCGAGGATGAACAACGCGTAGTCGATGCCGACGGCAAGGCCGATCATCGTCGCGAGCATCGGGGTGCTCGATCCGATGTCCATGAAGGCGGTCAACGCGGTGACGCCGGTGATGCCGAGGGCGAGGCCGAACACGGCCGTGACGATCGGCAGGCCGGCGGCGATCAGGGAGCCAAAGGTCAGCACCAGCACGATCAGGGCGATGCCGATGCCGATCAGCTCACTCGTGCCGCCAGGGTCGGTCATGGTCTGCATGCCGGAGCCGCCGACTTCGGCGATCAGGCCGTCGGCGCGGGCAGCGGCGAGGGCATCGAGCACGGCGTCCTGGGTGGAGGTCTTCACGTCGAGCGTGCTGTCGACGTCGAAGTTCCAGGTGATCGTGCCTACCCGGCTGTCCTCTGACAGGGGGAGGAGTGCCTTGGCGTTGGTCTCGGCGACGTCGCGCGGGGTGCCGGCCTCGACCGCGCCCTTCACGGCCTGCGCGAACTGGGCGTCCGAGGCCGTGACCGGATCGGCCAGCGGCGTCTTCGGCATCTGGGGTACGGCCTGCAGATCGGCGATCAGCGCGTCGACCTTCTTCGCGTACGCCGGCTCGCGGAGCGTGTGTCTTGCCGGTGCGGCGACGACCACGGTGGCGGTTGCTTCGTCCAGCGCGCTGGTGTTGCCGGGGAACAGCTCGCTCTGCAGGTCGGATGCCTTCTCCGACGGGATGCCTGGGATGGAGAAGGAGTCGCTGAACGGCTTGGACTGGGTCGCTGCGAAGCCGGCGACGGCGACCATGGCGGCGAGCCAGGTCGCGAGGAAGACCGGCCAGCGGCGGTAGGCCGTCTTGCCGAGTCGGTAGAGCAGAGTTGCCACAGTTTCTCCTGACAGGCGTCGGGTGGGGTGCGAGTCGTTGTCGGTGGTTCGGTCTTGGCGGTTCAGTGGAAGAGGGCTCGGGTGACCTGCAGGTACTCCGCGTAGTGGTCGATGAGCTCTCCTCCGCCGGGTTCGGCGATGAAGCGGTCGAGGCTGAGACCGAACAGCACCGCGATCAGGCGTACCGCGACCCGAGCGCGCCGCGGGTCGTGCTGTTCGCGCTCGCGGGCGGCGATCTCGGTCTCCAACTGCTCGGCGAGATGCTCGAACCGTTGGTGGACCAGGCCGATGAGGCGGGGCTCGGCCTTGAAGACCTCGCGACCGAGGCGGGCTTGCTCGGGTGTGTACTCGAACTGGTCGAGGACCGTGGTGCCGAGCTCACCCAGGTCGGTGACCAGATCACCGGTCGGTCCACCGGCCCGGAACTGCGCGAGATGGTCGTCCCGCAGCACGAACGGGTCGCCCAGGACGGCATCGATCTTCCCGGGAAAGTAGTTGAACAGCGTGCGACGGGAGACGCCTACCGCCTCGGCAAGGCCGTCCATCGTGAACCCGTCGAGCCCGTGGTCGCGGGTCAGGGTCTGCGCGCACAGCGTGATCCGGCGAGCGGTCTCCCGGCGCCTGCCTTCGCGAATTCTTGCACCATCGGCCACAAAGTGCAGTTTTGCACTTCTAGACCAGAAGTGCAAATCAAAGGGAGGCGTACGGAATCCAGTCGGGTGCCTGCCGGCTGAACGCCTCGGGCTCGAGCCGACCGCTGCCCTCCGGCACGGATCCGAGCAGCGGTACGCCGGAGTAACGGGACAGGTCGTCACGGTTGTGCAGCTCGGCCAGGCCGGGCGAGTTCGGCCAGGAGCCGATCACCACACCCTGTACGGAGAAGCCCGCACGGGTGATCGCGTCCACGGTGAGCTTGGTGTGGTTGAGGGTGCCGAGGCCGGCGCGTGCCACGACGATCCAGTCGACCCGGCAGCCGGACTCAGTCAGCGCCGAGGCCAGGCCCAGCAGGCCGAAGCCGTCGCCGAGGTTGACCGTCACCCCGCCCGCGCCCTCGACCAAGGTGACGTCGGAGTCGGCCGAGCTGGTCAACACCAGGTCGCGCTGCTCGGCGAGCGTCGGCAGCGACTGGCCGGACACCAGAGCGGCGCGGTCAGGTGCAAGGGGGTGGGGGAGCCGTGCTCCGTCGTAGGTGCGCACCTTGCCCGCCAGCCGGCGTACCACGGCCAGGTCGCCGTCCTCGCCGCCGCTCACTCCGGTCTGCGCCGGTTTGACGACCGCGACCGTACGCCCGCGCCGTACTGCCACGGCCGCGAGCGCCGCGGTGACGATGGTCTTGCCGACGTCGGTGTCCGTGCCGGTCACGAAGTAGATGCTCATGCGGCTCCTCTGGGGGCTGGTTTGTGGCCGATCACGGCAGTGGCAGCTGGAAAGTGGCCGATGCCGACAACGTTTCGCCGGCGGGGCTGTCGCCATCGGCCACAAACCGGCCGGAACAGTCGCCATCGGCCACAATCCGGCGCAGCGCGGCGAGTTCGGTGGTGCAGTTCGGTGGTGCAGTTCGGTGGTGCTGCTCGGTGGTGCTGTTCGGTGGTGCTGCTCGATCGGCGGGCGGCTGGTCGGATCGAGTCGTGTGCGCTGGTCATCGGACCTCGCGGAGCACTTTCGTGGCGAGCGCCAACTCCTCGTCGGTGTGGTGGGCGTGCGCGGTCAGTCGCAGCCGGGAGCTGCCGTCGGGGGTCGAGGGCGGACGGAAGCAGCCGACGCGTACGCCCTGGGTCGCCGCCCGCGCCACCGCCTCGACGGCCTCGCGCGGGCCGGGCATCGCGACGGACAGCACGGCCGCGTCGGGGCGCTCGACCTCGCAGGCTTCGGCCAGCAGGGCGGAGGCGCGGGTCGCGCGGGCGACGCGGTCGGGCTCGGCGACGATCACCTCGAGCGCGGCAACCGCCGCCCCGGCCGCGGCCGGGGCGAGACCGGTGTCGTAGATGAACGCGCGGGCCCGGTTGACCAGGTGTTCCCGCACGGCCCCCGAGCCGAGCACGGCTCCGCCCTGGGAGCCCAGCGACTTGGAGAGGGTCACGGTCGCGACGACATCGGGGCGGTCCGACAGGCCGGCGGCACGGAGCAGGCCACGGCCACCGTCGCCGACCACGCCGAGAGCGTGGGCCTCGTCGACGACCAGCACGGCGCCGTGGGTCGCACACACGCGGGCGAGCTCGGTCAACGGGGCGGCGTCGCCGAAGACCGAGTAGATGCTCTCGGCGAGTACGAGGGCCCGGGCCTGGGTACGCTCGGCCAGCGCCCGCCCGACGGCGGACACGTCGTTGTGAGGCACGATCCGGGTCGTGCCGCGGGAGAGCCGACAGGCATCGACCAGGCTCGCGTGAATGTGCGCGTCCGACACGATCAGGGTGTCGGCGTCGGCGAGCGCGGTCACGACGGCGAGGTTCGCGTGGTAGCCGGTCGAGAACGCCAGCGCGGCCGGGAATCCCATGAACTCCGCCAGCGAGTCCTCCAGCCGCCCGTGGATCGACAGCGTGCCCGACACCAGCCGCGATGCTGCCGCGCCGGCGCCGTACTCCCGGCTTGCCGCGACTGCCCCCGCGATCACCCGGGGGTCACGGGCCAGCCCGAGATAGTCGTTCCCGGCCAGGTCGAGCAGCGGGTCGCGGTCGGACTCCACCAGCCGCCGGGTCAGCCCCGCAGCCTCCCGCTGCTCGGCCTGCTCGGCCAGCCAGTCGTCGAAGCTCATGCCGGAACCGCCCTGTTGCCCGCGCCGATCAGGCCCTGGTCGGGTTCCTGCGGACGGCACCGACGGCGCCGGTCGGTGCGACTAGCCTGCGCCGCGGTGCGGTCAGCGCGGGGAGACTCCCCAGCTCCCTTTGACTCGCTTCGCTCGCTCACCCATGCACCTGCTTCACGGCGCCTACCAGCCCTGCGGTGATGGTGGCGAGGTCGTCGGGGGTGGAGACGAACGGCGGCATCGTGTAGACGAGGTTGCGGAACGGGCGCACCCACACGCCGGCGTCGATCGCGGCGCGAGTGACCGCCGGGAGATCAACCGGCGTGGTGAGCTCGACCACGCCGACCGCGCCGAGCGTCCGCACGTCGACGACACTGCCGAGGTCGCGGGCCGGTGCCAGGCCGTCGCGCAACGCCTGCTCGATGGCGTGGATCCGGGCCTGGTTGTCGTGACTGGCGAGCAGGTCGAGCGAGGCGCAGGCGATCGCGCAGGCGAGCGGGTTGGCCATGAACGTCGGTCCGTGCATCATCGCCCCCGCGGCGGAGACGTCGACCCGGGCGGCGACCTCGGCGGTCGCCAGCACGGCAGCCAGGGAGAGATAGCCGCCGGTCAGTGCCTTGCCGATGCACATGAGGTCGGGCGCGACGCCGCACTGGTCGGCCGCCCATCGCGTGCCGGTGCGCCACAACCCGGTCGCGATCTCGTCGAAGATCACCAGAGCGTCGTGGGCGCGCGCGAGCTCGACCAGGTGGCGTACGGCGTCGGGGGAGTAGTGGTGCATCCCGCCGGCGCCCTGGAGCACCGGCTCGACGATCACCGCGGCGATCTCGTGCGCGTGTCGCTCGTAGAGCGCGGTCGTCGATGCCCTCCACTCGTCCAGGTCGGATCCGGCGGCGGGCGGTTGGTCGGCGAACACGTGCGGAGGCACGAGATCGGCGTACATGGAGTGCATGCCGCCCTCGGGATCGCACACGCTCATGGGCGAGAACGTGTCGCCGTGGTAGCCGCCTCTGATCGTGAAGAAGCGAGTACGCCCGGGGCTGGCTTGCCAGGCCATCTTCATCGCGACCTCGACGCTCACCGAGCCCGAGTCGGCGAGGAAAACCTTGTCGAGAGATCCGGGCGCCAACTCGACCAGACGACGGCCGAGCTCGACCGCCGGCGCGTGAGTCAGCCCGCCGAACATCACGTGGCTCATCTGCTCCAGCTGTTGCCGCGCGGCCGCGTCGAGCTCGGGGACGGCGTACCCGTGGATGGCACACCACCACGACGACATCGCATCGACGACCTCACGCGGCTGCCCGTCGACGCGCAGTCGCAGCCGCGTGCCGGCAGCCGACTCGACGAGGTAGGGCGAGGACGGATGGGTCATCGAGGAGTACGGATGCCACAGGTGCTCACGGTCGTACGCGAGCAGGTCGTCGGCGTCTCGGTGGCTGGTCACGTCGCGCGTGCTCCGGGATCTGTGAGAGAAGTCCTCGACTTCGGCGCCTCGCGTCCGGCCGGCGTCTCGATACACACCTCGCAAGCTCGGCGCACTCGACGACCGGAAGCGGCTCGATACGTTGGCTCGTTCCTCGCGAACACTCGATCACCGAGCCGCTGGTCGCGTATCGAGACCATCACGGCTTCCAGGTGGACGCGCTGGTCTCGCCGTGTTCGACGCAGCGGGCGGTCCAGTGGTCGGGGGTCACCTGCACGACCAGGCGACGCTTGCAGTGGGTGCAGTACCGCGGCGGTTCCAGCTCCAGACGGCGAGCACAGGCGGTGTGGTCGGTGTCGATCGGCTCGCCGCAGTGCCCGCAGTAGCCCACTGTTGTCGGGATGGTCGGCATCGTCGGGGTCACAGGGTGGCGTTGAGTGCCTTGATCGGCATCTGCAGGTCGTCGAGCAGGGCGAGGTCTTCGGACGGGTCGCGGCCGAGCGTGGTCAGGTAGTTGCCCACGATCACGGCGTTGATGCCGCCGAGCAGGCCCTCGCGGGTGCCGAGGTCGCCCAAGGTGAGCTCGCGGCCACCGGCGTACCGCAGGATCGTGCGCGGCAGCGCGAGCCGGAAGGCCGCGATCGTACGCAGTGCCTCACGCGAGTCCATCAGCGGAAGCTCGCCGAAGGGCGTACCGGGCCGGGGGTTGAGGAAGTTCAACGGCACCTCGTGCGGTTCCAGCTCACCGAGCTGCGCGGCGAGTTCGGCCCGCTGCTGGGGCGTCTCACCCATGCCGACCAGGCCGCCGCAGCACAGCTCCATCCCGGACTCCTTGACCATCTGGCAGGTGTCCCAGCGCTCTTCCCACGAGTGGGTGGTCACCACCTGCGGGAAGTAGGATCGCGCGGCTTCCAGGTTGTGGTTGTAGCGGTGCACACCCATGTCGACCAGTTCGTCGACCTGTTCCTGGGACAGCATCCCCAGGGATGCGGCGACCTGGATGTCGACCGCCTCCCGGATCGCCTTGACGCCCTCGCGCATCTGCTTCATCAGCCGCTCGTCGGGCCCCCGCACCGCCGCTACGATGCAGAACTCCGATGCCCCGGTGGCCCGGGTCTGCTGGGCGGCCTTGACCAGCTCGGGGATGTTCAGCCACACCGCCCGCACCGGCGAGGTGAACTGGCCCGACTGGGAGCAGAAGTGACAGTCCTCGGGGCAGCCACCGGTCTTGAGCGACACGATCCCTTCGACCTCGACCTCGGGGCCGCACCACTTCATCCGTACCTCGTGTGCCAACGCCAGTAGCTCGGTCAGCTCGTCATCACCGGTCGACAACACCTGCAGGATCTGCTCCTGGGTCAGCCGCTCACCCCGCTCGAGCACCTGCTCGCGCGCAACGGCGATGATGTCGTCGGCACGTGCCGCGGTGGTGGGATCGGCTTGCAGAGTCATGGCTACCTCAACGCTCCTCTAGAAGGGGTGTCCTGGCATTCTCCCCCACCCCCGATTCGTCCGCGAGATCGCGTCTGTTCTCAGCGGAGGGATCGCGGACGAATCGAACAGCGGCCGGTCTAGGGTGAGCGGGTGGAGCCTACCGAGCAGCCTGTCGAGCACGCTGGGGTCAGACGGATGCGCCGCCTGGTCGGCCGGCAGCGCGCCGGGCTGGCGGGCGAGCGTACGCCCTCGCCGGAGCTGGTGCGCAAGGCGAGGGTGCCCTACGGTGTCGACCTGGCAGCGCAGTGGGCCTGGCGGTTCCTGGTGGTCGTCGCGGCGGCGTACGTGGTGGTGCGGGCGCTCGGCTTCCTCATGGTGGTCGTGCTGCCGGTGGTGATCGCGCTGTTCATCACCGCGCTGGTGCAACCGGTCGTGAGCTGGCTGTCGCGGCGGCTACCCCGACCTGTGGCCTCGATCCTGACGGTCGTCCTCGTGCTGGCGGGGATCGTCGCGGCGCTGACCTATGCGACCTCCCAGGTCGTCAACGGCTCGCAGGATCTCGCCGCCCAGGTCGTCAACGGGCTCGACGAGATCCAGAACTGGCTCAAGACCGGGCCGTTCCATGTCACCGACGACCAGATCCAGAACACCATCGAAGCGCTCAAGGACCTGGTGAGCTCCAAGAGCAGTGAGATCACCCGGACCGCGACCGAGGTCGGCACGGTCGTCGGCCATATCGTCGCCGGCTTCTTCATCGTGCTGTTCTCGACGTACTTCTTCCTCGCCGACGGGGCCAGCATCTGGCAGTGGATCGTGCGGATCTTCCCCAAGGCGGCACGGCCGAAGGCCAACTCGTCGGGCTTCGTCGCCTGGACGTCGCTGACGCAGTTCGTGCGCGCGACGGTGTTGGTGGCCGCGACCGACGCGATTGGGATCGGGCTGGTCGCGCTGATCCTCGGGGTGCCGTTCGTCGCGGCGATCGGGTTGCTGGTCTTCCTCGGGGCGTTCGTACCCATGGTCGGCGCGACGGTGTCCGGTGCGGTCGCGGTGCTCGTCGCGCTGGTCGCCAAGGGTCCGATCGCCGCGCTGATCATGCTCGGCGGCGTCATCGCCGTGCAACAGCTGGAGGCACACGTGCTTCAGCCCTTCCTGATGGGCCGGTTCGTCAGCGTGCACCCGCTCGGCGTGATCCTCGCGATCGCGGTCGGTGTGATCGTGGCTGGCATCCCCGGCGCCCTCATCGCCGTACCCCTCGCCGCCACCGTCAACGCCGTCATCGGGCACCTTGCCGCCGGGGACCTGGACGAGGAGATCGCCGAACACGAGCGGGAGTAGGCCGCCGGGATTGGCGCAGCCTCGGCTGGTTGGTGCCGGATTGTGGCCGATCCTGACGGTGATTGCTGACTTGTGGCCGATGATGACAGCGACACGCCGGCCGGGTACGTCACCATCGGCCACAATCCGGCCGTGGCGAGGAGAAGGTCAGTCCGCGTCGAGGATGGCGCAGTTGAAGCGGTCGAGCAGCGTACGCAGGGTCTCGCGTTCGGTGTCGGTCCAGTCCTGCAAGGCTTGGGCGACCAAGGCCCTGCGGGTGGCCAGGAAGTCGGCCAGCGCCTGGTGTCCGGAGGGGGTCGCGGCCAGCTGGGAGGCGCGTCCGTCGTCGGGGTCGCTCGTACGCTCGACGTATCCGAGATCCTCCAGATGCTTGACGTGCCGGCTGACCGTCGAGGCATCGAGGTCGAGTCGCCCGGCCAGGTAGGTGAGCCGGCTGGAGCCGCAGCGGGTGACCACTTTGAGAACGGGTACGAGCGCCGCCTCGACCTGGTCGCCCGGTTGCCTTGCGCGCACCGTGCGTCCGAGCGCGAGCAAGGTGCCCAGTACCGCGTCCTCCGCGGTAGCAGGCGCCGCACCACCATTCGGTTGCATAACACAAGTATGCCTCAGGCGTGTGTACGCTGAGCGTGAATGCGCCGGCGTTAGCAGTAGGCTGCGGCCGTGGTGGATGCCGAACCTGACTTGTCCTCGATTCGCGCGGCCCGGGAGTTGCTGGCCGGCGTCGCCATCGAGACACCCCTGGAGGAGTCGCGCTGGCTGGCCAGGCTGGTCGGCGGGCCGGTGCTGCTCAAGGCCGAGAATCTCCAGCGCGCCGGTTCCTTCAAGATTCGCGGAGCCTATCTGCGGATGAGCCGGCTCACCCCCGGTGAGCGCGCCCGGGGTGTGGTGGCGGCGAGCGCCGGCAACCATGCCCAGGGGGTCGCTCTTGCCGCGCAGATGCTCGGCATCCGTGCCGTCGTCTACATGCCGGTCGGTGCGCCGATTCCCAAGGAGAAGGCGACCCGCGGGTACGGGGCGGAGGTCCGGTTCGCGGGCAACACTGTCGACGAGGCGCTCGTCCATGCCCGGGCGTACGCCGAGGAGAGCGGCGCCATCCTCGTCCACCCCTTCGACCACCCCGACATCGTCATCGGGCAGGGCACCTGTGGGCTGGAGATCCTCGACCAATGTCCCGACGTACGTACGATCGTGGTGCCCACCGGCGGCGGCGGCCTGCTCGCCGGTATCGCCATCGCGGTCAAGGCCCTGCGGCCGGACGTGAAAGTGGTCGGGGTGCAGGCCGAAGGCGCCGCCGCTTACCCCGGGTCGCTGGCCGCCGGAAACCCGGTGCCGCTGGAGTCGATGAGCACGATGGCCGACGGCATCGCGATCGCCCGGCCCGGGGATGTGCCGTTTGCGACGGTCTCCCACCGCGTCGATGACGTCGTCACGGTCAGCGAGGAGCAGCTGTCGCAGGCACTGGTCATGCTGCTCGAGCGGGCCAAACTCGTCGTCGAGCCCGCCGGTGCCGCGGCGGTCGCCGCGCTGATGCACGAGCCGACGCGCTTCGAGACGCCGGTGGTCGCGGTGCTCTCCGGCGGCAACATCGACCCGCAGCTGATGATGAACGTGATCCGGCATGGACTGGCGGCCGCCGGGCGCTATCTATCCGTGCGCGTACGCATCTCCGACCGGCCCGGTGGGCTGGCGCAGCTTCTCCGTCAGTGCGCGGAAGCCCAGGCCAACGTGATCGACGTGATGCACGAGCGCACCTCGTCCCAGCTCCCCGTCGGGGATGTCGACGTGCTACTCCACCTGGAGACCCGCGGCCCCCAGCACACCGAAGCCGTCCTCGGGAGGCTCCGCGAGCACGGGTACACCGTCACCGAATAGACCCCTTTGCCGGTCCCAGCTGGGTTGTGGCCGATGGCGACTGTTCGGCCCGGCTTGTGGCCGATGGCGACAGCAAATCCGCGGTCGAAGTTGCCTGCATCGACCACAAGGCAGCGATCACCGTCAGGATCGGCCACAAACCGGCCCGGAGGGGCAGGGGGAGCAGGCTCGGAGCCGGAAGGGAGAGCCCCCGGGGCAGCGCGGGGCAGGCCCGGGGCCAGAAGGGAGCAGCGGTGGTCAGGCGTACGGGGTGACGTCGACGATCGTTACCTTGATGGTCTTGCCGTTGGGTGCGCTGAAGTCGCGGGTCTCGCCCTTGGCCGCACCGAGCAGCGCGGCGCCCAGCGGCGACTGCGGCGAGATGAGGTTGACGTTGTCGGGGTAGGCGTCGTCGATCGTACGCATCGCGAGCAGGAACGGTCCGTCGTCGTCGGTGAACTCCGGGCTGGTCGTGACGACCTTGCCGGGGCTGACGATCTGGTCGTCGGGGCTCGGGCTGGTGTCGGCGACCCGGACGATCTCGGTGAGCTGGCGGATCCGCGCTTCGAGCTTGCCCTGCTCGTCCTTGGCTGCGTGATAGCCGCCGTTCTCCTTCAGGTCGCCCTCCTCCCGAGCGGCGGCGATGCGCTCGACGATCTCGGCACGCACCGGGCCGGACAGCTGCTCCAGCTCGGCCTTGACGGCATCGAGAGCGCCGGGGGACATCCAGATGGTGACGATGCTGGTCTCGGTCACGGCACAACTCCTGCGTGGTGGTTATCTCAAAAGAAAACGACCCGGGGTGACCGGGTCACTGCCAGTGTACGCCGCGAGGCGGATCCCGCCTACTTTCTCCGGTTCTGGCCTGGTGCGGTGCAGCCGAGAAGCTCGACGCTGGTGGCGGCCCGCTCGGTGCGCATCGTGAAGGGCATCTTCTGCCGTTTGGCGCCGTTGGTGACCGGCAGCGCGAGCTCGCCGACGGTGGCGTGGTCCTCGGCCAGTGCGCGCAGGAAGCAGGTGGCGCTGGTGTCGGTGTCGGCGCGCGCGACCTCGATCACCCCGGCGACACCGTGGTCGCCGTCGACGGTGAAGGCGAGCAGGCTGGAGGTGACCTTTGGCGTGCTCTGGTCCAGGATCACCCAGCCCAGCCAGGTGAGTGAGGCGAGCGCCAGCACGACGACGAGCACGACGACGGTACGCCGTCGGCCCCGGCTGGTGCGCGGGTATCGCTCGTCGAGTTCGGACACGCGGGCCAGCGTACGCGCCGCGGGCTCCTAGGATTGTCCGCATGCTCCGACTCATGCATGTGCACGCGCACCCCGACGACGAGTCGAGCAAGGGGGCAGCGAGCACAGCGATGTACGTCGCCCGCGGTGTCGACGTCCACGTCGTGACCTGCACCGGTGGTGAGCGAGGCTCCGTGCTCAACCCCAAGATGGATCGCCCCGACGTGGTGGCCAACATCGCCGAGATCCGTCGCGAGGAAATGGCGCGCGCCCGCGAGATCCTCGGGGTGACCCAGGACTGGCTCGGCTTCGTCGACTCCGGCTGGCCGGAGGGCGACCCGAAGCCGCCGCTGCCCGAGGGCTGCTTCGCGCTCGTACCCGTCGAGGAGGCGGCCGAGCCGCTCGTCCGGCTGATCCGCTCGTTCAAGCCGCATGTGGTCACCACCTATGACGAGAACGGCGGCTACCCCCACCCCGACCACGTCCAGTGCCACAACATCTCGATGGTCGCCTTCGACGCGGCCGGTGACCCCGAGCGCTACCCCGACGCGGGCGAGCCCTGGCAGCCGCTCAAGCTCTACTACCACCACGGGTTCCATTGGGAGCGTACGAAGGCCCTCCATGACGGGATGGTCGCCCATGGTCTTGAGTCGCCCTATGCGGAGCGACTCCAGGAGTGGAAGCCCGATCCCGCCCACGAGCGCCGCGTGACGACCCGGGTCGAGTGCGCGGAGTTCTTCCCGGTGCGCGACCGGGCCCTGCTTGCGCATGCCACCCAGATCGACCCCGACGGATCCTGGTTCGCGGTGCCGATGGAGGTGCACCAACAGGCCTGGCCGACCGAGGACTACGAGCTGGCCCGGTCGCTGGTCGAGACCACGTTGCCCGAGACCGACCTCTTCGCCGGCATCCCGGACTCGATCGACTGACGTTCCCCTGTCAGAATGGCTTGCATGAGCATGCTCGCGTTCCTGCCGCTGGTGGTGCACGCCGATGACGCCGACAACGTCAAGGCCGGCTGGATCCCGCTGCTGATCGTGCTCGCGATCGGCGCGGCGATCGTCTTCTTGTGGTTCTCGATGAACAAGCAGTTGCGCAAGATCAAGTTCGAGGAGAACGAACCTGCCGAAGAACAGGCAGTTGACGCCTGAATCGCTGATTTTGGTCCCTATCCGGGGCTACTGCCTGTTCTTTGACACCTCGGCCACAGGGCTACTCGCCGTCGGCGTCGATCTGAGCCCGGACCTCGTCCATGTCCAGGCCGCGTACGGAGTCGATGAGCTGGTCGAGAGCCGGGGCGGGCAGGGCGCCAGGCTGGGAGAAGACCAGGATGCCCTCGCGGAAGGCCATCAGCGTCGGGATCGACGTGATCTGCGCGGCGGCGGCGAGTTGTTGCTCGGCCTCGGTGTCGACCTTCCCGAAGACGATGTCGTCGTTGACGTTCGACGCCGCCTCGAAGGTGGGTGCGAACTGGCGGCACGGGCCACACCAGGAGGCCCAGAAGTCGACCAGCACGATGTCGTTGTCGAGCACGGTTTGCTCGAAGTCGCCGGCGGTGAGTTGGATGGTGGGCACAAGAGGTCCTTCGGTGTCGGGGCGGCCGGTCGGTAGCACTCGTGCAACCGTCTCCTCGTGGCGGCTATTCCGTGGCGTCGGCTGGTTTGCCGTCTCGCCGGGGACCCCGGGGGATGGTTGGATGAATCAAGAGGTTGACCGACTCGAGAGGGCTTGGCATGACTTCAGCGGTCGCAGGGTCCGCCGCGGCACGGGGTACGGCGCTGGCCGGCAAGGTACGCATCTACGCGTTCGCGACGGTCGGGCTCGGCATGCTGCTCTCGGCGCTGGACGGCACGATCGTCGCCACCGCGTTGCCGACGATCGTCGGCGATCTCGGCGGGGGCCAGCACATCTCCTGGGTCGTGACGTCCTACCTGCTTGCGCAGACCGCCGTCACCGCCGTCGTCGGGAAGCTGGGCGACCAGTTCGGCCGCAAGCTGGTCTTCCAGATCAGCGTGACCGTGTTCATCGTCGGCTCCGCCCTGTGTGGCATGGCGCAGAACATGCTGATGCTGATCGGATCGCGGGCGATCCAGGGGCTCGGCGCCGGTGGTCTGGTCGTCACCGCGACTGCGCTGATCGCCGACATCATCCCGCTGCGGGAGCGCGGCAAGTTCCAGGGAGCACTGGGCGCGGTGTTCGGCGTCGCGACCGTCATCGGGCCGCTGCTCGGCGGCCTCTTCACCGATCACCTGAGCTGGCGCTGGTGCTTCTACATCAACGTGCCTTTGGCTATCGCCGTGATCGTCGCGGCCGGCAAGTTCATTCCCCGCGTCCCGCGGGGCAGCCAGCACCGCATCGACTATGCCGGCATGGTGGCAGTCGCGGCAGGTGCCGGCTCGCTGGTGCTGGCGACCAGCTGGGGTGGCACTGAGTACGCCTGGGGGTCGTGGCAGATCATCGGGCTGCTTGCGCTCGGCGTCGTGCTCCTGGTGGTATTCGTGCTGATCGAGCGCCAGGCCGCCGAACCGATCCTGCCGTTGCGGCTGTTCAAGTCCAAGGTGTTCGCCGACTGCTGCGCGCTCAGCTTCGTCGTCGGCTTCACGATGATGGGGTCGCTGACCTTCCTGCCCACGTTCTTCCAGTACGTACAGGGAGTCACCGCCACCGACTCCGGCTTCAGGCTGCTGCCACTGGTGCTCGGACTGCTGATCACGTCGATCTTCAGTGGCAACGTGGTCAGCCGAACCGGCCGCTACAAGATCTTCCCCGTCATCGGCTCCCTTGTGATGACGCTGGGGTTGTTCCTGCTGTCCCGGATGGACGCCGACACCACCGGCTGGACCGCATCGCTCTTCTTGTTCGTGCTCGGTCTGGGCATCGGCTTGTCGATGCAGGTGCTGACGATCGTCGTGCAGAGCGCCGTCCGCTACGCGGATCTCGGCGTCGCCACCTCCGGCATCACCTTCTTCCGGACCATGGGTACCGCCTTCGGCGCGGCGATCTTCGGCTCGCTCTACTCCAACTTCCTCTCCGACCGGCTGCCTGCGGCGATCACGAAGGTGCCGGGCATCGCCCCCGACGCGATCGCGACCCCCGCCGCGCTCCACAAGCTGAGCGACGATGTGATTCGGCCGATCATCGACGCCTACGCCGACGCGCTCGGCCAGGTGTTCCTCTGGGCCATGCCCGTCGCCATGATCGCGTTCGTGCTCGCGCTCATGTTGCCGCAGGTGCAGCTGGGGGAGAGCCTCGCGCCGTCGGCCCGTGACATGGGCGGGAGCTTTGCCGCGCCCGAGGCGCTGACCAGCGACCAGCTGCTCGGGCAACGCGTCGCCAACCTGTTCTACGGCGGTCGCCGCGACCTGCTGGGCGAGGCGCTCAGCGGTGACCGTACCGGGATCGGCCGCGGTCGGTCCTGGGCGCTGGGCCAGGTGTACGGGTTGACCGAGTCGGGTCACAAGGCCGACGTCGCACGCGTGGCCGCGGCGCGCGGACTGCCCCCGGACGTACTCGCCCCTACCTTCGCCGACCTCGTCGAGCACGGATATGCCGAAGGGCCGCTCGACGATCTCACGCTGACCGAGACGGGCCGGAGCGCGATCTCGACGTTGGCCGACCACCTGAACGCCCTGGTCTTCGACCAGCTGGAGGATCTCAAGCCCGAGGACGCCACGGCTGTGCGTGAGGCGATCGGCCGAGTCGTCAGGCGGGCCGTCGTCGAGCGCATCGAGCAGCCACTCCCGCTGCCGAGCCTGGGCGCTGACGCTTGAAACCTAGGACGTAGTCCGCTAGACTTAGTCTATGTCTGAACCTGCCGTCATCAACGTCCACGAGGCGAAGACCCACTTCTCCAAGCTGCTGGCCCGCGTCGAGCAGGGGGAGACGATCGTGATCGCGCGCAGCGGGCGGCCGGTGGCGCGGCTCGGGCCGACAGAGGCTCCCCGGCTCGACGTCAGCTTCGCCGACCTCGGCGAGATCCCGGACGACGTCTTCTTCGCACCTTTGACCGAGGAAGAGCTCGCCGAATGGGAGTGAGCTATCTGCTCGACTCACACGCTTTCTACTGGCTGGTCGATGCACGTTTCGCTCCGCCTGCGCACGTGACCGCGGCGCTGGAGGCGGGCCGTATCCACGTGTCAGCGGTGTCCTCCTATGAGCTCGCGCGCAAGCAGGCGCTCGGCAAGTTCGACGCACCCAGGATGTTGCCCGGTTGGATGCCCGCCGTACGTCGGCTCGGCGCGTCGGAGCTACCGCTGTCGACCGAGCACGCGCTGACTGCCGCGACGCTCGATTGGGAGCATCGCGACCCGTTCGACCGGCTGCTGGCCGGCCAGGCGATCGTTGAAGGGCTGACACTGGTGACGGCCGATCCGGCCTTCGAGACCGCGCCCGGGGTGACGTTGCTGCGCTGGTGAAGGTTCCTGGCTCAGACGAGGCCGCTGGCGGCGAGGCAGCGCTGGACCGCGGGGTGGTCGGCGGGGAGTCCGTAGCGGAGCTCGAAGACGGCGAGTACGACGGCGCGCAGGTCTGCGGGAGCCAGCGGGGGAGTGCGGCCGTCGGGGGTGTCGAGGTCGGCGACCATCGGGCGCAGGTCGAACGGCACGCCGTCGTGCGGCGGCAGGTAGTCGTAGACCGGCAGCAGCCGCACGCCCAGTCGCTGGTAGAACGCGATCCGGCGCTCTCGCAGCGCCTTACTGGCGGCGTCGGTGCCGGGCTCGTCGGGATTCTCGACGTCGAGGATGATCCGGGTCTGCCCGGCGTGGGCCTCTTTGAGCAGCCCCCACATCAGGCTGCCGAGCCCGCAACCGCGGTCGCCGACGCAGTAGTAGCGCAGGAACGTCCAGCCGGTGTCACCCAAATCGCGCAGAACCGCGAGGCCGCAAGGCCGATCATCATCCACCAGCACCAGGACTCGGTCGATGAAGAGAGCCGTGAAAGGCACTCGCTCGTGCTCGGGGAACGCGCCCTCGTAGATCGCCTGAGCCGCGGCCAGTTGGCTGGGATCGAGACAGCGTGCGTCGACGAGCCTCATGCCGGCCACCGGACGGTCATGGGGTCTGTAAGAGAAGTCGAGGACTTTCCTGAGAGATCACGACCAGCCTCATGCCGACCATCGGAACGTGCCGCCGACCATCGTGCGCAGCACCTCGATGTCGCGGATCCGGTCGGGCGGGACCGTCGCGGGGTTGTCGCTGAGCACGACCAGGTCGGCGAGCTTGCCGACGCTGAGAGTCCCTTTGAGGTGCTCCTGTTTGGCGGCGTACGCGGACCCGTAGGTCCAGGCGCGCAGCGCTTCGAGCCCGGTCACTGCCTCGTCCGGCGCGAACGGCGCTCCCGACGAGGTGAGCTGGTTGACCAGGTCGTGTATGCCGAGCAGCGGCGTGCCGGTGACGACCGGCCGGTCGGAGCTGCCGGGCACGACGATCCCGGCGTCGAGAAGAGACCGTTGCCGGTAGACGTACGCCGCTCGCTCCGGCCCGACCGCGCGCAGCATGCCGTCGCCGATCTCGTTGACGAACCGGCCCTGGGGCACCGGGATGACGTTCAGCTGCCGGGCGCGGGCGACCTGGTCGGGTCGAGCGACCCCGAAGTGCTCGATCCGGTGCCGGACGTCGGGCCGCGGCAGAGTCCGTTGTGCCTGCTCGTAGGCGTCGAGCACGAGATCGATCGCCGCGTCGCCGATCGCGTGCGTGGCCACCCGCCAGCCGCCGTGGTGCGCGGCGAGGATCGCTTCGGTGAGAGCCTCGGCGGAGGCCTGGAGGTAGCCACGCTCGCCGGGGGTGTCGGCGAAGTCGTGGCACATCGCCGCGGTGTGCCCGATCAGCGAGCCGTCGGAGAAGATCTTCACCGGCCCGATGCTCAGCCAGTCGTCGCCGAAGCCGGTGCGCAGCCCGAGGTCGAGCCCGAGGCCGAGCTCGGTGACCGGATGCAGCACATCGAGCACGACCATCAACTCGACCCGGGTGTGCAGCCGGCCGAGCTCGCGAGCGCGCTGGTAGGCCTCCAACTCGACCGGGGTCCGGCCGATCCAGCCGCCGCCGATACCGGCCTCGGTCGCGGAGGTGATGCCCTCACGCAGGTACACCTGCCCGGCGCGGTCGATCGCCTCCACGAGCGTGTCGACCGGATAGGGCAGCATCAGTGGGTTGATCAGCGCCTGGGCCGTCTCCTGCAGCAGCCCGGTCGGGCGCCCGGCGGCGTCGACGACCACGAGGCCGCCGTCGACCTCAGCCGGGTGCTCGTCCAGCCCGAGCTCGCGCAGCACGGGGGAGTTGACCACGCACATGTGACCCGAGGTGTGCTTGACCCAGACGCGACGTCCACCCGCCACCCGGTCGAGTCCCTCGCGGGTCGGGTGCGCGCCGCACTTGTTCTGGTCGTACCCGTACCCGACCACCCACGCGTCCTCGGGAGCGGCCGCCGCGGCGGCACCGATCGCGGCGTAGAGCGCGTCGAGCGAGTCGACGCGACAGTCGACCTCACCGAGGGTCAGCCCGAACCACGCCATGTGATTGTGGGCGTCGTGGAAGCCGGGCGTCACGGTGGCGCCGCCGAGGTCGATCACCTCGCACGCCGGCACCTCGTCGGTGGCGACGATGCGGTCGCCGAGGATCGCGATCGCACTGGCGGCGCCGTCGAGCGTCACGAACTCCGCGTTCGTCAGCAGCACGTCCGCCACGAGCCCGGTCATGACGTCTCCTCCGATTCGTTCTCCCCGCAGGCGAGGCGGTGGCTGCGGTCGGTCTGGGGCGCGTCACCAGCGGCTCGCCCGGCCTGTCGGCTCGGCTCGGCCAAGAGCTCCTTCTTGGCCACTCGCTCGGAGGCGGTCCGCGGCAGGTCGTCACGGAACTCCCAGTATCTCGGCACCTTGAATGCCGCCAGCCGCTCGGCCGCGTACGCCGCCAGCTCGGCCTCGTCCACGTCGCCGACGACGAAGGCCTTGACCTCCTCGCCGCGGATCTCGTCGGGTACGCCGACCACGGCTACCAGGCGTACGGCCGGGTGGCTGCCGATCACGTCCTCGACTTCGTACGCCGCGACGTTCTCGCCACTCCGGCGGATCATGTCCTTGCTGCGACCCAGCAGGTAGACGCGGCCGTCGTCGTCGATGCGGGCGAGGTCGCCGGTGGGGAACCAGCCGCCGTCGACGAACGGGTCGGGCTCGCCGAGGTAGCCGTCCATCATGCCGGGCCCACGCAGTTGCAGTTCGCCGTCGACGACGCGGGCCTCACGATGTGCGGTGGGCAGGCCGAGGCGACCGGTGCCCACGAGCGCGTCGTGGTCGAGGTCGGTAACGCGGAGGTCGGCGCCGGTCTCGGTCATGCCGAACGCCTCGTACCAGCCGACGCCCCACCGTTCCTCGAGCTCGGCGTGCAGCGGCCTGGGGATCGCGGAGGCCTGCACCACCCGGACCCGGTGGTCACGATCGGCCGGGTCGGGCGGCATCCGCAGCAGCAGCGTCGGCATCGCGCCCAGGCAGTAGAAATAGGTGACGCCGTGCTCGCGTACCTTGCTCCAGAACGTCGAGGGATGGAAGCCGTCGAGCACGACCAGGTGGGCGCCGGCCAGCAGCGCGGCGACGACGTTCCATTGCGGGTCGAGGTAGGAGAAGGGCTGCGCGGTCAGCATCACGTCGTCGGCCGACAGGTGTGGGAACTCCTCGACCAAGCTGGTGCCGAGGGTGAGCCAGTAGCGGTGCGACAGCAAGCAGCCCTTGGGTTTGCCGGTCGTGCCGGAGGTGAACTGCACGTTGACCGTCGCGCCGGGATCGACCGGCTGCTGCTCGAAGCCGGGGAGCGGGGCAAGGGATTCGAGCGAGTACGCGGGACGGTGGTCGAGTGGGTCGACGAAGGAGGCGCTTGCTGGGTGGTCGAGTGCGTGAGGCGAAGGTTGGTCGAGTGCGCCGAGGGACGAGGCGTGTATCGAGACCACCACCACGCCCGTGGGATCTGTAGGAGAAGTCCGCGACTTCGGCGCCCCGCGTCCGGCCGGCGTCTCGATACGGCCCTCGGCTAGCGCCTCGGACCACTCGACGACCCGTTGTGGCTCGATACGCCCGGCTCGTTCCTCGCGTCGGCACTCGATCAGCGGGAGGAGGTCGGTCGTGGTCACCACCGCAACGGCCTGGGAGGTGTCGAGCACATGCCCCAGGTCGTGGGAGCGGTACGTGGTGTTGAGTGGCACGATCGCGGCCCCGAGCTTGGCCAGCGCCAGCCAGATCAAAGGGAACTCCGGCTGGTTGGGCAGCAGCACCCCTACTCGGTCGCCGACGCGAATCCCCTTGCCCTGCAGGGCTTTGGCGAAGCCGTCGGTGAGCTCGTGCACCTGGGCGAACGTCAGCGTACGCACCCCTCCTGCGCCGTCGTCGAAGGTCCAGGCCGGCCGGTCCGGCCATCGGGTCGCGGCCTCGGTGACCGCGGCGGCGAGGTCGGAGGTCACCGACCGAACTCCCCGCGGGGCGCGTCACCCTCACCCGAGACGCTGGTGATCAGGGCGTGGTCGACCTCGGTCGCCAATGCCTCCTCGAGCGTCGAGCCCAGGCCGAGGTCGACAACCTGCTTGGCCAGGCTCGCGGCCGTCGGCGGTTTGGTATTGATCTCCCGCGCCAGTCCGAGCGCCACCTGCTCGTGAGCGCCGAGGGAGGCGAGCCGGTTGACCAGCCCGAGGCTCGCGGCCTCGGTCGCGTCGAGGTGCCGGCCGGTCAGCAGCAGCTCCTTGGCCCGGTACGGCCCGACGATCTTGGGCAGCAGCGCGGAGATCCCACCGGTGACGCTGAGCCCGACGCCCACCTCGGGGAAGCCGAATCGCGCGGTCTCGTCGGCCACGACCAGATCGCAGCCGAGCGCGAACTCACAACCGGCACCGAGCGCGTACCCGTGCACGGCGGAGATCACGATGCCCGGAAACGAACGGATCCTGCGGGTGACCTCCTGGATCTGCTCCAGGCGTACGCGCGTCTGTACGAGGGTCTCGACCGGCACAGGCTCTTTGAGGTCGTGGCCGGCGCAGAACGCCCGGCCGCGCCCGGCCAGCACGATCACGTTCGCCTCGTCGTGTGCGCGGTCCAGCGCGTCGATCAGCCCATCCACGAGCACGGGCACGACGGCGTTGAGCCGCTCGGGGCGCGCCAGGTGGATCCGTGCGACGCGCTCGGTGCAGGCGTACTCGACGACCATGGTGGCGATCATAGGAGGTCGCGCGGTCCCGGCGTGGCCGGCCGCTGTCCTCCCGCCGGCTTCGTCGTCCGGAGGTCGGTGACTCGCCGCGACCCAGCAAGAGAACGCGGGGCGCCGCAATCGAATGGCCCGTCGACCGACGACAACGCAGCAAGGCGCCGGCCGGCCCACCAAGCGCGACCGGCGACTGCTCGACTGGCTCCGCTCCGGAGAGTTCGACTGACCCCGGATCAGCCGCGCCCGCGGCGCCGGCGCCCGAGGGCATAGCCGACCCCGAGGAGGACGAGCACCGCGGCGAGCCCGGCGCTCAGGAGTAGCGGCGTCGGGTCGGTGCCGGAGTCCTCCTGTCGTGCCTCGGTCGCCGCCTGCGAACCGGTCGCCTCGGTCGGCGTGGGGGTGGCGGCCGACGAGCTTGCACTCGGGGTCGTCGACGGCGTGGGGGTTACGTACGACGGCATGCCGGTGATCTCGCCGGAGACGCCGACGCGCAGCACGAACGGCACCTCGTAGGAGCGGGTGGCGCGACCGTCGGCCAACGAGACCGTGACGGCGTAGGCACCCGCCTGGGAGGCGGCGACGACTCCGCTGTCGGACTCCGCCCGGTTGCGGTAGGCGACGGTGGCCGTGGTGCCGCCGCTGGTGCCGCCTCCGCTCGGGTAGAGCGACCAGGACTCCGCCGCCCCACCCTCGGCGAAGGCGCGCGCGTCGCTGCGGGCCGGACTGAACAGGTCGAGCCGGAACGGCGAGCCGTGGGGGCTGAGCTCGTCAGCCAGCTTTCCGGAGGGCTTGCCGATGGTCATCGTGGCCGTCAGCTGCTGGCCCCAGCCGAGGTCGACGTTGAAGACCTGGATCTCGTTGGGCACCAGGGTGCCGCGGTAGACGCCGGGGGCGACCGGGGTGGCAGTCGCGAAAGAGGTGCCACCGGCCACGCTGTCGGTGGCCTTCCCGCCCGGTGGCGCCACCCAGGCCGGCGGAGTCGGAGTCGGCAGGGAGTCCTCGTCGGCCACCGGCAACTCCTCGGTGACGACGAGCTCCAGTGGTGTGGTGAACGCCTGGCCGCTGTCGGCACGGGATACGGTCAGGTCCAGCCGCTCGGCGTCGGCACAGCGGTCGTCGGTCACAGTCGCGACGACGAACGGGCTCTCCATGCTGCGCCTGGTCGCCGGGGAGCCGACATCGCAGGAGGAGCCGTCCTCACCGGTCAACTCGATCTTCAGACCGTCCCAGTCGCCGACTCCCGCCGCGTCGCTGGCGAACGCGGGCGTCCGGATGCTGGTCGAGACGGTCAGGCTGGAGCCGGGATAGGCACGCTCCACGGCATAGGTCCGCACCCCCGAGGCGGTCCCCGGACCACCGAGCTGATCGACATAGGAGCCTGCCCCGATGGTGGCGGCATCGGTGGCTGTGGTGCCCCCGGTGACCGGCTGCCCGGTGGGTTCGTAGGGACGCACTGCCCGGGTGGCGAGCGTGGCAAGGGCGTCGACGAGGTCCTCGGCCGAGCCGACGTCGTAATAGGTGCCGTGGCCAGCCTTGGCAACGCAGCGCAGCGCCGCCGCCGCCTTCCCCGAGACGTCGAGCCCGACCACGTCGATGCGCAGGTCGACGCCCTGCCGGGAGAGCTGCTTGGCGACCTTGCACGGGTCCGGCGGGCAGGTGGGCTCACCGTCGGAGACCAGCACGATCGAGCGCTTCCCCGTCGTGCCCAGATCCTTGCCCGCCTGCTGCAGCGCGTAGCCGATCGGCGTCTCGCCGTACGGGCGGTAGCCGGCGACGGCGGTGCGCAGTTCCTCACGGTTTCCCGTGCCGATGTCGACCACGCGCTCGGAGTCGGTGCAGGCGCCTGGATCGGTGCGGCTGAAGACCTTCGAGCCGTAGACCCGCAGCCCTACCGGGGCGTCGGCGGGAAGCTGGTCGATCACCGTGTCGAGCGCCTGCTTGGCGGCGTCGATCTTCGTGCCGCCGCCCGAGGCCTGCTCGGCCATCGAGCCGGAGGCGTCGAGCACCAGCATCAGCTGCCCCGGGTCGTCTGTCGTGGTTGCGGTGGCCGCCGCCGACGGTGGTGGGAACGCGGTCACGGCGGCGACCGTCCAGAGCGCGGCCGCGAGGACCGCGCCGAGGGCATCGAACGTACGGCGGGGTGAACTGGACATCTGGGCGCCTCCCGAGCGAATCATTCCTCGCAGTATGCCCCGAGGGCTTCGGTAGGATCCACGGCGACTGAGATCGAGATCGGCCGATCCGGCGTGGCCGGCCGCTGTCCTCGCGTCGGCTTCGTCGTCTGGCGGTCGGTGACTCGGCGTGCCGACGTGTTCGCGGGCATTGATGTGACCGAGACAACATGGTGTTCTTGGATCCGACACTCGCCGCGACCCAGAAAGCAGGTCTCTTGTGGAGATTTCCTGTGCGTTCCCGACAACACTCGATTCCGCCGAACATATCGGCGTCGCCGAGGAACTCGGGTTCTCCCGAGCCTGGCTCTACGACACACCACAGCAGAGTCCCGATGTCTGGATGATGCTGAGCCTGGCAGCTCAACGCACCAGCAGGATCGGCCTCGGGCCTGGTGTGCTCGTGCCGAGCCTGCGTCATCCCATGGTCAACGCGGCAGCGACGGCCTCGTTGGTCGCGATGGCGCCCGGACGCGTCGCGGTCGCCTTCGGCACCGGCTTCTCCGGGAGGCGTGCCATGGGCTATCGGGGCATCCCGATGAAGTTCATGCTCGACTATGTCCGTGCGTTCAAAGCCCTCTTGGCGGGCGAGACCATCGAGTGGGAGGGCGCACAGATGCGCATGTTGCATCCTGACGGCAGTGCCGCGCCCCGGCCTGTCTCGGTGCCGATTCTCTTCGGTGTGCATGGCCCCAAGGGCGGTGAGGTCGCCAAGGAACTCGGAGACGGTCTGCTTCTCAGCATGGAGCCGCCACCTCCGTATGCTACGGACTTCGACTGGAACGCCATTCTCGCCTGGGGCACCGTCCTCGACGAGGGCGAGCCGACGGACTCTCCGCATGCCCGGGCAGCCGTCGGCCCCGGCTGGGCCATCACCTACCACGCTACCTATGAACTCGCCGGTCTCGAGGCGGTTCGACAGCTCGACGGCGGCGATGTCTGGGCCGACGTGGTCGAGAGAGCCGACCCGTCGGTGCGCCATTTTGCCGTGCATGACCAGCACTGCATCGGCCTCAACGAGGCCGACGCCGCCGCCTGGCAGGCAGGCGCACACGCCAATCTGCGGACCTGGACGGTCAGCGGCACCCGAGCCGAGGTGAGGGAGCGGGTGGCCAGGCTGGGTGACCAAGGCATCACCGAGTTCGTCCTGCAGCCGTGCGGAGACGACATCCCCGGCGAGCTCGAGCGATTCGCCGCCGCCCTCGACGGGCTCTGAGACGGACCGGCCGGCTCAGCCAGGCCATGCCAGGCCGGTGCCGGGTCGCTGCCGATCCGGCTCAGGTGACGTCGAAGGAAGGCGTGCGCAAGCGTGGCCGAGATGCGGGTCGATACGCTCTGACCGTGCCCATCGCCAACACGCCGGAGCCGCCGTACGTGGCGGTCGTTTTCACGTCGGTGCGCACCGAGGGCGACCGCGGATACGAGCAGATGTCAGCGCGCATGCTGGCGTTGGTAGCCGAGCAGCCCGGCTTCCTCGGAGTCGAGTCGGCACGGGACGGTCTCGGGATCACCGTCTCCTACTGGGTCGACGAGCGGGCTGCCCAGGCATGGAAGTCGGTCGCAGAACACCTCGTCGCCCAGCAGCGGGGACGTGACGCCTGGTACGCGGACTACCGGGTTCGCGTCGCCTCGGTGACGCGGGCGTACGGCGGGGCGGCTTCGTAGCAAGTCAGGTCCTCAGCCGTGCTCGTCGGTCGAGCGGGAGCTGGTGAGGGTGAGTGCGCCGGCTACGGCGATGACCCCGACGACCAGGGCGAGCACGGCGTAGGTGATCCGCTCGCCGTGGAAGAACAGGTTCACGAGCGAGTCGCTCCAGGTCCCGGTCGGGAGTTGTGTGGTGACCAGCGCGGCGATCATCGTGCCCACGACGGCGGTGCCGAGACTCGAGCCGACCTCTTGCGCGGTGTCGTTGAGGGCTGCGCCGATCGAGGTTCGGTTGCTCGGCATCGCGTCGATGAGCGCGACCGCGCAGATCGTCATCACCGTCCGCAGGCCGATCGTCATGACCATCAACGGGACGGCGATCGCCACATACCCGTGCTGCACGCCCCAGGCGACTCCGCCGACTCCGCCCGCCAGCAGGATCGCGCCGATCAGGCAGGCGATGCGATGGCCATGCCGCTTGACGAGTCCTTCGGACAGCGGGGTGGCGAGCAGCATCGTCACGATCATGGGCAGGTTCGCCAGGCCGGCACGCACCGGTGACCAGCCGTAGGCGTACTGGAAGTGCAGGATCAGGCCGAACATCAGGCCGGCCATCGCGATCGAGGTGCCGGTTTGCGCGATCGCGGCGCCACGCACGGTGCCGTTCGAGAAGAGCCCGAGGTCGAGCATCGGTGCTGGGGTGCGGCGTTCGTGCCAGATGAACCCGATGCCCGCGAGCACGGCTCCGGTGATCGCCGCGAGCGTGGGGAGCGAGAGCCAGCCGTGCTCGACGCCGGAGGTCGCCGAGTAGCACGCCAAGCCGATGGTGAGGACGCTCAGCGCCGCTCCGGGCAGGTCGAGGGCATCGTCGGTCAGGTCCTCGCGCCGGTCGGGGGCGACGCCGAGGCGTACGCCGATGCACGCGATCAGCGCGATCGGTGCGTTGACGACCAGGAGCCACTCCCAGCGGACGTGGGCCAGCGCGGTGCCGCCGAGCACCGGGCCGAGGATGAACCCGGACATGCCGACGACCATCATCACCGTGATGGCTCGCATCCGCAGTGCCTGGTCGTCGAAGAGCCGGAAGACCAGCGAGTTGGTGATCGGTGCCATCGCCGCGGCGGCGACACCCAGGGCGGCCCGCAACGCGATGAGCTCGCCGGAGGTGTCGACGGCTACGACGCACAGACTCAACAGGCCGAACGCGGCGAGCCCGACCAGGAGCACCCGCCGCCGGCCGAACCGGTCGGCCAGCGACCCGGCGGTCAGCAGCAGCCCGCCGAACGTCAGCGAGTACGCCCCGGTCACCCACTGCAGCGCAGTCGTGCCGCTGCCGAGATCACGGCCGATCGTCGGGAGCGCGATCGACAGCAGCGTGTTGTCGACCATCTCGACGAAGAACGCCAGGCACAAGGCGGCCAGCGGGATCCAGGCAGCGCCCAGGGACGAGTACGCCCGTGACTCGGTGGCAGGCGTGGCGGTGGTCATGGCGGCTCCTCGTGGGCGTACGCGCTTCGTACGCTTCGGGAGCGACGCTAAGGGCCGGTGGTTTCAGGCCGGCTTCAGTCCGCTTTCAAGGCTCGGGTCAACTCTCGTTCCGCCCAGGCCCAGTCGACCCGCTCCTGCTCAAGGCGTACGCGCTGGCCAATGCGGTCGGAGACCAGGTCGGTGTACAGGTCGAGCTCAGGCGCGGTGAGGCGGGTCAGAGAGGAGATGGCCGGGCGGTCCTCGGTCACCCACCGGTCCTGATGGGCCATCAGCGTGCCGCGGTCCATCAGGACCGATTGGGTCTGCGGCAGCCAGGCCCGCAGCCGGTCGAGGATGGCGAAGCCGTGGGTGTCGACGTCGCCCCAATAGACGACGTCGATGCCGGCAAGCCAGGGGAGTCGTCCGACTCTGTCGACCTCGAAGCCCTTGCCCCAGACGACGAGGCCGGCTGCCGGCACGTCGGCGCTCAGGTAGGTGATCTCGTTCTCCACCACGAGCGCGGACTGCGGCGTGATCGGGAGCTGGGCCAGCTCGGTCGCACGGAGGGCCAGCTCGGTGAGCGGCGAGGGGAGCCCGAGCGAGGGCGCGGGGGATGCCAGGGAGGTGGCGGGTTTTTCTCGGAGCCAGCAACGCGGGCCTGCTCGCTCCGCTCCTCTCGGTCACTGGTGCCCTCGATCACGCGGAATTTGCCTACGACTTGCTTGCTCGGCTCGGCAGCGAGGGGCTGACCGCCGATCACGCCGTCGCGCTCGCGGCGGTCACAGAGCGGTCATTGGTGGGTCTCGACGTTTGCGCAGTTCAGAGTGGGTGCGGCGGTTCATCGCGGTTCACGCCGTATCGCCGTTGGACGCCGTTTCCGGGGCTTCGTGTATCACCCTCGTGTATCACTTTGGCGTCCGCACTGGCGGCCAGTGGTAGGCCGATGTCGGAG